>JBKPHS010000191.1:0-29226 GCA_046729975.1 Actinomycetota bacterium
TCCGGAGGACCGGCTGACGCGCAGGTCGACCTCGGACAGCGGGATCTCGACCCCGCGCGCGACCACCATCGGATCGTCCACAGCCGCAAGCTTGGCAGCCGGACCCGTGCTGGTACTTTGCCTGCCCGATGTCCACGGAGACCGAATTGCCGCCCGAGCGGGCGGCCGAGCTGATCGACGCGGACGCCGAGCTGGTCGACGTTCGCACGGACGAAGAGCACGCCGCCGGCCGCATACCCGGGGCACGGCACATCCCGCTCGACCGCCTTCAGGCCGAGGCCGAGGCCCTCGACCGCGGACGCCCGATCGTCCTCTACTGCCGTGGCGGGGACCGCTCGGCCGTGGCTGCGGCGGCGTTCCGCGCATCGGGCTCGGATGCCTACAGCATCGCTGGCGGGCTGCTTGCCTGGGCGGAGCAGGGCCGCGCGCTCGAGCCCGAGGGCGGAGAGGTCGTGGCCCGCAGCGGCCTGCCCGACCGTTGAGCAAGAACGCGCTCCGCTAAAGGGCTCCAGCCGAAATACCCGAAAACCAATCGGGTATTGGTATATTGCCGCGACGCCGCAGGCCGGCGAGGACGACGTTCTCGGCCACAGGAGACAACCAGCATGGAACCGACCGCCGCCCCGACCAGCGACACGAAGCGAGGCAGGAAGGGCTCACTCGAGAACCCGGAGCTCTACGAGGATGTCCCCGGGCACGTGATCCCGGTGCTGGAGCGCGAGTTCGACGACTTCGACACCGAGGCCGGCAAGTTCCTTCGCGGCGAGCAGCGGGAGGAGCAGTTCATCGGCTTCCGCCTGAAGCAGGGCGTGTACGGCCAGCGCCAGGCCGAGCGGCAGATGATTCGCGTGAAGCTGCCCTTCGGCGGCGTCACCCCGGAGCAGCTCGAGGCGTTCGCCGACGTCGCCGAGCAGTTCACGCCGCTGCGCAAGGGTCACATCACCACCCGGCAGAATATCCAGTACCACCACGTGCCGCTGCCCGACGCCGCCAAGGCGATCCGCCTCATGGGCGAGTCGGGGTTGTCCACGCGGGAGGCCTGCGGCAACACGGTTCGGAACGTCACGGGCGACCCCTACGCGGGCCTGAGCGAGGGCGAGCTCTTCGACATCACGCCGTACGCGGGCGCGTTCGTGCGCTATTTCGTCCGCAACGACGTCTGCCAGCTCCTGCCGCGGAAGTTCAAGGTCGCCTTCACGGCCACCGACGAGGACAGAGCGGTCACGGGCATTCACGACCTCGGCTTCCTGCCGCGTATCCGCGAGATCGACGGTCGGGAGGTGCGCGGGGTCGAGATTCGTACCGGCGGCGGCACCTCAATCATGCCGCGGGTCGGCAGCGCCCTGTTCGAGTTCGTGCAGGTCGACAACGGCGACTACCTGAAGGTCTCCGAGGCCGTGCTCCGGATCTTCGACCGCCAGGAGGAGCTGCGCGCCAACCGCCAGCGGGCGCGGATCAAGTTCCTCGTCGACAAGGTCGGGATCGACGCCTTCCGGGAGATGGTCGAGGAGGAGCTCGGCGGCGACTGGGTCGCCGAGCGCGACTTCACACCCGACGAGCTGCTGTTCGGCCATGAGGAGGAGTCGAACGCCCCGGCGGCGCCGGCCAGCTACGGCTCGCCGAACGGCGACAACCGCGAGTTCGACCGCTTCGTCGAGGCCAACGTGCGTCCGCAGCGCCAGCCCGGCTTTTCTGCGGTCGAGGTGAAGGTCACGCGCGGCGACCTCACGCCCGAGCAGTTCCGCGGGCTCGCCGCGATCATGCGCGACCACACCGGCGGCTACGCCCGCACGAGCATCCAGCAGAACGTCGTGCTGCGGTGGGTACGCGACGAGTCCCTCTACGACGTCTGGATCCGCCTGCGCGAGCTCGGCCTGGGCGACCCCGGGTCACACGAGATCACCGACGTCGTGAGCTGCCCCGGCACGGACAGCTGCAAGCTGGGCATCACCAGCTCCATGGGCCTGAACCAGGCCGTGGAGGAGCGGCTCGAGGCGATGGCGATCGACGACCCGCTGACCAAGCGGATCCACATCAAGATGAGCGGCTGCCCGAACGGCTGCAGTCAGCACCACATCGCCAACATCGGGTTCTACGGGGCGTCGATGAAGGTCGGCGACCGGCAGATACCCGCCTACGTCGCGCACGTCGGCGGGGCCTACGACGGCGGGGCCGTCGCGATGGGGCAGCGGCTCAAGGTCCGCCTGCCGGCCAAGCGCGTGCCCGAGGCCGTCGAGCGCTGGGTCCGCTACTACGAGCGCGGCCGCGAGGACGGCGAGGAGTTCAATGACTTCGTCGCTCGCACCGGTCTCGAGGGATTTCAGGACGAGGTCAAGGACCTGGCCATGCCGCTGGAGTTCAACCTCGAGAACATGGAGCACTTCATCGACTGGAACCGCCACGACCCGTTCAAGGTCGAGCGCGGTGAGGGCGAGTGCGCGGTCTAGCGTGGCGGTAGCCCCGGCACCCGACCTAGAGCGCCTCGCCGCCGAGGACCTGCTCGCCTACGTGGCCGAGCGGCATCACCCGCGCCTGTACGTGGCCTGCTCCTTCCAGAAGGAGGCCACCGTGATCATGGACATGCTCGTGCGGATCGAGCCCGAGGCGCGCTTCTTCACACTCGACACGGGCGTGCTGTTCCCGGAGACCTACGAGACCTGGCGCGCCCTCGAGCAGCGCTATGGCGTCAAGGTCGACGTCTACCAGGGCATGAGCCTCGCCCGCCAGGCGCAGCTGCACGGCGACGAGCTCTGGAACCGCGATCCCGACGCGTGCTGCGGCATTCGCAAGGTCGAGCCGCTGAAGGACGCGCTGTCGCAGGTGGACTGCTGGGTGGCCGGCCTGCGGCGCGACCAGTCGCCCACCCGCGCGGACACGCCGAAGCTCCACTGGGACGAGAAGCACGGCCTCTGGAAGGCAAATCCCCTCGCCGACTGGACCGAGAAGGACGTCTGGAGCTACATCGCCCGGCACGAGCTGCCGTACAACCCGCTGCACGACCGCGGCTACGCGTCGATCAGCTGCACCCACTGCACGCTGCCGAGCGAGGGCCGCGACGGGCGCTGGGCCGGCGACAGCAAGCTCGAGTGCGGGCTACACGGCTGACGCCGTGGACCCGCTGCTGATCGTCTTCGGGCTGGGAGTGGGCATGCTGGTCGGCCTGACCGGCATGGGCGGCGGCTCGCTGATGACGCCGCTCCTGATCCTGGTGTTCGGCGTCAAGCCGGTCACGGCGATCGGCACCGATCTCGCGTACGCGGCGGTCACGAAGACCGTCGGCGGCCTCAAGCACTTCCGGCAGCGGACCGTCGAGCTCGGGCTCTCGACCTGGATGGCGCTTGGCTCGGTGCCCGCCGCGATCGGCGGCGTCTACGTGCTCGCCGCCCTGGAGCGCGCCCACGGCGACGACTTCGACGAGCTGCTGCTCACACTGCTCGCGGCCGCGCTGCTGTTCACGGGGTCGCGGTCCTCGCGCGGGCGCTGTTCCTGCCGAAGCTCGTGCAGCGAGAACGCGAGCACGTGGAGCTCGATGCGCGCCACAAGCTCGCCGCCGTCGCGATCGGCGTGTTCGTCGGCTTCGTGCTCGGGGTCACCTCGGCAGGGAGCGGCGCGTTGATCGCGGTCGCATTGATTCTGGTCTTCCGGCTCGTGCCGACTCGCGTCGTCGGCACGGATGTCTTCCATGCCGCGCTGCTGCTTTGGGCTGCCGCGATCGCGCACGTGGTCGCCGGCAACGTGGACTGGGCCCTCGCCGGAACGATCCTGATCGGCTCGGTGCCCGGCGTCTGGATCGGCAGCCACTGGTCCGTGCGGCTGCCGGTGGCGACCTTGCGCACCGCGCTCGGGATCGTGCTGGTCGGGTCGGCTCTGGGCCTCCTGTCGAAGGCCGGCGTGGGGGTGCCGGCGCCGCTGCTCGCCGCCGTGCCGGTGGTGCTCGCGGCCGTCGTCGGCGCCCAGCAGCTCGTCCGCCGAGCGCGGCAGCCCCTGCCTCAGCCCGAGCCGTAGCTGCCCGCGGCCCGCCGGACGTGGACGGACCGGCCTCGACGGGCCTTGTGTCCAGCGCGAGATTCCTGGACGTATGTCCCATTGCGCGTGCCTCCAACCGGGGCGATACCGGGTGAACCGAGGGGCGGGAGGCGCCTCGCGGATCACACGAAACGTAATGACTCCTTCGCCGAAGATCCGCCGAGTCATCGCCGCTCTCCAGGCGCTGACCCTGGCCGCCCTGATGGCCTACCTCGCCCAGGCCGGACTCGGAATCGCGCCGTCGCTCGACGCCTTCTTCCAGAGCTGGGTCTACGACGGCATCGTGGTCTGCTCGGCGCTGCTGTGCCTGGCCCGCGCGGCACTGGTCCCGGCACAGCGGCGCGCGTGGCTCGCGATGGGGGTCGGCCTTGCGGCCTGGTCGGCCGGCGAGATCCACTACTCGCTCTACATCGAGGGCGTCGAGCTGCCGCCGTATCCCTCACTCGGCGACTACTTCTTCCTGGCCTTCTACCCGGCGAGCTACGTGGCGCTGCTGCTGCTCGTGCCGGGCGGTGTGCGTCGCTACCACGCGAGCCTCTGGCTCGATGGCATGGTGGCGGGCTTCGCGATCGCGGCCGTCGGGGCGGCGATCCTGCTCGAGCCGATCATCAGCACGACCGGGGGCGCGACCGCCGCCGTCGTCACCGACCTGGCCTACCCCGTGGGCGACCTCCTGCTGCTCGCGCTCGTGGTCGGCGCCTTCGCGCTCGCCGGCTGGCGACCCGGGCGCGCCTGGGCGCTCATCGGCGCGGGTCTCGGCACAGCGGCGATCGCGGACGGGCTGTTCGTCTACACGAACGCGAAGGGGATCTACGCGGAGGGCAGCATCCTCGACGCGCTCTGGCCGGCGGCGACGCTCCTGATCGGGTGGGCGGCCTGGGAGCCCGTGCGGCAGACCCTGCCCGGGAAGGCACCCGGCTGGCGGCTGTTCCTGGTCCCCTCGATGTTCGCGCTCACGGCTCTCGGCCTGCTCATCTTCGATCACGTCCATCCGATCAACGCCCCCGCCGTGACGCTCGCCGCGGCGACGCTCGCGGCGGTGATCGTGCGCATGGGCATGACCTTCGGCGAGAACCTGCGGATGGTCGCGGAGAGCCGGCGCGAGGCGCTCACCGACGCCCTGACCGGCCTCGGCAACCGGCGCAGCCTCGAGCTCGACCTCGGCACAGCGGTCGAGGACGCGACTTCCGACTCGCCCCGCCTGCTCGTCCTCTACGACCTCGACGGCTTCAAGCGCTACAACGACACCTTCGGGCATCCAGCGGGCGACGCCTTGCTGGCCCGTCTCGGAGGCAAGCTCGACGCGGCGGTCCACTCGCACGGCAGGGCCTACCGGCTCGGAGGTGACGAGTTCTGCGCACTCCTGACCGTCGAGTCCCCTGGACCGGAGACCGCCATCGCGGCGACCTTGGCGGCTCTCTCCGACGAGGGCGAGGGCTTCAGCATCGGGACCTCCTTCGGGACGGTCGTGCTCCCGCATCAGGCGAGCGACGCGCAGAGCGCCCTCCAGGTCGCCGACCAGCGTCTCTACTCGGACAAGACGAGCCGCCGGAACTCGAGCGCGAACCAGCAGGCGCGCGACGTCCTGCTCCAGGTGCTCTACGAGCGCGAGCCCGACCTGCGCCAGCACGTGACCGGCGTCGCCGCGCTCGCGGTAGACGTTGCTCGCAAGCTCGGCCTGGAGGGAGAGGAGCTCGACGAGGTGGCCCGCGCCGGCGAGCTCCACGACATCGGCAAGATGGCCATCCCCGACGCGATCCTGCAGCGTCCCGGACCCCTCAACGAGGTCGAGTGGCGCCTGATGCACCAGCACACGGTGCTGGGCGAGCGCATGCTGATGGCCGCCCCCGCGCTGGCGCCGGTCGCCCGGCTGGTCCGCGCGAGCCACGAGTGCTACGACGGCAAGGGTTATCCGGACGGCCTCAAGGGCGAGCACATCCCGCTCGGCTCGCGCATCGTCGCGGTCTGCGACGCCTTCCACGCGATGACCTCGGACCGTCCCTACTGCCAAGCCGTGTCCGCCGAGGAGGCGCTGCTCGAGCTCCGGCGCTGCGCGGGCACGCAGTTCGACCCGCGCGTGGTAACCGCGTTCCACGAGGTCATGGCCGACGTGCCGGCCGACCCGCACGACGCTGACGATCTTTTCGAAACCAACGGTTGGACGCCGGAGTGGTCGCCTGCAGAGGTGGTCGCGAACGCTCGGCCCATGAACAGAGGAGTAACGCCATGACCAACCTCCATCGCGCCCGGACGCGCCTGTGCCGCGGCGCCGGGCTGACTGCTGTCCTCGCGCTCCTGGCCCTCGCGGGCCCGGCCTCCGGATGGGCGGCCACGACCGTGTCGGTGAACTCCGGCAAGCTGCAATTCGACAGCAACGGCAACGTCGCCAACGACGTGGCGGTCTCGCTGACCGGAGGCAACTACGTGATCGAGGACCTGGGCGACAACGTCGGGACCTCCGCTCCGTGCTCGCCGCTCGCGGCGAACCGCGTCAGTTGTCCGCAGTCGGGGATAACGAGCCTCTGGCTCGACGGCGGCAACGCCGACGACACCATTCGCGCCACCACGCCAACGCCGGCGGTCCTGCTGGGCGGCAACGGCAACGACTCACTGGTGGGCGGAAGCGGCGACGACTGGCTCGACGGCGCCGCCGGCGCCGATTCGTTCTCGGGCGGTGAGGGCCGCGACAGCGTCGGGTACTGGTGGTACTCGTTCCCCGTCAACGTCACTCTCGACGGCGTCGCCGACGACGGCGCCGCAGGCTTCGAGTTCGACAACGTGCGCGAGGACGTCGAGGACGTCTATGGCGGGACCGCCAATGACGTGATCGTCGGAAGCTCCGCGGCCAACACGCTGGACGGCGGCGCAGGCGCCGACACCGTCTTTGCCCGCGACGACGACGCGGACGGCGTGGACTGCGGAGCCGATTCGGATACCGCCGAGGCCGACCATGCGGACTCGGTGGCGGACTGCGAGACCGTCGACCTGCCGTCCGTGGCTGCGACGGTCACGCCGCCGCTGCCGCCCGTGACCGGCGACTCGCCGGCGGAGGACCGCTCGTTCGTCGTGGAGATCGCCGACCGGCCGCTGCAGCTCGACGACGGCTACGTGCTCGTGCCGGTCAGCTGCCCCAAGACGCGGCAGACGGCATGCCGGGGCCGGATCGTCCTGGACTCGCCGCGGAGCGTCGCTTCGATCGCGCGCCGCGGGGGCGGTACGCGCCTGGGCAGCAAGGACTACGCGGTCAAGCCGGGGACGAAGAAGACCGTCAAGGTCAAGCTGTCCCGGCGCGGCGGGCGGCTCGTGCAGCAGACGCTCAGCAAGGGCCGCAAGAAGCTCCCGGTCAAGGTCAAGATGGCCCGGCGAGGGGGCGGCAGCTCGACAACCGTCAAGCGCCAGATCGCCCTCAAGCGCAAGAGCGCGCGCTCCTGAGGCTCGCGTGACGGCAGGGGCCCGGGCGGAGCTCTTCGCTCCCGCCCGGGCTCCCGCGTGCCCGGCCCCGTCCGCGCGGCCCGCCGACTAACCTTGCCGCGCCGTGTTCTCGAAGGTGCTCATAGCCAACCGGGGCGAGATCGCCATCCGGGTCATGCGGACGCTCGAGGAGATGGGCATCGGCACGGTCGCCGTCTACTCGGAGCCCGACCGCGACGCCCCGCACGCTCGCCGCGCCGACGACGCCTACCTGCTCGGCCCGGGGCCGGCGAGCGAGAGCTACCTCGTGGTGGACAAGATCATCGAGACGGCCCGGCGCGCCGGCGCCGACGCGATCCACCCGGGCTACGGCTTCCTCGCCGAGAACGCCGCCTTCGCGAGGGCGTGCGAGCAGGCCGGAATCGTTTTCATCGGCCCCCCGGCCGACGCGATCGACGCCATGGGCTCGAAGACGCGCGCGCGCGAGCTCATGCGCGACGCCGGAGTGCCGATCGTGCCCGGCACCACCGACCCGGTCGAGTCGGTCGAGGCCGCGCGCGGCCTGATCGAGGAGACGATCGGCTACCCAGTGGCGATCAAGGCTGCAGGCGGGGGAGGCGGCAAGGGCTTCCGGGTAGCCGACTCCGAGGTCGAGCTCGAGAAGGCCTTCGACGGAGCCGCGCGCGAGGGCGAGAAGTTCTTCTCGGACCCGACCGTGTACCTCGAGCGCTACCTCCCGGACCCGCGTCACGTCGAGGTTCAGGTGCTCGCCGACGCGCACGGCAACGTGCTGCACCTGTTCGAGCGCGACTGCTCGGTGCAGCGCCGTCACCAGAAGCTGATCGAGGAGAGCCCGGCGCCGGCCGTCGATCCGCAGCTGCGCGAGCGCATCGGGAAGATCGGCACCGACGCGGCGCGCGCCGTCGGCTATCGCTCAGCGGGCACGGTCGAGGGCCTGCTCCAGGACGGCGAGTACTACTTCCTCGAGATGAACACGCGCGTCCAGGTCGAACACTGCGTGACCGAGATGACGACCGGGATCGACATAGTCCGCGAGCAGGTCCGCATCGCCGCCGGCGAGCCGCTGCCCTTCTCGCAGGAGGACGTCGTCATGCGCGGGCACGCGATCGAGTGCCGCATCAACGCGGAGGACGCGGCCAAGAACTTCGCGCCCGCGCCCGGGCGCATCGAGAGCTACCACGAGCCCTCGGGTCCCGGCGTGCGCGTCGACTCCGGCGCCGAGACGGGCTACGAGGTGCTGCCGCTGTACGACCCGTTGATCGCGAAGCTGATCGTGTGGGACGTGGACCGCGAGGCTTCCACTCGACGCATGCTGCGCGCGCTGCGCGAGTTCGAGATCGGTGGCCTCAAGACGCTGATCCCCTTCCACGAGGCGCTGCTTGCAACGGACCAGTGGCACAACGGCGAGACCTGCCGCGACCTGGTGGAGGACAGGGACTGGCTCAAGCAGCTCGCCTTCCCGAAGCCGAAGCAGCCCGCCGGAGAAGAGGAGGAGGAGCCGACCGTCGAGCGCACCTACGCCGTCGAGGTCTCCGGGCGCCGCTTCGACGTCAAGGTGGTGGGCTCGGGCTTCACGCCGAACGGAGCGGCGCCGGCGCGCAAGGCGCCGAAGCGTCGCGAGCGTAGGGGCGGCGGCGGAGGCGGCGCGGCCGGTGAGCTCGTCTCACCGCTCCAGGGCACCGTCCTGAAGGTGGCCGTGGAGAAGGGCGCCGCGGTGGAGGAGGGCGCGCTGATCTGCGTGATCGAGGCGATGAAGATGGAGAACGAGATCACGGCACCGGCGTCGGGCACCGTGGAGGAGCTGGGCGTCTCCGAGGGTGGTTCGATCAACACCGGCGAGACGATCGCTGTGATCAAGTGATTCGGCCCTCGAGCCGGCGCGCGACCGCAGCCAGGGTCGCCTGCACGTAGTCGGGCTCGAAGCGGACCTGCGCCCGGGTGAAGCGGAGGGAGACGAGGCCGGCGGCGGCGTGAGCTTGATCGCGCAGACGGTCCTTCGCTTGCTGCGCCGGTGTGCGGTGATAGCGCAGGCCGTCGGTCTCCGCGACGAGCCCCAGCTCAGGCCAGTGGAAATCGACCCTGAAGCCGCTCACTCGTTGCCGGTCTCTGGCAGCGGGAGCCCGGCCCTGCGCGCGATCGGCAGGAAGCGCCGCTCGAGCTGGGAGTCGGTGAGCGTGAACGTGCGGCGATCGAGGGTGTTGCGCAGCACGCCTGCGCCGGGACGGCCCGCGAATGCGCCGAGTGCGGTCCGCAGCTCCTCGGGGTCGGTCAGGCGGCGCTTGTCCGCCTCGTTGACGGCGGCCTCCAGCTCGTCTCGCGTCAGCCGCGACGCGAGATCCACCAAGTGCAGATCGGAGTGGTGACCGGGACGCCACGTCGCCGGGTCACGTCCTCCGGCCCGAACGCAGGGCGACGGTGTACGACGATCCCGGGTCGCTGCCGCCGATACGCGCTGTGCGGCACCGACACGTGGATGTCCCCCGGCAGATCCGCGCAGATCTCCCACAGCGCCCCGGCGTCGTCGTGACTGAGCGCTGCACCCGGTCCGCAGGCCAGCACGGCCGCCATCCAGGCGCCGGAACGGGTCAGCTCGGGGCGGCCGACTGCATACACGCCGTGGTGCGCGCGATGTAGCCGGCCTTTCGCGACTCGGTGCGCGATCCCAGCTCGGCTGAATCCCAGCTCGAGCAGCTGCCGCTTGCTGACGACGCCGTGCTGCATTTTCACGAGCGGCCACAGGCCTCGGGCAGACGACTGAGACATTTGACACGCCATGGCATGTCGAATGTCTCAGCCGTTTGAGATTCGCCCCCCGGCGCGGCCCTCACGCAACACGCGACCGCCGCGCGGGTTCCAACGGGCGAAATGCGGAAGCTGCTCGTCGCCCTCGTAGTGCCGGCCGCGCTGATCGCCGCGGCGCCTGCGCGTGCTCAGGAACGGCCGAACGTCCTCGTCGTGATGACCGACGACCAGACCGTCGAGTCGCTGAGGATGATGCAGAACGTGAAGACCCTGCTGGCGGCCGAGGGCGCGAGCTTCTCGCGCAACTTCGCGACGTTCTCGCTCTGCTGCCCCTCGCGCGCGACGTTCCTGACCGGCCAGTACTCACACAACCACGGCGTTCGCTCGAACTCGCCGCCGACGGGCGGCTTCGAGAAGCTCGACTCCACCAACACACTGCCGGTCTGGCTCCAGCGGGCCGGCTACCACACCGGCCACATCGGCAAGTACCTGAACGGCTACGGGCGCACCAACCCGACGCTCATGCCCCCGGGATGGAGCGAGTGGTACGGGTCCGTCGACCCCTCGACCTACCGCTACTACGGCTACACGCTGAACGAGAACGGCACGCTCGTGAGCTACGGCAACGACCCGGGCTCCTACCAGACGGACGTGTACTCGGCCAAGGCTGTCGACTTCATCCGCCGCCGCGCCCCGCTCGGCCCGTTCTTCCTCTCGGTCGCGTTTCTCGCCCCCCACAGCGGCGGCCCGAGGGAAGCGGGCGACCCGGCCAACCTCGGCACGCCCGTGCCAGCGCCGCGGCACGTGAACCGCTTCGCGGGCGAGCCGCTGCCCAAGCCGCCGAACTTCAGCGAGGCCGACGTCTCGGACAAGCCGGCGGCGATCCGCAACCGAAGGCCGATGACGCCCCAGCAGGTGGCCAACGTGACTGAGAACTACCAGCAGCGGCTCGAGTCCCTGCTGTCTGTTGATGACGCGGTCGGGGCCCTGGTCGGCGCGCTGCGGGAGGCCGGAGAGCTCGACAACACCCTGATCGTGTTCACCTCGGACAACGGGTTCTTCCACGGCGAGCACCGCGTCCGCTCGGGCAAGGTGCTCGTCTACGAGGAGTCCGTCAAGGTGCCGCTCATCCTTCGCGGGCCGGGCGTGCCGCGTGGGCTGCGGATCGGCAACCTGGCGGGCAACGTCGACACCGCACCGACGATCCTCGACGCGGCCGACGCGCTCGCCAACCGCCCGACCGACGGCCGCTCGCTGTTCCCGCTGCTGCGCGACCCCGGGCTCGAGTGGGGGCGCGACATCCTGTTCGAGACGACCGGCGTCGGGCGGGCAAGCAGCTACACGGCGATCAGGACGCGGCGCTACGTCTGGGTCGAGCAGGCGACCGGCGAGCGGGAGCTCTACGACCTCGCGCGCGACCCTCACGAGCTGAACAACCTCCAGGGGGACCCGCGCTACGCGACCGTCCGCGGCCTGCTGGCTCGGCGGCTGGCGGATCTGCGCAGCTGCTCCGCCAGGAGCTGCCGCACGAAACCGCGACTGGCGCTGCGCATCCGCCATCGCGGCCGCAGCTGCGCGCCCGGCTCAGTGCGGGCGACGGTCCGGGGCGGCGACCTCCGCTACCTCGATCGCGTGACGTTCTACGTGCGCGGCCGCCGGGCGGCGACCGACGGCAGCTCGCCCTTCTCGAAGGTGCTGTCCTCCCGCCGCTTCCCCGACGGCGACCTGTCGGTGCTGCGCGCCCGCGCCGAGACCGTCGACGGGCGCGTGCTGACACTCGACCGTGGCGTGCGCGCCTGCGGCTGAGTCAGCCGGAGGCGTGCACGGCAAAGCCGCCCCCCGCCGGGCCAATCCCCTGCTCTGACGTCCGAACGAACGGAGCGAGAACGGGTCCAACCTAACACGGCCCGCCAGGCGGGGCAAGGCATACACCGGACGCGGGATGGGTAGGAAAGCGACCGGGGTTCGTGTCGATGCAGTCTTCTCTCAATCCGGCCGGGAGGCCGCGCTCGCGTCGCATCCCGCTGCTCGCATCCCTTGCCGCGCTGGCGGCGCTCACAGTGCCGGCGATCGCATCTGGACAGCTCCCGGTGGTCGATCCGACCGTCCCCGCGGCGCGCGACACCGAGCCCGTGGTGCTGACCGGCCAGGACCTGGGCGCCTGGTCGGCGGATTCGAACTTCACCTTCCGGATGCCGCTGCTCGACCTCACCGAGTGCCAGACATTCGACGAGCAGTGCGAGCACAACCACTACGCGGACCCGAACGTCGACAGCCAGGACTACGCACCCCAGCAGGGCACGCCCGTGGACCGCCTGCTCGGGTACCGCTGGGACCCGCGCAGCCGCCGCTTCAAGCAGATCCCCTTCCAGGTCGACGAGCAGTTCGCCCGCTACCTGAGCAACCCGGCGTCCGGCTTCTCCTTCTACTCGGGCGAGGACAAGCACACGACCTACGCCTACGACCGCGAGGGCTTCCGCTACACGCAGAGCGACCCGGGCAGCCCCTGCCTCGCGAGGCCCGACTCGCCCGAGGCCAAGGACCCGGTGCAGGGCCTCGACGACAACGACGAGCTCGCCTTCATGGCGACCGACGCCGGGCCGGCGGCCCCGGCCGACGCCCGCCTCCCGAAGGGCATCGAGAGTGCGCGCCGTGTGACCGTCACCGACCCGTCGAACCTCCAGGCGGGCCAGAGCTACGTGTATGTGATGAAGGCCCGCGAGCCGGGCCCGCGGCCGGCGTTCACCGCCGCGAACGGCTACGTCTCCTACGAGCGCGACGCGACGGCCGACCTGTTCGAGAAGTCGGAGTCGACCTACGACGGCTACGGCAACGCCGCCAGCGGTCCCCACTGCGACGAGCAGGGCAACGTGCTCGGCGAGGCGCGCCGGCGCCCGCGCGACTACGCGTGGGTCACGAGCGACCGCTACCGCTTCCGCTACGACGGCCGCTGGCTGATGACCCAGATCCGGATCTCGCCCGACGGCGGCGAGAGCTACGGGCCGGACGTGATCGACCGCTGGAAGGCGCGTGCGTTCGCGCAGGACCCCGGATCGGAGACGCCCTGCTGCGGCTTCGAGGAGGAGGACACGAACTGGGGCGGCTCGAGCACGCTGCTCGGCGAGCGGGTCGGGCCCGTGCGGGCGATCCGCGAGACCTGGGGCGCCGACTCCGGCACGAACGTGATACGACGCGAGACCTTCTACCGGGACGAGATGCGCCAGAAGAGCTGGCTCCGGGTCCACCCCATCCCGCCGCTCGACGGCATCTACTCGCAATGGGACATGGGCGCGGGGCGGATGACGCGCTTCTACAACCCAAAGAAGCCCGAAGGCGTGCCGGTGGACGGACGCAACGACGAGGTTTTCGGCAACCTCGACGATCCCTGCAACGAGCGCTACGACCAGAACGACACCAGCGACTTCGACCAGGGTTACCGGACGTTCTACGAGACGATCCAGGCCTGCAACTTCCCCTACCACCAGTCGGTCGACCTCAGCGACCCGACGCTCTCGGACGCCAACGCGGCCCTGTCGTGGAGCCAGACGAGCGGACCCGAGGGCACGATCGTCGACCGCACCAGCTCGAGCGTGAAGGACCTGACGCCCGGCGGCGCCGCGCAGTCGGTCGTCGCCGTCCCCTACTACCGCGACGACTCCTGCTTCGACGACGGCACGGGCACCGATCCGGGGCCGAAGCTCCACCTGCGCTCGGGCGACGAGCCGAGCACCGCGTCCGACGGCACGCCACGCCGCTGCTGGCGGCCGGAGGACGGGCTGCCCGACGGAAGCGACCGCTTCTACCAGGGCTCGATCGGCACGCACGGACTGCACCTGCTGTTCGTCCTCGAGTCCGACAACGCGCGCCTGACCGAGGCCGTCAGCGAGATCGTCGCCGAGCAGCGCCTGGTGATGCTGCCGGGCGATCCCGGCAACGTCGGCGAGCGGTACGGGCGCGGCTTCGAGAAGCCGCTGGTCGCGACGGCCGACCCGGATCCGCTTTCGTCGCTGCTCCCCGGCGACTACGACGGTTAACCGTCGTGGTCGTGAGGCGCGAGAGCGCCGAGCCTCTCATGTGAGCGTGTAGACGTGCCAGATGGTGCCGTCGGGGAAGGTGTGGCGCTCTTTGAGCTGGAGCGGCAGCTGTGGTGTGCCGGGAGGGGAGAAGGCGACCCCCTCGCCCAGAGGAGGAGGGGAAGCTCAAGGAGCGCCTGAAAAACGGCCTCGAGAGGGGTTCTTCCTGTCGACGCCGTCGCTGATTCTGCTTGGAAATCGCGTGAGTTCCGCCTTACGGACCTAATTGGGTCCGAAATCCGGTACAACTTGGTACCGTATATCGGAACCGTGCCACTGAACCCGTTCATCTCGAACCGTCCGCTTGGACCGGACGAGCTCATCGACCGCGACGCGGAGGCCGCGCGCCTGCTCGAGCTGGCCGAGGGCAGCCAAAGCGCCCGGCTCTCCGCCCCTCGCCAGTACGGCAAGACCACGCTGCTGCGGCGACTCCTGCTCGACGCGGACAAGGCGGGCTTCGCGACCGTCTACGTCGACTTCTACGGCGTCGTCTCTATCGAGGACATCTCGATCCGGATCGAGGAGGCCTATGAGCAGAGCCTGAAGGGCGCGCTTGCGCAGTGGTTCACGGCCCTGGCCCGCACGTGGAACCCGCGCCTCAGGGCCGGGATCGCGGGCGCGGCCGTGGAGGCCGCGCCGGAGCCCGAGCCCGAGCAGACCCGGCGGCTGCTGCGCCTGCTCGACCTGCCGCTCGAGGTGCAGAGCAGGTCCGGGCGGAGGTCGCTGGTCGTCTTCGACGAGTTCCAGGACCTCCTCGCCGCGGGCGGCCACGTCGACGCCCTGATGCGCAGCCGCATCCAACACCACGGGTTCTCGGCGAGCTACGTCTTCGCCGGCTCCCATCCCGGCCTGATGGCCGAGCTCTTCGGGGATCGCGAGCGGCCCTTCTACGGCCAGGCCCACCCGCTCGAGCTAGGTCCGCTCGCGGAGGTGGACCTGGCCGAGAACATCGGCGAGCGCTTCGAGCGCGCGGGTCGCAACGTCGGTACCGCGCTCGGCCCGCTGCTCGACGTGGTTCGCGGCCACCCGCAACGAGCGATGCTCGTCGCGCATCACCTCTTCGCCCACACGCCTACGGGCGAGACCGCCGACGAGGGCACCCTCGCGGTCGCCGTCGGATCCGCGCTCGGCGAGCTGCGGGAGGTGTTCCAGCGCAGCTGGGACTCATTGAGCACGAACCAGCGCCGCGTGATGGCGGCCATCGCCTGGAGCGGATCGGCCGAGGAGACCCTCTACGGCAAGACCACCCTGGCGCGCTTCTCGCTCAGCAAGGCCACGGCGCGGCGGATCGCCCAGGCGCTTGTCGCCCGCGGCGACCTGATGGAGCTCGAGCCCGGACGGATGCGGCTCGTGGACCCCCTGCTCGAGAGCTGGATCCTGCTCGGCCGGCGCGCCGAGGCCGGCTAGCCGCCCGTCACCTGAGCCAGGTTCTCGGCGTGGATCCTCCGCTGCGCGACCGTGTCGCGCCCCTTCGGCAGCGCCGGCCGCTCCTCCCCGCGCTCAAGCGCGTCGAGGTAGCCGACGTCCTCGTCGAGGACGCGCAGCGCGCTGTCGCGCGCGTGGGCTGAGCCGTGGCCCGGCACGATGGTCTCCGCCTGCTCGACGAGCGGCGCGAGCCGCGCCAGCGTGGCGCGGTACCCGTCGAGCGAGCCTCCCGGGTGGATCCACGGGATCTCGACGTCCGAGAGGTAGTCCCCGGCGATCAGAACGGCGACATGACGCGCGAGGATCGCCACGCCGTCGGGGGTGTGACCCTCAGCCGGATGGAGCTCGAGCTCCGCGTCCCCGAGCTCCAGCTCGCCCGGCACCGGCAGCCGCTGCAGCGAGCCGAGTGAGAGAGGCGCCGGTCGCGCGACGTAGTGGTCGGCGTCGTGGTCGCGCAACTCGCGCTGCGCCGCGCCCGGCTCGGCGCGCAGCCGGTCCGCCGTCGAGTCGGCGACGCCGAGCGCCAGACCGGGGAACGCCAGCCGGCCGAGCAGGTGGTCGAAGTCCGCATGCGTCGCCACCAGGCCCTGGGGCGAGAAACCGGCCTGCTCCAGCACGGCCGGCAGCAGCTCGAGCTCGTCGGGGAAGTACGGCGAGTCGACCAGCAGTGCCTCGTCGCCTGAGCGAAGCGCCGTGGCGTTCGTCTGCCAGAGCCGACTCGTGGCCACGACGGCGTCGCGGTGAACCGCGACGACGCGCAACTACGCCACGCCCAGGAGCTTTGCCGCGTCGCGGAGGGTCCTGACCTCCTCGGTCGGGCTCTTCTGGTTGTTCTCGAGCTTCTCGCCGTGGCGATTGACCCAGATCACGGGAACCCGCTGCTTGATGCACGGCTCGATGTCGGTCTCGTAGCCGCTCGCCACATGGACCCAGCCCTTCTTGCCGCCGATCCTGCGCGCGCACTCCCTGAAGTGCGCCGGGTCCGGCTTGTAGCTGCGCACCTGCTGGGCCGTGACCACCAGGTCGAAGTCCGTCCGGAAGTGCCGCCGCGTGGCCCCCAGCAGCTTGTCGTCGACGTTCGAGAGGATCCCTATCTCGTACTTCTTGGCGAAGCGCTCGAGCTGGGCGTTCGTCTCGCGAAAGGGCGGCCAGCGCGGCACGCTGTCAGGCAGGAAGCCCGAGCGCGAGGGCTCGAGCTCCCAGCCGAGCTCCTTGGCGACGCGCACCGCGGTCCGGCGAAGCACTTCGGCGTACAGCTCATAGGAGCCGCGCTGGATGTCTTGGGAGATGTCGATGAAGAGCGGGATGAGCGCCGCCCGGTCGATCGTGAAGCCGTCCCGGTCCGCTTCCCGCTGAAACGCGTCGTATACGCCCGTCTCCCAATCGATCAGCGTGCCGTAGCAATCGAAGGTGACGAAGCGGACGTCTTTCGGTAGCGCCAAGGGTCTCCTAGCCGAGCAAGGGTGCGATAGGGTGCTGCGCCGCTGCCGGGGCGGCTGCGCGGCGGCATTCTAGGTTCTTTCTGGCGTGGACCTCCTCGAGTACCAGGGAAAGCAACTCTTCGCCAAGCACGGCGTGCCTGTGCCCGAGGGCCGTCCCGCGACATCTGTGCAGGAGGCCGTCGAGGCCGCCGAGGACCTCGGCTATCCGGTCGTCGTCAAGGCTCAGGTGCTGATCGGCGGCCGCGGCAAGGCCGGCGGCATCAAGCTCGCCAAGGACCGCGGAGAGGTCGAGGAGCACGCGAACGCCATCCTCGACATGGACATCCATGGCTTCACGGTGCACGAGCTCTACATCGAGAAGGCGTCGGAGATCGACGAGGAGTACTACGCGGCGATCCTGCTCGATCGCGGCGCCAAGAAGCCACTCGCGATGCTCTCCCGCATGGGCGGCATGGACGTCGAGGAGATCGCGGCCAAGGACCCGAAGGCGATCGCGCGCCTGCACGTGGACCCGCTGGTGGGCTTCCAGGACTTCCACGGGCGGCGCCTGGCCTTCGAGTCGGGCGTCGCGGCTGACGTGGTCCGGCCGGTCGGAGCGATGCTGGCGAAG
The DNA here is from genome assembly GCA_046729975.1 of Actinomycetota bacterium. GTDB lineage: Bacteria > Actinomycetota > Thermoleophilia > Solirubrobacterales > Thermoleophilaceae > JBKPHS01. The sequence goes on from JBKPHS010000191.1 coordinate 17,751, forward strand.
CTCTACGAGGCCTTCGACGCCGAGGACGCGCTGCTCGTGGAGGTCAACCCGCTGCTCGTGACCAAGGACCGCGACGTGCTGGCGCTCGACGCGAAGGTCACGGTCGACGGCAACTCGCTCTATCGCCATCCCGACACAGCCGCCCTGCGCAACCCGAGCGACGAGGACCCTCAGGAGCGGATGGCCAAGGAGCGAGGGCTGACCTACGTCAAGCTCGACGGCGACATAGGCATCCTCGGCAACGGGGCCGGACTCGTGATGTCGACGCTCGACGTGGTGGCGCAGGCCGGGGGCCGGCCGGCGAACTTCCTCGACGCCGGCGGCGGCTCGAAGGCCGAGGCCATCGTCGACGCCGTCGAGGTGATCCTCTCCGACGCCAAGGTCAAGGCGGTGCTGTTCAACATCTTCGGAGGCATCACGCGCTGCGACGAGGTGGCGCGCGGCCTGGTCACGGCGTTCGGGCAGATCGACGTGAAGGTGCCGTTCGTGGTGCGCCTTGACGGCACCAACGACGAGGAGGGCCGCAGGATCCTCGCCGAGGCGAACCTCCCGAACGTGCACGTGGAGAAGACGATGCTCGGGGCTGCGGACCGCGTCGTCGAGCTGGCGCGATGAGCATCCTCGTCGGCGCCGACACGAGGCTGGTCGTCTCCGGCCTCACCGGGCGCGAGGGCAGCTTCCACGGGCTGAACAACAAGCGCTACGGGACGGACCTCGTCGCCGGCGTGACGCCCGGCAAGGGCGGCCAGGACGTCGAGGGGATCCCGATCTTCGACACCGTCCACGAGGCGGTGACGGAGACCGGGGCGAACACGGCGATGGTGTTCGTGCCTCCCCGCTTCGCGGCGGATGCGGTGCTGGAGGCGGCCGACGCCGGCGTCCAGCTCGTGGTCTGCATCACGGAGGGGATCCCGGTACACGACATGCTGCGCGTCTACACGCACCTGAAGCGCGGCGACACGCGCCTGATCGGGCCGAACTGCCCGGGCGTGCTGTCGCCGGGCAAGGCCAACGTCGGCATCATCCCCGCCCACTTCTTCTCGGAGGGCAACGTCGGGCTCGTCTCGCGCTCCGGCACGCTCACCTACCAGATCGGGAACGAGATCGCTCAGCGCGGCTTCGGCAACTCGAGCATCGTCGGAATCGGCGGCGACCCGATCGCGGGCTCCTCGTTCGTCGACGTGATCGAGCTGTTCGAGCAGGACCCCGAGACCGAGCTGATCGTGATGTGCGGGGAGATCGGGGGCGACGAGGAGGAGCGCACGGCCGAGTACATCGCGGAGCACGTGACCAAGCCCGTGCTCGCGTACATCGCCGGCTTCACGGCGCCGCCCGGGAAGACCATGGGACACGCGGGCGCGATCATCTCGGGCTCGAAGGGCACGGCGCAGGCGAAGGCGGACGCGCTGGAGGCCCGGGGCGTGCGCGTCGGGAAGACGCCGACGGCGGTGGCGGAGCTCGCGGCGGAAGCGCTAGGGACGGTAGTCGGTAATCGGTAATCGGTAATCGGTGCCGACTACCGACTACCGACTACCGATTACTCAACCGAGCGAGCTCGGTGCGGAGCAGACTGTTGCCGGCGTGCATTCGCCCGCCTGACTGCGACTCGAGCGTGACGTCCAGCCAGCGGTAGCGCGTCCAGTCCGCGGGAAGGTTCAGCTCGAGCCCGCCCTCGCCGGCGCGCCAGCGCGCGAGCGGGACGGCGTCCGCGCGCGAGTTGTAGAGCCAGGCGACGTAGACGGCGCGCTTGGCCGGCGCGAGGCCGGCGAGCACGAGCTCGATTCGCGGCTCGCCGCGCTCGCCCACGAGCCTCGCCTTCGCGACGGCCTCCTGCGGGCCGGCGAGCCAGTCGAGGTTCACCTCCGGGCCCGGCAGCGGCCCCGCGAGCGCGCTCGCCGTGACGGTCACGGCAGGGCCTTCCCGCCCGGATGAGCTGACGAGAAAGGCGGCGATCGGAAGCGCGAGCACGCACGCGCCAGCGGCCAGCGCTCTCAGCCGGCGCCGCGGCCGCCGGGAGGCAGGAGCCGCCTCGCCGCCGTTCCAGGTCTCCGCCGGCAGGTGCTCCAATTCATGGCGCAGCCTGGCGCGATCGTCTATGCCGGTCAGCTCGAGCTCGGCGGCAATGCGCTTGATCAGCAGCGCCCTCCGGCGCCGGACCTCGTCGGCGCCCGTTCCAAGCACCCGGCCGATGCGCTCGTCGGGTACCCGGCGCCGGAGCGAGAGGTCGAGCAGCGCTCGGCTGCCCGGATCGAGCCTCCGCACCGCGCCCGCCACACGGCTCCCCTGCACCCTTCGGATGTACCCATCCGGCGGTCCGAGTAGACGCTCGTTATCGTGAGGCCGCGATGAACGCCGCCCCCACGATCAGCTTCGCCCGCGGCGCGCCGTCACTCGACATCATCGCCGCCCAGGAGCTCGCCGACTGCGCCGCGCGAGCGCTGCGCGAGGATCCGGTCGGCGCGTTCTCCTACGGGACGTCGGTGGGCTATCTGCCGCTGCGCGCGATGGTCGCGGAGAAGCACGGCCTGCCGCCCGAGCGGGCGATCGTCACGAACGGCTCGATGCAGGCCGACGCCTTCCTGTTCCAGCACCTCGTCGAGCCGGGCGACGTGGTGGTCGTGGAGGCGCCCACCTACGACCGCACCCTGCTCGCGCTCGAGCAGCTTGGCGCCGACATCCTCGCCATCCCGCTCGAGGAGGACGGCATCGACGTTGGAGCGCTCGCCGAGGCGCTCGAGGGCGGCGCGCGGCCGAAGCTCGCCCACGTGATCCCGAACTTCCACAACCCGGCCGGCTACACGACCTCGCTCGGGAAGCGCCGGCGGCTGGTGGAGCTGGCGCGAGAGCACGACTTCGTGCTGTTCGAGGACGACCCCTACGTTGACATCCGCTTCAGCGGCGATCCGCTGCCCACGATGCTGTCGCTCGACGGCGGGGAGCGGGTGGTCTACGCCTCCTCGTTCTCGAAGACGGTCTGCCCCGGTATCCGGGTTGGATACCTGGCGGGGCCCGAAGCGCTGATCTTCGGCATCCAGGCCCTCGCCACGACCACGTACATCTCCCCGAGCATGGTGTCGCAGGCGATCGTGGCCGAGTTCTGGCGCTCCGGCGGCCTCGACCGCTCCATCGAGACTGTCAAGGCGGCCCTTCGGGAGCGCGCCGACACGCTCTGCGCGGCCCTGGAGCGCGAGCTGCCCGAAGCTCGCTTCCGCAGGCCCGACGGCGGTTACTTCCTCTGGGTCGAGCTGCCGGAGGACAGCGACGTGGACACGCTGTTCACGGCCGCCGGCGAGCGCGGCGTGACCTTCGTCAAGGGCAGCGACTTCCTGCTCGAGGGCGGAAAGAACGCCTTCCGCCTGGCCTACTCCGGCGTGCGCCCCGACGAGATCGACGAGGGCGTCTCGCGGCTGGCCGAGGCCTACCGGAGCCTGGCGGGCGCCGCGGCGTGAGCACGCTGCCGCGGCTCGAGCTGCGGCGGCGGCGCGACCTCGGCGAGCTCCTCGCGGAGACCCTCGCCCTATACAGGCGCCACCTGTGGAAGCTCCTCGCCATCTCGGCCGCGGTGGTGGTCCCGGTTCAGCTGATCGTCTCCGGGTTCGGGCTCGAGCAGCTCACCTCCGACTACGACCCCTCGCCCTCGCCCGCGGTCGCCCTGGTGCCGATCGGGGTCGCCTACCTCATCACGACGCCGCTCGTGACGGCGATGACCGTACACCTGCTGCACGAGGTCTCCGGCGGGCGGTCGCCGAGCGCGCGTGCCGCGATCCTCGCGGGCCTCGAGGCCTTCACGCCACTGTTCCCCGCTGTGCTGCTGGCCGCGGCCGGCATCGTGATCGGCCTCTTCCTGCTGATCGTGCCCGGGGTCTACCTGGCGGTGCGCTGGTACTTCGTGCCGCAGGCGGTCGTCATCGACGGCGCGCGCCGCGCGGACGCGCTCCTGCGCAGTGGCGAACTGGTGCGCGGCAGCTGGTGGCGAGTCCTCGCCATCGCCCTGCTCACGGGGCTCCTGGTGGGCATCCCCGCCGAGCTGATCCAGATCCCGTTCGACGCCTTGGCCGACTCCGCCGACAGCGCCGCACCATCGCTCGCCGGAGCAACGATCGGGCAGGTCCTGGCGGCACCGGCGATCGCGCTCGTCTCGATCCTCCTCTACTACGACCTACTGGCCCGGCGGGAGGTGTGAGGGTCAGCGCGTCTTTACGGCAACCAGCGAGATGCTCTCCACCTCATAGATGCTGCAGGCGTCGAGTGCCCGCTCTGAGATGAAGCGGTAGTCGTTCTTCCGCACCTCTTCTACCTGCAGTCCCTGCGCCTCGACCGCGTCCAGGTAGGTGTTGCGAGGGATCGCCCCCGCGACGCAGGCGGCCCACAGCTCAACGTTGCGCCTCGTACGCTCCTTGAGCGCGCGGCCGCTGACGATATCGGCGATCGCCAGCCTCCCTCCCGGCCGCAGAACTCGGGCCGCCTCGGCGAACACCCGGTCCTTGACCGGCGAAAGGTTGATGACGCCGTTTGAAAGGACCGCGTCGAAGCTCCCGTCGTCGAAGGGGAGCTCCTCGATGTGAGCCTCGACGAACTCGACCTGCGAGAACCCCTCTCGGTCCCGAAGCCGCGCGGCCTTGTCGAGCTGCTCATCCGTGATGTCTACCCCGACGACGTGGCCCGACTCGCCGACGAGCACCGCTGCACAGAAGACGTCGGTACCCGATCCCGAGCCGAGGTCGAGCACCTCTTCGCCAGGCCGGAGCGCGACGAGGTCGAGGTGATGCCCCACTCCGGCGAAAGACGCGAGGGCCTCGTCAGGGATCGCGTCGAGGAGTTCAGCTGAGTATCCGAGGCGCTCGGCAAGGGCCCTCCCCACTTCGAAGTGGAGCTCCGCCTCCTCCTCGCGGGCCACGTGACGGTACATGTCCTTGACCTCCGCCTCCAATCGCTCGCCATCCACGAGCGAGCTTGCGTCGAGCTGGGGCAAGGCCTCCGCCTTGGACGTCTCGTCGGCAGTAGGGCCAGTACTGAAGCTCATTGGGGACCTCCTATAGGTGGTGCTTGCGAGTCCGCCCTCCCACCGCCGGCCAACTTCGTAACGTGACCTTACGCTCCGGAAGCGTTCAGGCGTAGGGCAGGGCTGCGGCCGCGTCCCGCACCGCCGCAACGAGCGCCTGCGTGGAGGGGCGCGCGGCGTCCGTGGCACGGGTGGCGGCGAAGATCGCCCGGCTCACGGGGCCCTCGGCGATAGGGCGCAGCACTGTGCCCGGGTAGCGATCCGGTAGGGGGAGGTCGGGCAGCAGCGTCACAGCGAGCCCGCGGGCGACCAGCGCGAGGCTGATCATCGCGTCGTTGGCCCGGTGGCGGATGTCGGGATCGAAACCCCCGAGCTCGCGGCACGTGCGCTGGGTCATCTCCTCCCAGCCAATCCCGGCATGGCCCGTCGTCCAGGCTTCCCCGGCGAGCTCGGTCAGCGGGACGGCGCCCTGGTGTCCGCGCGCCGCCGGATGCCGGGCCGGCAGGACGAGGTGCACCGGGTCTCGAAACAGGTCGTGGCGTTGCACGCCCTTGGGCAGGCTCCGGGGGTGGTGCTGCCACTCGTCCCCGAGCACGACGTCGAGGTCCCCCAGCGCCAGCGCAGGCAGAGCCACCTCGGGCTCGGCCTCGACCACCTCGCAGCGCAGCCGCGGCGCATCGCGCGCCAGCACCTCCATCGCCGGCAGGGCGAGGCGGAGCATCACGGACTGGAACCCGGCGATGCGACCGCGGCCGGCCACGGTTCCCGCGGCTGCGGCCAGGTCCGCCTCGGCGAGCGCCGCGCGCTCGAGCAGCGCTTCGGCGTGGCCCACGAGCACGAGCGCCGGATCGGTCAGGCGCACGCCGCGGCCGGCGCGCTCGAGCAGCGGTACGCCGGCCTCGCGCTCGAGCATCGCGAACTGCTGTGAGACCGCCGACGGCGTGAACTGGAGCGCGTCGGCGACCGCCGCGATCGTGCCGCGCTCGTTCAGCTCGCGGAGCAGGCGCAGGCGACGGAGGTCGAGCATAGGTCAGTAACACTACCGAATCGGATTCAGTAATCGGAGTCGATCCTGATGCTTCGAGCCGCCAGGATGCGCGGCATGCGCTCCTCGGGAACAGTCCTGTGCCTCGGCTCCGGCACCGCCTTCGGCGCAATGGCCATCTTCGGAAAGCTCGCCTATGGCGACGGCGCGACGGTCGGGACACTGCTCGCCGTCCGCTTCGTGCTGGCCGCCGCTCTGTTCTGGACTCTGGTCCTCGCGGGCGGCGCCGTGCAGGAGGTGCGAGCACTGGGCCGCCGCGACATCGGCGCCGGCCTTGCTCTCGGTGCATGCGGCTACGCGATCCAGGCCGGCTGCTACTTCGCAGCGCTGGAGCGCATCGACGCCTCCCTGCTGTCGCTGTTGCTCTACACGTTCCCGGCGATGGTCGCCGCCGCCGCCGTCGCCCTGGGCCGCGAGCGGATCGACGGGCGCCGCCTGACTGCGCTGGCGCTGGCCTCGGGCGGGCTCGTGCTCGTCGTGGCCGGCGCCGGGGCGGGTGCGCTCGATCCGCTCGGCGCCGCGCTCGGACTCGCCGCCGCGGTCGTCTACAGCACGTACATCCTCGTCAGCGACGGCGTCGTCGGACGCGTGCGGCCGCGCGTGCTCTCGGCACTCGTGTGCACCGGCGCGGCGGCGTCCTTGACCGTCGGCTCGGCGCTGTTCGGCGAGTTCCGTCCCGGCGAGGTGACTGTCGCCGGCTGGGGTTGGCTGGCCTGCCTCGCCGTGGTCTCGACCGTCGCCTCGATCAGCCTCTTCTTCGCAGGCCTGCGGCGGGTCGGCCCGACGACCGCCTCGATCCTCGCCACCGTCGAGCCACTCGTAACGGTGCTGCTCGCCTTCCTCGTCTTCGGCGAGACGCTGGATCTGGTGCAGCTCGGCGGCGGCGCCCTGGTGCTCGGCGCCGTGCTGGCGCTGCACGCGCGGCTGCCGCGTTCGCGATTGGGATACGGAGCTACGGTCCGCGAAGAGGCAATGGGGAGGACGGCGGCATGAGCAGACCATTGGAGGGCAAGATCGCGCTGGTCGCCGGTGCAACGCGCGGCGCCGGGCGCGGCACGGCGGTGGCGCTCGGGGAGGCGGGAGCGACCGTGTACTGCACCGGGCGCACCACCGGGGAGCGGCGTTCGGACTACGACCGTCCCGAGACGATCGAGGAGACCGCCGAGCTCGTGTCGGCCGCCGGCGGCGTTGGGATCGCGATGGCGGTGGACCATCTCGAGGCCGGCGAGGTCGAGGCCCTGGTGAAGCGGATCGATGCCCAGAGCGGGCGGCTCGACGTCCTCGTGAACGACATCTGGGGCGGAGAGCTGCTGTTCGAGTGGAACACGCCGCTGTGGGAGCACAACCTCGACAACGGGCTTCGGATGCTTCGCCTGGCAATCGACACGCACCTGATCACGAGCCACTTCGCGCTGCCCCTGCTGATCCGAGAGCCCGGCGGGCTTGTCGTGGAGATGACAGACGGCACGCGCGAGTACAACGCCGAGCACTACCGGCTCTCGGCCTTCTACGACCTGGCCAAGAACGCGGTCATCCGGCTCGCGTTCGCGCAGGCGCAGGAGCTCGCCGCGTACGGATGCACCGCGGTGGCGTTGACGCCGGGCTGGATGCGCTCGGAGATGATGCTCGACAACTACGGCGTCACCGAGGCCAACTGGCGCGACGGGGCGGCCATCAATCCGCACTTCGCCGCCATCTCCGAGAGCCCGCGGTTCGTGGGCCGCGCAGTCGCCGCGCTCGCCACCGACCCGGACCTGCACAGCCGCAACGGCGGCTCATTCTCTTCCGGCGGGCTGGCGCGCGAGTACGGCTTCACAGACCTCGACGGTTCCCAACCCGATTGCTGGAGGTACATGGTGGAGGTCCAGGACCCCGGTCGCCCGGCTGACCCGACCGGCTACCGCTGACGGCTAGAGGCCCTCGGGTTGGGTGCGTCCCTCGCCGTAGTCGGGGATCTCCTGGACGGCCCACCCGTTGCCGTCGGGGTCGCTGAAGAACACGAACCGGCCCCAGGGGAAGTCCTGAATCTCGGAGACCTCGACACCTCGTCCCGAGAGCTCGTCCCGGGCCGCCTCGATGTCGTCCACCACGACCTGAAGCCCCCGGAGCGAGCCCGGCGCCATCTCGGTGATTCCCTCACCGATCGAGACCGAGCACGCTGAGCCCGGCGGCGTGAGCTGGATGAAGCGCAGGCCTTCTCGCACCGTTACGTCGTTGTCCACGTTGAAGCCGGCCTGCTCTGCGTAGAACGCCTTCGCACGGTCGACGTCGGAGACCGGCACCGGGACCAGCTCGAGCTTGAAGTCCATACGGGCGCGGCAGTCTATCCGCCCGCCGGCTATGCACGGCTCGAACTCGTGGAGCGCCGGATGGCGCTTCGACTCACTCTGGGCACATGTTCCAGGTCGTCGGACGGACCAGCGAGCCCCGCAGCGCCAATGTGATTGCGAGCGTGAACCCCCCGCACAGGAGCCCCACCAAGTCGACCAGAATGAGGGGCACGCTGCCAATGCTCATGCCATAGAGGAGCCAGATGGCGTAGCCGCCCGCGTACGTCGCGAAGAAACGTGCGGAGACGCCGCACGAATCCTTGCGCCTCAGGATCTGACGTGCCTGCAGGAGTGCCGTCGCGGCGGCCCCGACGCCGTAGAAGGTCGCCACGGTTCCGAGCAGGTCAGCACCAATTCCAAGCACGTGATTACGCCTCGTCGGCCGCCGCGAGGATGTCCTCGCGGGAGACCTTCCCGACCAGATCGGGGTGAGCCTCGGCGAGGTGGCGGTCCACGTTTGCCACGAGCTCGTCGTCGTTCGCGCCGCGGATGACGACCCCGTCCCTCTCACACTCGAACTCCTTCGCCATGTCACTCCCTTCTGTCGTTAGGAAGGCGATGGTCGCGCTCGGACGTTTCCCCAGCCTTTCGTCGACCTTTCTAAGCTTGGTCCGCGATGGGAGAAGGGGCGACGCGAATTCAGCTTTGCGGCCGGCTCGTGGTGGAGCTCGAAGGCAGGTGGGTCGAGGACGCGTTACCGGGTGCGAAGGGCAGGCTCCTGTTCGCCTACCTGGTCCTGAACCGGGATCGTCGGATGAGCCGGGACGAACTGCTGACGGCCGTCTACGGGGAGGAGGCGTCGCCGGACCAGCATCCGAGCCTGAGCGTCCTGCTCTCGAAGCTGCGCAGCGTCATCGGTCAGGAGCTCCTGGCCGGACGATCGGAGATTGAGCTCGTGCTGCCGCGCGATGCCTTCGTCGACCTCGAGGCCGCTCGAGAGGCGCTGCACCGGGCCGAGTCCCACGTCGCGGCGGGCGAGTGGGCTGAGTCCTGGGGGCCCGCCGGCGTCGCCTACCACGTGGCCCGCAGGCCTCTGCTCCAAGGCGAGGACCGCCCCTGGCTGGACGAATGGCGACGTCGGCTCGAGGACGTCCAGCTGCGTGGGCTCGAATGCTTCGCTCAAGCGAGGCTTGGCCTCGGCGGCCCCACGCTGTCCCAGGCCGAAGATGCCGCACGCCGGCTGATCGAGCTTGCCCCCTACCGCGAGACCGGCCACCGGATCCTGATGGAGGCGCTCGAGCGGCGCGGAAACGTCGCCGAGGCGCTACTCGCCTACGACCGCCTGCGCGTGCTGCTGCGCGAAGAGCTCGGCGTCGCTCCCAGCCCGGCCGTGCAGGGCGTCCACAGGCGTCTGCTGGGCGAGAGGACTACGACGTCGGCTTAGGAACCTCCTCCGCCTGCGCCACGAGGTCCTCACGAGAGACCTTGCCGGCGAGATCCGGATGGTCCTCCCGCATGTGCTCTTGCGCGTTGTGCCAGAGCTCGTCGTCGTCCTCGCCCTTCACGAAGTAGCCACAAACGCACGTGATCTGCTTCATGCGCTCAGCCTATAGCGCGAAACGACCCGCGCATGAAGGCTGCTCCAAGCGCAAAGGCGAAAGGTTTGCGAAATAGACGGCTGCGACTCTCGCCTCAACGACCGAAAGGAGCAGCGATACGTCATGGCAACATTCGCCCTCATCGCCGAGCATCCGCCCGACCTCTGCCCGACCTCCAATGCTCAGACGCGGCAGATACTGAAGGAGGGTGCTAGTCAGATCCCGCAACTCGCCGAGCAGCTCGGCGTCGATATCGGCACGCTGCGCATCTTCGGCCCGGACCACATCATCCTCGCGGTCGTTGAGGCGGACGACATTGATTCCGTCAGGAACTTCGCCCTCCAGAGCCGGCTCATGCAGTGGAACACGGTAAGGATCCACGCCACCTACTCGATCGAGGAGGCGGTCGGGATGATCGACGAGGTGGAGGCCATCTTCTAGAACACGACGCGAGGAGCACTAGGCGGGACTGGCGACCCGAACTCCTCCGCGCTTCAGCGCGCCGAGCGTAGAGTCGGGCTCGTGCCCGAAGAGCTCGTCAGCCAGACGATCGAGCTGCCAAGCGGCGAGCTCCGCCTGCTGCAGCCGCCGGAGGCCGCTGAGCTACCGGACGACGGTCCGGTCGACTGGGCGCCGCTCGCGCCGTACTGGTCCGTCCTCTGGCGCAGCGGAGTGACGCTCGCCCGCGAGCTCGACGGCGTGGCGCTCCTGGGGCAGCGGGTCGTCGAGCTCGGCTGTGGGCTCGCCGTACCGAGCCTCGCCGCGGCGCGCGCAGGTGCCGACGTGCTCGCCACGGACAAATACGCCGAAGCGCTCGAGCTCGTCGCGCGCAACGCGCGTGCGAACGACTTGCAGATCGAGACGGCGACGGTCGAGTGGGCGGAGCCCGACGAGCTCGCCAGGCGGGCGCCGTTCGACCTCGTGCTCGGCGCCGACGTCCTCTATGAGCGCGCCAGCGTCGCCTTGCTCCTGTCGCTGTTGCCGCGCCTCGCGCCGGATGCCTGGCTCGCCGATCCCGGCCGCCCGACCGCCGACGCGTTCCTCGAGGAGGCGATCCGCCGCTGGCCGGTCGAAACGCGTGTGCGCGGGGTCGTCCGGGTTCACCGGCTGCGGCTCGGCGCCCCTCGCGCAGTCAGCGATTCTGACCACCTTTGAGGAGGAGTTACAGTCGGATGTAGTGGCCTCTTCTGCGCTCGACCAGGCGACGCTGCAGCTGCTCGACGAGAGCGCGGAGATCGAGATGCGGACGCCGCGGCGGGACGGCTCGATCTCGAGCCGCCCGATCTGGGTCGTCGTGGTCGATGGCGACGCTTACGTGCGCTCGGCCTTCGGCACCCGAGGCGCCTGGTACCGCCGCGCGCTGGCGGACGGCCAGGCTGCGATCGGTGTGGATTCGCGCACGGTCGACGTCGGGGTCGAACCGGCGCACGACGATGACGTCATCCGGCGGGTGTCGGAGGCGTACCGAGCGAAGTACGGCGCGCGGTCGCCCGGGCCCACCGAGGGAATGCTGGCTCCGGAGGTGAGCGGGACGACGCTGCGGCTGACCCAGGCGTAGGAA
>JBKPHS010000192.1:0-18038 GCA_046729975.1 Actinomycetota bacterium
TCTGGCTCAGCGGCCCTCATCCGCACGAGGGCCTCCGGCACGATCGTCGCGATGGCGCTCGGGAACGCCCCTATGGCCAGGTGTCGGCGCTGCTCGGCCACCAGAGCGCCGAGCTGCTCGGTGGCCAGGCTTAGCCGGCCAGAGACGGCATCCGCGTGCCGCAGAAGGAGCCCGCCGGCCGCGGTGAGACCTAGTCCGCCGGGGCCGCGGTCGATCAGGCGGATCCCGAGCTGCCGCTCGAGCGAGAGGATCTGGTGCGAGACGGCGGGCTGGGTGAGCGACAGCTCCTCCGCCGCGCGGGAGAACGAACCGAGCCGGGCTACCTCGCGAAAGGTGAGCAGGCGGCGTGGGTCCAGCATTAGCTCATTTTATCGCTACGCCAAATTCATGATTGATATTGATGGGGACCAGAGCAACACTTGGCTCCATGAACCCAATCTCACTCATAGAAGCGACCGCCGCCGCCCGCAGCGCGGTGCTGGGCGCGCTGGCGACGGACCCGGTCGTCCCCAGCCGGACGGCCGGTAGCGCTGCGTCTCGCCCCAGGTGGCGATCAGCCTCGAAAATGCTGGCCACGGGGTCGGCGACGCGTGCGACAGATGGGCTCGACCCACAAAGCGGCCGCAGAACTCATCTGTCCAAGTGCCGCGGGGCTCCAACTGTTCGGGAGAACCCCAGCCGCTTGCCCTAGCCGGCCGTGTCGGACGGCTCGCGTAGCGCGCGGCCGAGCGGCAGCGCGTACCAGAGCCCGGCGAACAGGAGCGCCGTCAGGGCCGTAACGGCGATTACGGTCGGGGCGCCGTAGAGCACGTCCGTGATCAGCAGCACGACGCCGATGATCGCCAGGGCCAGGAAGGCAAGTCCAGCGATGGCGAGGCGGTTCGAGGTCATGACCATCTGGTGCTTGTCGCGCTGCCTGAAGCGCAGCCGGTGGTAGGCGGATGGCGCGATCAGGAACGCGGAAGCGACCGCCGCGCAGAGCAGCGTGACGAAGTACACGGTCTTCTGGAACTCCGACACGTCCCCGAAGCGCTGGGTGAACGGAACGGTGAGGAGGAACGCGAACAGCACCTGCACGCCGGGGATCGCGACCCGCAGCTCGTTCAGGAGCTCGATCAGCTCACGGTCCAGCCGCTCCTTGCGGTCCTCGGTCATCCGCGTTCACCCCTCGATCACGATCTCGGGCTCGACACGTACGCTGCTGCGAAGGCTGTTGGCGATGTTGCACTCCCGGTGCGCCAGCTCCAGCAGACGGCCTACCCGCTCGGGCGTCGGTCCAGACGCGACGACCACACGGGGCCGCAGCACGATCTCGGTGATCCGCACGGGCGGGTCGTCCTCCGGCATCACCGCCTCTGCCTCGTCGACGTACTCGCGCACGTCGATGCGCGCCACCGCCGCCAGATGGAGGAACCAGAGCAGCTGGCAGGAGGATGCCGCGGCGAGGAGGAGCTGCTCGGGATTCAGGTGGTCCGGGTTACCGACGCGCTCGTCGCCCGTCGTCAGGGCGAGCTCGTGCTTGGAGGGCGGGGCGACCGCCGTGTGAGTGCGGTCGTAGGCCGCCCAGCCGCCCGCCGTCGAGCCGCGCCACTCGCAGCGCACCGCGTAGCGGTGGACTGTGGGGGACAGGCCGGGCGCCATGGCCGAAGCCTAGGCGCCCGGCCAGGCAGCCGCGCCTAGTCGGCGTTGCAAGGCGCCTGCGACATCTCGTGCCCCTTCGCGCCGGTTGAGCCCAGGCCTGGGTTGTTGTCCGAGGCCGGTGGGCCGACCTGGGGAGTGGTCGCGAGCCCCGGGTTCGGCCCGCCGCCCGGCGTCCCTACCGCGCTGTCGCTGTTCGCGCAGCCGCCGGCGGGCGTCACGCCATCGTTGATCGCGTAGGCGGGCGCCGCTGCGCCGAGCGCCACGGCGATCCCGACCGTAACTAAGAGCCTCTTCACCTAGGCCTCCTCTCTGTTGCCTTCCCTTCTCATGACCGCACCGGGGCGTCCATATTCCGCGTCCATAGAATCCCTGCTCTTGGACGAGATCGCCTACGACGAGCGTGGCCTCGTCCCGTGCGTCGTGCAGGACTGGCGGACGGGCGAGGTTCTGACCGTGGCCTACATGGATGAGGAGGCCCTGAGACACACGCGCGAGACCGGGGAGATGCACTTCTTCAGCCGCTCGCGCCAGGAGCTCTGGCGCAAGGGCGAGACATCGGGCAACGTCCAGCGCCTGCGCGAGCTGCGCTACGACTGCGACGCGGACGCCCTGCTTGCGCTCGTCGAGCCCGCCGGACCTGCCTGCCACACGGGCGAGCGGACCTGCTTCTTCCGCGGCGAGCTCGAGCCGGCCCCGCACGAGGCGGTGCCCGCTCTCGAGCGCACGATCGCCGACCGGCGCTCGGCGCGTCCCGAGGGCAGCTACACGGTCGAGTTGCTTGCCGACCCGTCGCGGATCGGCGAGAAGGTGCGGGAGGAGGCTGGCGAGCTGGCGGCCGCCGCCGGTGGCGAGTCCGACGAGCGTGTCCGCGCGGAGGCCGCCGACGTGCTCTACCACCTCGGTGTGCTTCTGGCGTCTCGCGGGCTCGGCTTCGCCGACGCCTTCGAGGAGCTGAATGAGCGTCGCCGCTGACACATCCGAGGTCGAGGTCGAGCCGGGCCTCGACGAGGTGCGCGCACTGGCGGGCGGCCACACGGTCGTGCCGCTGCGGCACACCTTCATCGACGACTGCGAGACGCCCGTGTCCGCCTACCTGAAGCTCCGGGGCGAGGGACCGTCGTTCCTGCTCGAGTCCGCCGAGAAGGGACGCGTCGGGCGGTGGTCCTTTCTCGGCGTCCAGCCGCGCACGGTGATGCGTCTCGAGAGCGGTCGCCTGACCGTCGGCGGCGAGCGGCGAGAGTACGAGGACCCCTATGGCGCGGTCGCCGCCGAGCTGTCCCGCTACCGGGTGCCCCCACTGGAGGGGCTGCCGCCGTTCACCGGCGGCGCCGTCGGCCTTTTCGGCTACGACCTCGTGCGCTACGCGGAGCCGAGCGTCGGCGAACCGGGCCAGGACGAGCTCGGCGTACCCGACCTGGCCCTGATGGTGTCGGACGTGCTCGTCGCCTTCGACCACCTGCGCCACGAGGTGACCGTGCTCGCCAACGTCTTCGTTGAGGGCGACCTGGAAGAGCGCTACAGCGAGGCGGTGCGGGCGATAGCGGAAGTGCGCGAGCGCCTGGCAGGGCCCGTCGCGCGGGTAACCGCCGCCCGCCGGACGCCTCCGGATTTCGGCTCGAACATGGGCGCCGACGGGTACGCGGCGGCGGTCGAGCGAGTGAAGGAGTACATCCGGGCCGGCGACGCCTACCAGGTCGTGCCGAGCCAGCGCTGGAGCGCCGACGCGCCGGTCGAGGCGTTCTCGATCTACCGCGGGCTGCGCACCGTGAACCCGAGCCCGTACATGTACTTCCTGGACTTCGAGGACTTCCAGATCGCCGGCGCCTCGCCCGAGTCGCTCGTGAAGGTGAATGGCCGGCGCGCCGAGCAGCGCCCAATCGCCGGCACCCGGCCGCGCGCGGGGACGGTCGAGGAGGACGTCCGGCGTGCAGAGGAGCTGCTGGCCGACGACAAGGAGCGCGCCGAGCACGTGATGCTCGTGGACCTCGGTCGCAACGACCTCGGTCGCGTATGCGAGTACGGCTCGGTCTCCGTGGACGAGCTGATGGCCGTCGAGACCTACTCGCACGTCCTGCACATCGTCTCGTCGGTATCGGGGACGCTGCTCGAGGGCGTGAGCGCGATCGACGCGCTGCGAGCTTCCCTGCCCGCGGGCACCCTGTCCGGCGCCCCGAAGATCCGGGCGATGCAGATCGTGGACGAGCTCGAGCCGAGCAGGCGCGGCCCCTACGGCGGCGCCGTCGGGTACCTCTCATACACGGGCGACCTCGATACGTGCATCTACATCCGCTCCGCGCTCGTCAAGGACGGCCGGGTGCACGTCCAGGCTGGCGGTGGGATCGTCGCGGACTCCGAGCCCGGCTACGAGGTGCGCGAGACCGAGGCCAAGGCGGGGGCCGTGTTCGATGCGATCGAGCTGGCCTGCGCCCAGAGGGAGTGGGCGTGAGCGTGCTCGTCATCGACAACTACGACTCGTTCACGTACAACCTGGTGCAGTACCTGGGCGAGCTCGGAGCCGAGCCCGAGGTCGTGCGCAACGACGTCGTGGGGTTGGAGGAGCTGCTCGAGCGGGCGCCCGAGCGGGTGATCGTCTCGCCCGGACCGTGCACGCCGGCCGAGGCGGGCATCTCGACGGAGGCGCTCCGCCGCTTCGCCGAGTCCGGCGTGCCGGTGCTCGGTGTCTGCCTCGGTCACCAGGCGCTCGCTTCGGCGTTCGGCGGGCGCGTGGTGCGCGGCGAGCCCGTGCACGGCAAGGTGGCCGAGGTCGAGCACGACGGAAGGACCATCTTCAGCGGCCTGCAGAGCCCCCTCGTCGCCGGTCGCTACCACTCCCTCGTGGTCGAGCCGAATCTCCCGGACTGCCTGGAACGCTCCGCCCACTCGGACGGAATCGTGATGGGCATCAGGCACCGGGAGCTGCCCGCGGAAGGCGTCCAGTTCCATCCCGAATCGGTCCTTACGCAACAGGGGAAGGCTCTGTTGAGGAACTTCTTAAATCAGTCGTCAGTCGGCAGTCGTCAGTCGTCAGGACTGAGATCTGAAGACTGACGACTGACGACCGACGACTCAAATGCCCAATCCCGCTCTAACCAACGCAATCGACAAATTGGCCTCGGGCGCCGACCTCACCGCCGACGAGGCCGCCGCCGTCCTCCGCGAGGTGATGCTCGGCCGCGCGTCGGAGGTGCAGACCTCGGCCTTCCTGATCGCGCTGCGGACGAAGGGCGAGACGGTGGACGAGATCGTGGGCCTGGCGCGCACGATGCGCGAGCTCTCGCGGGCTGTTGAGGTCGAGCGCGACGACCTGCTCGACACGGCGGGCACGGGCGGCGGCCGGCCGACGTTCAACGTCTCCACGACGGCTGCCTTCGTCGCGGCCGGCGCCGGATGCGTGGTCGCCAAGCACGGTGCGCGCTCGAATACCGGCCAGTCCGGCTCCGCCGACGTGCTCGAGGCGCTTGGCGCTCGCATCGACCTCGAGCCAGAGGCGGTGGCCGAGTGCATCGAGCAGATCGGCTTCGGCTTCATGTTCGCTCCGCTCCATCACCAGGCGATGAAGCACGTCGTCCCGGTGCGAAAGGAGCTCGCGGTGCGGACCCTGTTCAACTTCCTTGGCCCGCTCACCAATCCGGCCGGGGCGACGCGGCAGCTGATCGGGGTCTCCGACGTTCGTCACCTGGAGCACATCGCGGAGGCGCTGGCGGTCCTCGGCTGCCGCAGCGGGTTGGTAGTGTCGAGCGAGGATGGGCTCGACGAGATCAGCGTCTCGGGCCGGACGCGAGCGATCCGCGTGAGCGACGGCCAGACCGAGAGCTTCACGGTCGCACCTGACGAGCTCGGCGTGGAGCCGGCATCCGCCGATTCGCTCGGCGGCGGTACGCCGGATCAGAACGCGGCGGTCGCGCGCGACGTGATGGCCGGCGCACATGGCCCGGAGCGGACGCTGACCGTGCTGAACGCCGGCGCGGCGATCCTGGTCGGCGGCCGCACCGACTCGATCGAGGCGGGTGTGCGGGCCGCGGAGGAGGCGATCGACTCCGGCGCCGCACGCGACGTGCTCGAGCGCTACGTCGAGAAGACACGGGAGCTCACACCGTGAACGCACGTCTCGACGACCTGGTTCAGGCAACCCGCCATCACCTCGAGCGGCGCAAGCGCGCGCGGCCGGCGTCGGACCTTCAGGCCGTGGCGAGCGCGCGCGGGGAGGGGCGCCCGTTCCACGAGGCGCTCGCGCGGCCCGGCACGTCGCTGATCGCCGAGCACAAGCGCCGTTCTCCGTCGGCGGGCGCAATCCGCGACGGGACGAGCGTCGCCGAGATGGTCCAGGCGTACGAGCGCGGTGGCGCGGCCGCGGTCTCCATCGTCACCGAGGAGGAGCACTTCGGCGGCTCGCTGTCCGACCTCACCGAGGCGCGAGCCGCCACCGACTTGCCGATCCTCCGCAAGGACTTCACGATCGACCCCTACCAGCTCTACGAGGCGAAGGCGGCCGGCGCGGACGCGGTGCTGCTCGTGGTCGGCGCGCTGCCGGGCGACGATCTGGCCGAGCTCTACGCGGGTGCCCGCGAGCTCGACCTGGACGCGGTCGTGGAGGTTCACGACGAAGCCGAGCTGGCGACCGCCGTCGAGCTCGACGTCGACGTGATCGGGATCAACAACCGCAACCTCGAAGACTTCACCGTCGACATCGAGCGCACGTTCGAGCTGCTCGCGGACGTCCCGACCGGGAAGACTGTCGTCTCGGAGTCGGGCATCGTGTATCGCGAGCAGGTCGACGAGCTCGAGCGCGTCGGCGTCGACGCGGTGCTGGTCGGGGAGACGCTCATGCGCGCGCCCGACCCCGAGGCCGCGGTGCGCGAGCTCGCCCGTGGTGACGACTCGGCATCCGTGGTCGAGGGCGGCTGACAGAACCGGGCAGGTCGACTCTTCCCAGGGCGTAACATCGCCTCGAGATGGCCGCGGTACCGGACTCCGACCCCCAGGCGGTCTCGGCACTCGGCGCACGTCTCGGCGCGAACATCAGCCGGGCCGTGAAGGTGCCGGATCAGGCGCTGCGCAACCTGATCGTCTGCCTGCTCGCCGAGGGGCACGCCCTTATCGAGGACTACCCCGGTGTCGGGAAGACCGCCCTCGCCCGCGCGCTCGCGCGCTCGATCGATGCCGAGTACGCGCGGGTCCAGTGCACGACCGACCTGCTGCCGGCCGACGTGGTCGGGACGAACGTCTTCAACCAGCGCGAGAACCGCTTCGAGTTTCGACCAGGGCCGGTGTTCGCGAACGTCGTGCTCGTGGACGAGATCAACCGGGCATCGCCCAAGACCCAGTCGGGTCTGCTCGAGTGCATGCAGGAGCGGCACGTGACCGTGGACGTGCACACGCACGAGCTGGCGCGTCCGTTCGTAGTGATCGCAACCCAGAATCCGGTGGAGTACGAGGGGACGTACCCGTTGCCGGAGGCGCAACTCGATCGCTTCATGGTGCGGCTCTCACTCGGCTATCCGGCGCCCGAGGAGGAGGCGGACATGCTCGCCGAGCACGCCGACCGCGACCGGGTGCTCGACCTCGGGCAGGTGACCGACGTCGCCGAGGTGCTCGGCGCCCAGCAGGCCGCGGCGCGCGTGCACACGAGCGAGACGCTTCGCCGCTACGTGGTCGCGGTGCTGGAGGAGACGCGTGTCGATCCGCGGACGGAGCTCGGCGCCAGCCCGCGCGCCGGGCTGATGCTGCTCAAGGCGGCGAAGGCGCTCGCGGCGCTCGAGGGACGCGATCATGCGCTGCCGGACGACGTGCAGACGCTCGCGCTCGACGTCCTCACGCACCGTCTCCTCATGACGGCTGAGTCGGCTGGGGTGGATCGCGCCGAGATCGTCAACGACGCGCTGGAGAGAGTGCCGGCGCTATGACGCGGGCGATCGGCGCGGTCGCCCTGGGCGTCCTGCTGATCCTCTCGGCAGCCGCCTTCGACTCGCCTTCGCTCTACGTGCCCGGCGCCGCGCTCGCGATCCTCGGCGCGGTCGCCGCCTGCTGGGTCTGGCTGTCGGCCGCGGGTGCCGAGATCGTCCGTGTGCCGGGGCCACGGAGCGTGCAGGAGGAGGACAGCTACCCGCTCGAGATCAGCTTCAGCTCCGGAGTACTGCCGCCGCCTGGTGGCGAGCTGGTCGAGCCGCTGCTCGGTCAGCCCCTGCCGGTGGCGGGGAGCCGCGACCAGCACGTGCGGGTCAACGTTCGCTTCGGGCGCCGGGGGCGGCGGTTGCTCGAGCCCGCGCAGCTCGAGATCCGCGACCCGCTCGGCCTCGCCGTTCGCAGCCTGCGGAGCGAGCCCTCTGAGGTCCTGGTGCTGCCGCGGATCGAGCCCGTGCTCGCGACCGGGCGGGGCGCGAACGCCGGCACGCCGGGTGGGGCCGCTCAGCTGGCGGCGGTCTCGGCCGCGGAGCTGGAGTTGGACTCGCTGCGCCCGTACCGGCCCGGGGCCCCCGCGTCGCGCATCCACTGGCCGACCGTCGCGCGAACGGGCACCGTCATGGAGCGACGCCTGGTTGCCGACACGGACTCACGGCCCCTCGTAGTGCTCGACCCCCGCAGCCCCGCAAGCGAGGAGGCGCTCGACCAGGCGGTACGCGCGGCCGCGTCACTGGCCGTGCACCTCGCCCGCGGCGGCGGCTGTGCGCTGCTCCTGCCGGGCGAGCGCAAGGCATCGGACATCGATCCGGACCTCCATGCCTGGCCACCGTTGCACGCCCGCCTCGCCCTGATCGCTCCTGACCAGGGCGCGCCGGCGCTGCGGCGCAGGCTGGAGCGCTCGGGCGAGATCTTCTGGGTCACGGCCGCCAGCAGCGGCAGGCTGCCCGCCGGGCTTGGGCGGGCCGCGGCCACGGCACGCTTCCTGGTGACTCCGGAGGAGCTGCCGAGCCGTTCCGCCGGCTTCATGGTGGCGGGCTGCAGCGGGCGCCGGCTTAGCGCTCGAGCGAGGAGGGCGGCGTGAGCGTCCTCGCTGCTCGACTCGCGCCGGGCCGCTCCGCGGCAGTGGAGCCGCGAGCCCCGGCAACGACCGGCGACTGGGCCGGGCTGGCGGTGCGGCTGATCCCGTTCTTCGCCCTGTGCTGGTTCGCGATCGCCCACTGGATGCTGCTGGTGGCCGACCCGCCGCGCTCGCGGGCCCTCACGGTAACGCTCGTGTGCTGCGCCGGTGGCACGCTGCTGTGGCTGAGCGCGCGGCTACGAGGGCGCCCGGCGCTGCTGGGCGCGCTTCGCTCCGCGATCGCCCTCGCCACGCTGCTCGTTGCCTTGGTCGCGATGGGCCTCCCCGCCAGGCTGCTCGCGCCCGCGCACTGGGGCGAGCTGCGCGAGAACGTCGACCTGGCGCTCGCTCAGATGCAGACTCTGTCGTGGCCCTACGACGGCCTCGACGACTGGGTTCGGCTGACGCTGCTGCTCGGCGCCCCGCTGGCCGCCGCGAGCGCCGCCGCGCTCGCGTTCTGGCCCGCGCGCCGCGGTGGGCCGCTGCTGCGCGCAGGCGGCCTCGTCCTGCTCGTGACGCTGTACGCGTGGGCCGTGACCGAGCGCACGGTAACGGGCGAGACCGCGCGCGGCTTCGGGCTCTTCCTGCTGATCGCGGTCTGGCTGTGGCTTCCGCACGTGCGCGCGAGGGACGCGGGAACAGCGGTGGCGGTCGCGATCGGCGCGGCCATTCTCGCCATGCCGGTGGCGGCGCGCCTCGACGCCGAGAAGCCATGGCTCGACTACCGCTCCTGGACGTGGTTCTCGGGCGCGGGCGCGGTCGTCTTCGACTGGACCCACGACTACGGCCCGCTCGACTGGCCGCGCAAGGGCACCACCCTGCTGAAGGTCCGCTCCGACCGGCCGCACTACTGGAAGGCCGAGACGCTGGATCAGTTTGACGGGCTGTACTGGGTCAACTCGACGGAGAACGCCGGCACGGCCGCCGCGGCCGAGCTTCCGCCAACCCTGAACAGGCGCTGGTTCGGCGAGTTCGAGGTCACGATCAACAGGCTCCAGAGCGACCTCCTGGTGGCGGCCGGCACGCCAAGCGACATCAGGGGCGTCGGTCCAACCGTCACGACGGGCGACGGCACGACACGGGTCGTCAACGGTCCGCTGCGCAAGGGCGACAAGTACGTCGTGCGCACCTACATACCGGAGCCGACGCCCGGCCAGATGCGCGCCGCACCGGCGAGCTACGACTCCGGACTCGCCACCTACACCACGATCCGGCTTCCGCGGCGCGGCGAGACGGCTCTTCCCGCGCGCCCCCCCGGTGACGCCTCGCGCTCAGCGATCCGGCGGCCGCTGCGCGTCGAAGTTCCGCTGCGGGGCAGTCCCGCGGCGGACGCCCGCACAGCGGACAGGCAACTCCGCGGATCTCCCTACGCGCGGACGTACCGTCTGGCCCGTCGCCTGGCCGCGGCGGCCGCGGGCTCCAGCGCCTACGACCTCGTCAAGAGCACCGAGCGCTATCTGCGGACGCGCTACGAGTACAGCGAGGGCCCGCGCCTGCGCGACTATCCGATCGAGTCGTTCCTGTTCGAAGACCGGATCGGCTACTGCCAGCAGTTCTCGGGCGCCATGGCACTCCTGCTGCGAATGCAGGGCGTGCCTGCTCGGATCGCGACGGGGTTCTCGCCCGGCTCCTACAACCGGGAGACCGGCGTGTACAGGGTGCGCGACCTCGACGCGCATTCCTGGGTCGAGGTCTACTTCCCGCAGATCGGATGGGTCGTCTTCGATCCGACCCCGCCCGCGGCGCCACCCCAGCGACAGCTGGACGAGAACGGACTGTCGGGGCAGGTGCCCGGCGGCGACTCCGACAACCTCACGGGCGGCAGCACCACCCGTCGCGCGGACGACCAACTGGGCCCTCCACAGCAGGCAGACGGGGGCAGCCCTGTCTGGAGGATCGCGGGTGCCGTCGCCGGTGTGGGAATCGCCGTTCTGCTGGCGCTCTGGACCTGGGCCGCGTTCTTCCGCTGGCGGCGCGCCGGCAGGGACGCGAGCCTGCGAGAGCTCGAGTGGGCCCTGCGGCGCCTCGGCTACTCACTACCCCCCCGCACGACGCTGTACGGGCTCGAGCGGCGCCTGCGGCGGGTTGCGGGACCGGACGCCTCATGGTACGTGCGCAAGCTGCTCCGCTACCGCTTCGGCCGGGAAGGAGTGGATGGCGACTCTCTGCCAAGCGCCCGCGAGCGCCGCGCGCTGCGGCGCGGGCTGACGCGCGGCAGGGGCCCTCTCGGACGGCTGCGCGGCCTCCTCGCCCTCCCGCCCAGGCCGAGCGGGCACCGGTTCTTTTAGCGGGATTTAAGGTTCCCGGCCTATCACCACTGGCATGACCAAGAGCCCGCGCACCGAGAACCTCCTGGCCGGCGTGCTCGGCGGCCTCGTCGCGGTGATCGTCGGCGGGGTCCTGCTGGCGACCGGAGCGATCGACACCGGCGACACGAAGACGGTCGTCGAGCAGACGCCTATCGCCCGTCAGACGTCGGTCGACAAGGCCGCCGACGGGCTCACCGTGAGCGACATCTACCGCCGCGACGGGCCGGGCGTGGTCTTCATCCGGGCGCAGGTGGAGCAGCAGGGCAGCTCCCCGTTCGGCCTCCCGCAGCCCGACCAGGGAACGGCGACGGGCTCAGGGTTCGTGCTCGACAAGGAGGGCTACATCCTCACGAACGCGCACGTCGTCGAGGGCGCGAAGGACGTGACGGTGCGCTTCGGCGACCCTCGCGAGATCGACGCCAAGATCGTGGGGACCGATCTCTCGACGGACCTCGCGGTTCTGAAGATCGATCCGGACGACGCCACCCTCAAGCCGCTCGACCTCGGCGACTCCAACAGGGCGCAGGTGGGCGACCCGGTGGTCGCGATCGGCAATCCGTTCGGCCTCGACCGGACGGTCACGACGGGAATCGTGTCCGCCAAGCAGCGCCAGATCACGGCGCCCAACGGCTTCTCGATCGACAACGTGATCCAGACGGACGCTGCCGTCAATCCAGGCAACTCGGGCGGCCCGCTGATCGACTCGAGCGGCCGCGTGATCGGCATCAACTCGCAGATTGCGACTGGCGGCGGCGGCGGCTCGGTGGGAGTCGGGTTTGCCGTGCCGAGCAACACCGCCGGGCGTGTGGTCCCGCAGCTCAAGAAGGGCGGGAAAGTCGAGCGTGCCTACCTCGGCGTCGAGACCACCGACGTGACCGAGCAGCTAGCCGAGGATCTCAACCTCCCGGTCAAGCAGGGCGCGCTCATCCAGAGGGTGATCGACGGCGGCCCGGCCGACAAGGCGGGACTCCGCGGCGGCCGGACGCAGACCACCGAGGGCATCAGGGCCGGCGGCGACCTGATCGTCACGATCGACGGCAAGGACGTGCAGGACGCGGCGGACGTGGCCGCGGCGATCGAGGGCAAGAAGCCGGGCGACGACGTCCAGGTCGAGTACTACCGCGGCAACGACAAGAAGTCCGCGAAGGTCGAGCTCGGCAAGCGCCCGGCGCGGCTGGATCAGGGCGGCGGCCGGCAGCAGCCGGACGATACGAACCCGTTCCCATTTCCGTAAATAGTCCTCGGTCCTCGGTCCTCGGTCATCGGATCTTGTCCGAGGACCGAAGACCGAAGACTGAAGACCAAGCTGCCATCATCGCCCCATGACCAAGGTCAAGGTCTGCGGCATCACCAGCGTCGACGACGCCCGCCTCTCCGCGGAGCTCGGCGCCTGGGCGATCGGCCTGATCTTCCACCCGTCGAGCCCTCGGGCCGTCGACCTCGCGGACGCCGAGGCGATCGGCGCCGAGCTGAAGCGCGAGGTCTTGGTGACGGGGGTGTTCGCGAACACGCCGCTCGATGAAGTCACGTCCGTGGCCGAGCGCTGCTCGCTCACGCTGCTCCAGCTCCACGGCGAGGAGGGCCCCGCCTACTGCCGCGAGGCCGCTCGCCGCACCGGAGCCAAGATCATGAAGGCGGTTCGCGTGAAGGACGCCGCTGCCGTGCGGTCGCTTGGCGCATTCCGGGACGTGGACTATCACCTGCTCGACGCGCATGTAGAGGGCAGGCGGGGAGGCACCGGGCAGACGTTCCCGTGGGAGCTCGCGCGCAGCCATCGAGGGCCCGTGCCGGTGGTCCTCTCGGGTGGGCTGACGCCCGAGAACGTCGGCGCCGCCATCGCCGCGGCCCGGCCGTTCGCGGTGGATAGCGCGAGCGGGACCGAGGCCGAGCCGGGCGTGAAGGACCCCGCGCGGCTGCGCGCGTTCTTCCGCTCCGTCGAGCAGGCCGACGGCGACAAGGCAGCGGCGTGAACGCCGGCGTCGAGCGGCGCTTTGGCCCCTACGGCGGCCGCTACGTCCCAGAGACCCTCATCCCCGCGCTCGACGAGCTCGAGCGCGCTTGGACCGAGGCGCGCGGCGATCCGGCCTTCCAGGCGGAGCTGTCGGGCCTCCTGCGTGACTACGCCGGGCGGCCGACGCCCCTCTACCGGGCGCGGAGGCTCTCGGACGAGGTCGGGCATCCGGTCTCCCTGAAGCGGGAGGACCTCCTGCACACCGGCGCGCACAAGGTCAACAACGCCCTCGGGCAGGTCCTGCTCGCCCGCCGCATGGGAAAGACACGGGTCATCGCCGAGACCGGGGCGGGACAGCACGGGGTGGCGACCGCCACCGCCTGCGCGCTGCTCGGAGTCGAATGCGTCGTCTACATGGGCACCGAGGACATGAGGCGGCAGCGTTCCAACGTGGAGCGCATGGGCCTGCTCGGGGCGCGGGTGTCCCCGGTCGAGGCCGGCGCGCGGACGCTGAAGGAGGCGGTCAGCGAGGCGATCCGCGACTGGGTGGCGAACGCGGACACGACGCACTACGTGATCGGCTCGTCCGTCGGCCCATCGCCCTACCCGGCGCTGGTGCGCGACCTCCAGCGGGTGATCGGCGAGGAGGCGCGCGCGCAGGTACTGGAGGAGGCCGGCCGCCTGCCGGAGCGCGTGATCGCCTGCGTGGGCGGCGGCTCCAACGCAATCGGGACGTTCGTGGCGTTCGTCGAGGACGAGGGGGTCGAGCTGATCGGCGTGGAGGCCGGGGGAGAGGGGCTCGAGAGCGGCCGCCACGGCGCGCCGCTCACGGCCGGCGAGCGTGGCGTGCTGCACGGAGCCCTCTCGGCGGTGCTCCAGGACGCCGAGGGGCAGATCCTGGAGGCCCATTCCGTCTCGGCCGGGCTCGACTACCCGGGCTCCGGGCCCGAGCACGCGTTCCTGCGCGACTCCGGGCGCGCGCGCTACGTCGCCGTCGAGGACCGCGAGGCGATCGACGCGTTCCGGCGGATGTCGCGGCTGGAGGGCATCGTCCCCGCGCTCGAGCCCGCCCACGCGCTGGCCTGGCTGCTGGCCAACCGGGCCGGTTCGGAGCTCGACCTTCTGACGCTTTCCGGACGCGGCGACAAGGACCTCGCCGAGGTGCTCGAGCTTGAGTGACCGCATAGCCGCCGCCTTCGCCGGCAACGGGAAGCGGGCTGCGCTGATGCCGTATCTGATGGGCGGCTTCCCCGACAGGGACGCCTCGCTCGCGGTGGGAGAGGCGTGCATCGACGCCGGCGCGGACCTGCTCGAGCTCGGGATCCCCTTCTCGGACCCGCTCGCGGACGGGCCCGTGATCCACGCCGCCGCGACGGAGGCGCTGGCCGGCGGAGCGACGGTCGAGAGCATCCTGGGCGTCTGCGAGGTGCTCTCCGAGCGCGTTCCGGTCGTGCTGAGGGTCTACGCGAACGTCGTGCTCGCGCGCGGCGGGACCGAGTTCGCGCGCGTCGCCGCGGACTCGGGCGCCGCCGGCCTGATCGTCCCGGACCTTCCCCATAACGAGGCCGGCGAGATGCTCGCGGCCTGCGACCAAGCCGGCGTCGCGCTCGTGCCGCTCGCCGCGCCGAGCTCGACGGACGAGCGGATCGCGGCGATCGGCCGGGACGCGCGCGGATTCGTCTACACCGTCTCGCTCGCGGGCACCACGGGCGAGCGAGACGAGCTCCCCGCCGATCTCTCGCGCACGGTTGAGCGCGTGCGGGCGGCGGCCTCCGTGCCCGTGGCGGTCGGCTTCGGCGTCTCGACGGGGGCGCAGGCCAGGCGCGTGGCGGAGCTGGCAGACGGGGTGATCGTCGGAAGCCGGCTCGTTCGAGCCGCCGGGGAGGGCGGGCCTGCGGCCGTGCGCGACGCGGTGTCAGAGCTCGCGGCCGCCGTGTCCTGACCCACGGAAAGCTGATGTAGGGTGGGCGAATGCCCGACAAGTCGGACACGCGGGCCAAGCCACGCCCGCGGCGGAAGACGCGCACGCCCGAGGAGACCGCACGGAGCTACTTCGAGGCGATAGCCGCCCGCGACGCAGACGCGATGGCGGCGCACTGGCACGCCGAGGGCATCGACGACATCGTGCCCATCGGCGTGTTCCGCGGCCCGGACGAGGTGCGGGACCAGTTCCGGGAGACATTTGCCGCGGTGCCGGATCTCGAGATGCTGGTCGAGGACGTGATCGTCGACGGACGGCGAGTGGCGGTTCGCTGGCGGTTGACGGGCACGTTCACAGGCGCCCCCTTCCAGGGGATCGAGCCGAACGGCCGGCGGATCGAGCTACGCGGCTGCGACTGCCTCGAGGTCGAACGCGGCAAGATCGTCCGCAACACCGCCTACTTCGACCAGGCGGCGTTTGCGCGCTCGATCGGGATGCTGCCGGCCAGGGACTCCGGCGCGGAGCGGGCGATGGTCGGCGCCTTCAACGCGGTCACGAAGGGCCGCGCGCTCGTGCGCGAGCGCCTCGGCAGCCGCTAAGCTCCCGCGCCTCAATGGGAGTGCTGATCGCACTTGCGCTCGGGCTGACCTTCTTGCTGGTCGCCTGGGCCTTCGGCGCCAAGGCCTTCGACGCCTTCCTGGTCACCGTCGCCCTCGTCGTGATCGCGGTGACGATCCAGATCGCCGCCCCGTTCGTGAACAGGCTGCTAGGCAAGACATAAGTCGTTAGTCGTCAGTCGTCAGAACCACAGCCCTGACGACTGATTACTGACGACCGACGACTGGCGTCAGCCGAAGAAGACACTCGCGACGTCGTATTCCTCCTGGGGCACCAGCCGCGGCTCGGCCACGGCCTCGGCGAGCCCGACGAGCTCGATCCGCATGGATCGGAGCGCGGGCATCATGCCCCACTGGCGATCGTCGGCAGCGTCTATCGCGGCGACGCCCAAGCGCGTCGCGAGCACTCGGTCGAAGGCCGTGGGGGTGCCCCCGCGCTGGATGTGCCCTAGGACGGTTGTTCGCGTCTCGAAGCCGGTGCGGTCCTCGATCTCGCGCTCTAGCCGCTGCCCGATGCCGCCGAGCCGGACATGGCCGAACTCGTCGGTCCCCCCCTCGGGTATCACCTCCATCGTCCCCTCCTTCGGCGCGGCGCCCTCGGCGACGACGATGATCGCGAAGTATCGCCCGCGCGCGTGCCGGCGGCGGATCAGCCGGCAAACCTCGTCGATGTCGAACGGCCGCTCGGGGATGAGGATCACGTCCGCGCCGCCGGCGAGCCCCGAGTAGAGGGCGATCCAGCCGGCGTTCCGGCCCATCACCTCGACCACCAGGTTGCGGTGGTGGCTCTCGGCTGTCGTATGCAGGCGGTCGATCGCATCGGTGGCGACCTGCACGGCGGTGTCGAAGCCGAATGTCGCGTCCGTGCCGCCCACGTCGTTGTCGATCGTCTTCGGCACGCCGAGAACCGGCAGGCCGCGCTCGTTCAGCTTGGCTGCGGCCCCGAGCGTGTCCTCGCCGCCTATCGCGATCAGTCCGTCAAGGCGCAGGCTCTCCATGGATTCCGTGATGCGGTCGAAACCGTCCTCGAGCTTCAGCGGGTTCGTGCGGGACGAACCGAGGATGGTGCCGCCGCGGGGCAGGATCCCGCGCACCGACTCGATCGTCAGCTCCTCGAAGGAGTTCTCGAGCGGCCCCCGCCAGCCGTCGCGAAAGCCGACGATCGCGTGCCCGTAGTCGTCGATGCCCTTGCGGACGATCGCCCTGATGACCGCGTTCAACCCGGGGCAGTCGCCGCCGCCTGTGAGCACCCCGACGCGCATCTCGGCGGAACATACCGTGCCGCCTTGGCCCGCGAGCGGCGGATCCTAGAATCGCTCGTTTGCCGTCCCGGTGGCCCATCCTCGCAGCGCTCCTGACCCCGCTCGCAGTCGCGGGCTGTGGGGGAGGTGCCGGCGACGAGGAGACCCGCGTGCCGGGTCGCACGCTGACCATCTACACGAGCCTGCCGCGCCACGGCGTCTCCGCGCGGGAGGCCGGCGCGGTGGCCGCCGGTCAGCGCTTCGCGCTCGCCGATAGCCGCGGGCGCGCCGGCGTCTTCCGCGTCCGCCTCGTGCGGCTCGACAGCAGCGACCCCGGCGACCAGGCCTGGGACCCGGATCTCGTCGAGCGCAACGCCAAGCGGGCCGCCGAGGACCGCACGACCATCGCGTATCTCGGCGAGCTGGATTTCGGCGGGTCCGCGATCTCCCTCCCGGTCACGAGCGCGAAGGGCATCCTCCAGGTATCGCCGGGAGACGGGCTGACGAGCCTCACGCGCCCGCAGCCCGGCGAGCGCACGGGCCCGGAGCGCTACTACCCCGCGCGCGGACCGCGCACGTTCCTGCGCCTTGTGCCGAACGACCTGCTGCAGGCGGAGGCGCTCGTGGCATGGGCGCGCGCGACGGGAGCCAACACCATGGCGGTGCTGCACGATCGGAATCTGTACGGGCGCGGCCTCGCCGCCCAGGTCGCGGCGGTGGCTACTCGCCAGGGGATCGGCATCAGCTCCGTAGAGGAGGTCAGGAATCGCGACGAGGGGTACGCGGACCTCGGCCGCGACCTCGCCGAAGAGGCGCCGGACGCGGTGGCGTTCACGGGCTACGCGCAAGACGTCGCGGCGCCGCTGTTCGCGGCGCTCTCTCGCGCACTGCCCGGCACCGCGCTGTTCGCGTCGAGCGGGCTTGCGGGCGCGACCTTCGAAGCCGGAGCGCCGGCGCGGGTGCTCAGCACGCTGAGGCCGGCCGTCACGTACCCGCCGGCCGGCCGGCGGCTGCTCCGCAGGCTGGAGCGCCTGGACGGGGCCGCGGACGGCGTGGCCGTGCTGTACGGCTACGAGTCGATGAGCGTCGTGCTCGACGCGGTCGCGGCCGCCGGTCGCGCCGGAGGAGACCGCCGGGCGGTGGTCGGCCGAGCGCTGGCGCCGAGAACGCGCCGTTCGGCGATCGGCAGGTACGCGGTCGAGCGCTCTGGCGACGTCTCGGAGCGGCGCTTCGCCGGCTACCGGCCGACCGCCGCGGGCCTGCGGTTCGTCGGGCTCCGCGATCCGACGGGCGCGGCGCGCCCGTGAGCGAGGCGCCCGCTGCCCCGCCCGTCCCGGGCG
>JBKPHS010000193.1:0-9551 GCA_046729975.1 Actinomycetota bacterium
GGGGTCGGTACCATCGCCCTAATGTCGACTGAAGGGTGGATCTTCATGGTCGGCTTTCGCGTGTTCGACGTCGGCCTGCTGATCGTCTGGCTCGTGTGGTTCTTCCGCCTGCGAGACGACGATGACTCTGGCGACGACGACGGCCCCGGCGGTGGGGGACCTGACCCCCAGCCGGACGGTGGGCCGGGAGGCGGCGGGCTCCGGCTGCCGCTCGGCACCGCCCGCCCCGGTCGAGGCCGCGTGCGCGATCACGAGCCCGCCAAGCACCGTTCGCGCCGGCGCGGCGCCGAGCCGCTGCCGCACAGAGTGCCGGCCCGCGTCAGACGCCCGCGGTCACCGGTGCCGGCCCATCGGGCCCACGCCCGGTGACCAGTAACCACTAACCGGTAGCCAGAACGGCTCGGCGTGAGCCCGGTTACCGGTTACCCGGTTACCGGCCACTAGGAGGGTTTAGCGAAACTCGCTAACCCGGTCGTGGTGCGGCCGATAATCCCGCTACGTGCGACCCATTCCGTAAAGGCCGGTGTTGCTGAGCCGCCAACGTGCCAGCATGGCCCTTGGCGGTTCGCGGGTAGCGACTACGGACGCAAAGCTGCGAAGTGGCGATGCCCGACCGGCGGTGCAAGCCCGCCTCTCGGTGGATCGGGGCGAACCGCCTGCACCTGCTGATCCCCCGTGAGACGCTGCGCTGGCGCAAGCTCTACCGGGGCCGCGCCTCCGTGCCGCTGCGGGTCCGAGGTATCGAGCGGGTCCAGCTTCACGCCGACCTGACCATCCTCGCCAAGCTGTCGTGTGCGCTCGCGCAGGCGCGAGCCGTTCCCCTCGCGGCGTAAAGACGCCGCCCCGGGCGGTTGCGCTCCAATCGCTTCCGGGCTATAAGAACGGCGGATCGAAGCGACCAAAGAGGGGAGGCGTGGCGGAGTCGCATCCTCGCAGCCGAAGTTGGGGAACTATCGCCGCCTTCACCCTCATCATCGCCGTCAACATCGGCGAAGGATCGATGAGGGCTTCGACTTCTGGAATTGGCTCCTGATCGCTATCGGCGCGGCGTTCATTCTCCAAGCCGTGTACCGCCTGCGGACATAGGCGCGGCGAGTTTCGCTAGCCGTTTAGCTCGACCCTGCTAGTTGCCGCAGGCCCCGGGATTGTCGTCGCACCACTGCTCGTAGCGCTCCGCGGGACTGTCCTTCGGTGGCGGCAGGTCGTTGCCGGGCCTGTCCTCGGACGTGTCGGGCTCGGCCGGCGCCTTCGTGCCGCCGCTGCTTTGGTCCGGCGGCTGAGTCTCGGTGGGCGCCGGCGCGGCCTCGGTGGTCGCCGGCTCGTCGGCGGGCTGGTCGGAGCTCCCCGGATCCTCGCCAGGGACGGTGAGCTCGGGCTGCTTCGGTGGCGCCTCGGCGCTCTGATCGTCGCCTCCCCCGCAGCCCGCCGCGACGAGGGCGAGCAGCGCCAGCAGGATTAGCGCTCGACGGGGGGCAGGCGGCGGCCGCAGGTGACGCAGTCGTTCAGGTCCTTGGGCTGGAGCTGCCCCAGCGAGCAGCCGCAGAGCCGCAGGTTCTCGACCGACCACGGCAGGCTGCTCGGTGACGGCGCCAGCGGCAGGAGCTTGCTCACGACCTCGAACTCCTCGCCCGTGTCGCGATCGACGTAGACCGCCCCCGGCTCGACCTCGCGAATCACCTCTCGGTCCGAGCGCGCGCGGAGGCGGTATAGCTGGCGCCTGCTCATGAGCGCGGAAACATAGCAACGGCCCCCATGGTGAAAGCCGCGCGGGACGGAAGAGCGCCGCTTGCCCGAGCACGGCACGATACGGCGCCTTGCGAGTTCTCATCTTTCACGGCTACCTGCTGCGCGGCACCGGCAGCAACGTCTACAACGCGAGCCTGGCTCGCACCCTCGCGAGCCTCGGGCACGAGGTCCACGTCCTCTGCCAGGACCGGTCCGCGGCAGAGCTCGACTTCGTGGATGCCGTGGGACGCTTCGAGGATGGGCGCCTGACGCTCGCGACGCTCCGCGAACCGGTCCGCTGCACCGTTTACACGCCCGACATCGGCCGACTGCTGCCCGTCTACGTTGCCGACGAGTACCAGGGATTCGATGCTAGGCCGTTCCCGGAGCTCTCCGACGCGGAGCTCGATCGCTATATCGGCGCGAACGTGGTGGCTGTCCGCGAGGTGGCTGCGCGCGCGCGGGCCGACGTCGCGCTTGCCAACCACGCCGTCATGGGCCCGGCGATCCTCGCCCGGGCCATCGGCGGCGACGTTCCCTACGCGGTCAAGATCCACGGCAGCGCGCTGGAGTACACGGTGCGTCCTCATCCGCGGCGCTTCCTGCCCTTCGCTCGCGAGGGGATCGCGCGGGCCGGCGGCGTCCTCGTGGGGTCGCGGCATACGGCCGAGGTGCTGTGGGAGCTGCTCGGCCAGCCGGAGCTGCCGGGAAAGACACGCCTCGGGCCGCCCGGGGTGGACATCCACGCCTTCCGCCCGAGGAGCGTGCCCGCCGCGGTTGCCGGCCTGCGCGACCTGGCAGCGCGGCTCGAGTCGGGAGAGGCCGTCACGTGGGGCGGCGAGCCGGACGCGGCGCAGGCGCTGCGGGCGCTCGACCCGGAGCGCGACCGGATCGTGAGCTACGTGGGCAAGCTGATCGTGTCGAAGGGGGTCGACCTACTGCTCGCGGCGTGGCCCCTCGTGGTCGAGCGTGTTCCCGCGGCGCGCCTCTGCGTGGTCGGCTTCGGGACCTACCGGGATGGGCTCCGGCGCCTGCTCGCGGCTCTCGCGGCCGGCGACATCGACGGCGCCAGGGACCTCGCCGCGCGCGGGCGCGAGCTCGAGGGCGGCCCGTCCGGCGAGCTACGCTGGCTGGCCGCGTTCCTCGACGGCCTGGAGGGGGACCGGCGGGCCGCTTACCTGGCGGGCGCGCGCCGTGCCGCCGAGCGCGTGCACTTCACCGGTCGGCTCGAGCACTCCGACCTGCCGGATCTGATGGCCGCGTGCGAGGCGCAGGTGATGCCGAGCACGTTCCCGGAGGCCTTCGGCATGGTCGCTGCCGAGGCGGCCGCGTGCGGTGCGCTGCCACTCTCCGCGGCCCACTCGGGCATGGCCGAGGTGACCGCGACGCTCGCGCCCGCGCTCGACGAGGGGCTGCGGCCGCTCCTGTCCTTCGAGGTCGGGCCGGGGGCGGTTGAGGAGATAGCCACGAAGCTCGTTGCGTGGCTCAGGCTCGGCCCCGGCGAGCGCGAGGCGGCACGCGCTGCGCTGGCCGCCATCGCCCGCGAACGCTACGGCTGGGAGCATGTGGCGGAGGGCGTCATAGCCGCCGCGCAGGGTCGCCTCGCGGCGCTCGCCGAGCCCTAGACGTGTGGGTCCGTTCGCGTCCGCCGAGCGGATAATCTTCCCGTCCCTTGAGAGGCTCGCTCCAGATTCGCAGGGTCGGGATTGCCCTCTTCGCGGCCCTTCTGGCCGTGGCGGCCGCGGGCTGCGGCCGCGAGGAGGAGCCGGACCTCGCCAACGGCAAGGCGCTCTTCGTGGGCAAGGGCACGTGCGGCAGCTGTCACACCCTCGCGCGCGCGGGTACCCGCGGCACCCAGGGGCCCAACCTCGACGAGGCGTTCGCGACGGCGCGTCGCGATGGCTTCAAGGAGTCCACCATCGAGGGCATCGTGCACGACCAGATCGGCAACGTCCGGAAGGGCAGCATCATGCCGGAGGACCTCGTCACGGGCCAGGACGCGCGCGACGTCGCGGCGTACGTCGCCTTCGCGGCCGGCGTGGCGGGGCAGGACACCGGCGCGCTGGCACAGGTCGGTCAGCGAAAGACTGGCAAGCCCGTCGCGGCGAAGGACGGCGTGCTCGAGATCGCGGCCGACCCGACCGGCGCCCTCGCGTTCGTCGCCTCGAAGGCGACTGCGCCGGCGGGCACGATCGAGTTCGTGATGCCGAACAAGTCTCCGATCCAGCACGACATCGCCGTGAAGAACGGCGGCGAGCAGGGCAAAGGCCCGGTCGTGGGCCAGGGCGGCACATCCCGCTTCAGCGCGGACCTGAAAGCCGGAAGGTACGAGTTCTTCTGCTCCGTTCCCGGCCACGAGGCAGGCGGCATGCGGGGCGAGCTGACCGTCAAGTAGCGGCCGAGCCTCCTCGGGGCTGTGGAAGCCCCGCCTACCTGCCGATAACACACGCGTGAACGGAAACGGGCACGGAGATACCCCTATGCCCGACTCCGGCGCAGTCGCCACCGATCCGGCGCGTGACGCGGCCTGGAACGGCATCACGGCGGCCTCAGCGCCGCCCGGCAGCTCCATGCGCCGGATCGGCGACGTGATCGTCGACCTCGGCTTCGCCGACCGCGAGACCGTAGAGCAGGCGGTCGAGCGCGCACGCGACACGGGACAGGCCACGGGCCGGGTACTGCTCGATTCGGGCGCGCTGACGACCGAGCAGCTCGGCCGCGCCGTGGCCGAGCGGTCGGGCCTCGACTACGTCGACCTGAACGTCTTCCGGTCCGACATGGGTGCCGTCAACCTGATCAGCGCCTCGGCCGCGAGGCGCTACGAGGCCGTCCCGATCGCCTTCGTCGACGAGCGCACCCTGCTGGTTGCCATGGCCCATCCCGCCAACGTGCTCGCGATCGACGACATCGCGATGATGACCGGGCTCGAGATCCGGCGGGCCGTGACCACGGCCGAGGACATCCACGCGCTGATCTCCCAGCAGAGCCGCCTCGAGGAGGCCGTGCACGAGGAGGCGTTCGAGGAGGAGCCACTCGAGATAACCGACCTGCGCGAGTCGGCGGACGACGCACCCATCGTCAAGCTGGTGCGCTCGATCATCGCGGAGGCCGTCAACCACGGCGCCTCCGACATCCACTTCGAGCCGCAGGACGCGCAGATGCGCGTGCGCTTCCGGATCGACGGCGTCGTGACGGACTCGACCACGGTGCCGCGCAAGATGATCCCCGGCGTGATCTCCCGCATAAAGATCATGGCCGACATGAACATCTCGGAGCGGCGGCTGCCGCAGGACGGCCGCGTCGGGCTCTCGATCGAGGGTCGCCACGTGGACGTCCGCGTCCTGACACTGCCCGTGATGCGCGGCGAGTCCGTCGTGATGCGCATCCTCGACAAGAGCGGCGTCGTAATCGACCTCGACAAGCTCGGGATGCTCGAGGACGAGCGCGATCGCTACCGGAGCGCGATCAACCAGGCCTATGGGGCGGTCCTCGTCACCGGGCCGACCGGCTCCGGCAAGTCCACGACTCTCTACGCCGGCCTGACCGAGATCAACACGCCGGACAAGACGCTCGTCACGATCGAGGACCCCGTGGAGTACGAGCTGCCCGGCCTCAAGCAGGTGCAGGTCAACACTCGGACCGGGCTTACCTTCGCCACGGGGCTGCGCTCGATGGTCCGCGCAGATCCCGACGTGATCATGGTCGGCGAGATCCGCGACACCGAGACGGCTCAGATCGCAGTCGACGCCGCGCTGACGGGACACCTCGTGCTCTCCACGCTTCACACCAACGACGCCCCGAGCGCGCTCACCCGCCTGATCGAGATGAGCATCGAGCCGTTCCTGGTCGCGTCCTCGATCGGCTGCGTGGTCGCGCAGCGCCTCGCCAGGACGTTCTGCTCGTGCAAGCAGCGCGCGGAGATCCCTGCCGGGGTGCTCAAGCAGCACGGCTTTCCCGCCACCCGGAAGCTCGAGGCGTTCGAGCCGGTTGGCTGCGTCCGCTGTGGCGGCACCGGCTACAAGGGACGCACGGGGCTCTACGAGGTCATGACGATGACGGACGAGCTGCGCGAGCTCGCGCTCGAGCGGCGCTCTGCGGAGGAGGCCGCGGCGGTCGCAGTGAAGCAGGGGATGCGCCGCCTGCGCCAGGACGGCTTCGAGAAGGTGAAGGCCGGGGTCACCTCGATCGCGGAGGTCGTCCGCGTGACGGGCTCCGCCGGGACCTAGCCGGCGCTCACGAGCTCCCGAAGCGCCGGCAAGAGCTCGGGGGCGGCCGCCGCCAGTCCCGCCGGCTCGCCGTCGAGGTCCGCGACGAGGCCGCCCGCTTCGGTCACGAGCAGTCTCCCCGCCGCCCAGTCCCAGTGCTGCACGCCGCGCTCGAAATAGCCGTCGAGCCGCCCGGCGGCGAGCCAGGCGAGGTCGAGTGCGGCTGATCCCGCGCGCCGGATGTCGCGCACGCCCGGGAGCACGCGGAGCAGCGCCTGCGCCTGCACCGAGCGCCGCGCGGCGTCGTAGCCGAAGCCCGTCGCTATCAGCGCCGTCTCGAGCCGCTCGTGCTGGCGCACGGAGATCGGGCTTGAGCCAAGCCTCGCCCCAGCGCCGCGGATGGCGGTGAAGGTCTCGCCCTTGGCGGGATCGTGGACCACTCCGACGAGCCCGCCCGCGGCGTCCTCGAGCGCGATGCTGACGCACCAATGCGCCTGTCCGTAGAGGAAGTTGACCGTCCCGTCGAGCGGGTCGATGACCCAGCGGCGCCCGCTCGGGCCCTCGCCGCGTGCGCCCTCCTCTGCGAGCAGCGCGTCGTCGGGGCGCTCGCGCTCGAGCAGTCCGGCGATCAGCTCCTCGGCAGCGCGGTCGGCGTCCGAGACCAGATCGGTCTCGGACGACTTCCGGCCAATGCCGCGCGCCGGCTCGCGGAAGCGCTCGAGCAGCAGCGCGCCCGCCTCGCGCGCGGCCCGCTCGGCCAGCTCGAGGTCCTCGGAACCGCTCAGAAGATCGCGCGCAGGATCAGGACGACACCGACGACCACGACGGCGACTGCGCCGACATAGAGGAGGAAGCGGAAGGCTTCGGCTTCGGAGCGGAGGGGGTTGATCATCGAGTGGGGCAGTGGGGCAGTGGGGCAGAGCGCGCAAGGAACGGCTCTGCCAACTGCAGCCGGCGAAGCCGGCGCACTGCCCCCTCGGAGTAGCCGGGCATCCCGCGCCCTACAGGACGTAGATCGTGCTGTACACGATGATCCACATCACGTCCACGAAGTGCCAGTAGATGCCGGGCACCTCGACGCCGCGGTGCTCCTTCGCCGTGAAGTGGCCGCGGAAGGCGCGCGTCGTCGCCATGGAGAGCAGCACGAGCCCGACGAATACGTGGGCCCCGTGCAGGCCCGTGAGTCCGTAGAAGATCGTGCCCTGAGCGCTGTCGTGGGGCGCGAAGCCGACGTGGGCGTACTCGTTGATCTGCACGAAGAGGAACGTCGCGCCGAGGAGGAGGGTGGTGAGCAGCCCCACCCTGAGGGCTGCGCGGTTCTCCCGCTTGGCGCTCTCGAGCGACCAGTGCATCGTGAAGCTCGACGAGACCAGGATCGCGGTGTTCACCCCCGCGATGGCGACGGGCAGGTGGGTCCCCTCCGCCGGCCACTCGGCGTTCGACACGACGCGGATGAAGAAGTAGGCCGTGAAGAACGCTCCGAAGAGCATCACCTCGGAGACGATGAAGAGCAGCATCCCGAGCACCTGCGGATCGACCCGCGAGGAGCGGTTGGCCGGCGGCGGCCCGTGGTGCTCGTGCTCGACCGCGTGGCCCGCGGCGACGGAGGCCGACTCCACTAGGTCCTCGCCTCCTGCCCGACCTCGACTTCGCCCTCGCTCGCGTCGGAGACGTCCGACACCACGTGCTCCACCGGCTTTGCCGTGGACGCGCGCACACGCTCCACGAGGTCGTTGCGGAGCCAGCCCGAGCGCGTGGCGGGGAAGGTCGAGATCACGATCTCGTCGACGGCGTAGAACTGAAGCGCGTTCTGGATCGCCGTGAAGGGGTCGGGGTCCATGACCTGCCCGACAGCCTCGAGGCCCTCGCGCTCCAGGTGGTTGAGCGTATGGCCCAGGCGCTCATCCGCGTCGCCGGCGGTGCCCGTTCCCTGCGGGCAGATGACGATGAAGCGGTGCGGGGTGTCGGCTGCCTTTCCCTTCAGGAGGCGAATCAGCGGGCCGCCTCCGACCGTCTGGTTGGCGACGACCAGCGTACGCGTGGCCTCCGCGCGGTCGGCGTCGAGGTCGACGACGACGTGCTCGACGGGCAGCTCGGTCGCATCCCGCACGCGATCCACCAGATCCCTGCGAAGCCAGCCCGAGCGGGTGTCCGGGTGCGTCGAGATGACGATCTCCTCGGGCTCGAAGACCGCCACCGCGTCCATCGTGGCGGCGTAGGGGTCGGGATCCATGATCTCGCCCTCGGCGTCGATGCCGACGTGGCGGAGCTGGGCGAGCGTAGTCCGGAGACGGTGCTCGGCCGCGGTCCGCACCGACTCGTCGTAGACGATGTATCCGTGCTTCGGCTGGTTCTGGGGGCAGACCACGAACGCCTTGACCGCTCCCTCGCCGGCGCGCCGCTCGAGCGCATTGACCAGAGCCCGTCCCCCGACAGTCTCGTTGGCCACGACCAGCACCCGGCGCTGCGCCCCGTCGCTCATTCGGTCCTCACGGGCGGCGGCGCCCCGCCTCCGGCCGGCGCTGTGGCGGTCGTGACCGCCGGCTTCTTCTCCTTGAACACTCCGTGCACGGCGCCGGGCACGCCGTACTCGTAGGGTCCGCCGACGACCGTCGGCACCTCGTCGAAGTTGAACACCGGCGGCGGTGAGCTGACCAGCCACTCGAGCGTGTGTGCCCGCCACGGGTTGGCCGCCGCCTTGGGGCCGTGCCGCCAGCTCGTGATGATGTTGTAGAGGAAGATCAGGAACGAGAGGCCGAAGATGAAGCTGGAGATCGAGATGACGGCGTTGAGCGTCGCGAACTGCTCGGCGTAGTCGGCGACCCGTCGCGGCATCCCGTCGATGCCCACGAGGTGCATCGGGCCGAACGTCAGGTTGAAAAAGATGAACGAAAGCCAGAAGTGCACCCTGCCGAGCGTCTCGTCGTACATCCGCCCCGTCATCTTGGGGAACCAGTGGTAGATCCCGGCGAAGATCGTGAACACGCTGCCCCCGAACAGCACGTAGTGGATGTGCGCCACCACGAAGTAGGTGTCCGACACGTGGATCACCACCGGGATGACCGCGAGCATGATCCCGCTGATCCCGCCGAGCGTGAACATCGTGATGAAGCCGAGGGCGAACAGCATCGGCGTCCTCAGGTGGATCACGCCCCGCCAGAGCGTCGCGAGCCAGGAGAAGATCTTGATGCCGGTCGGCACGGCGATCAGCATCGTGGTGATCATCATCGGCACGCGCAGCCAGGAGAACATGCCTGAGACGAACATGTGGTGGGCCCAGACCGTGAAGCCCAGCACGACGATCGCGATCAGCGAGAAGGCCATCATCCGGTAGCCGAAGATCGGCTTTCGCGCGTTGGTCGAGATCACCTCGCTGACGATCCCGAAGCCCGGCAGCATCATGATGTAGACGGCCGGGTGGGAGTAGAACCAGAAGACGTGCTGGTACATCAGGACGTCGCCGCTCGATGTCACGTCGAAGAAGTTGAACCCGAGCGCCCGGTCGAGCAGCACGAAGAACTGCGAGCCGGCGATGAACGGCGTCGCGATCACAACCAGGAGCGAGGTGGTGAAGTTCGCCCACACGAGCAGCGGCATGCGCCAGAACGTCATGCCGGGCGC
>JBKPHS010000194.1:0-6549 GCA_046729975.1 Actinomycetota bacterium
GCTCCGAGGCCCAGCACCTCGCCCGCGCCACGATCGCGGTCGCGGCCTCGGCGGGCACGGCGCCGGCGCCGCAGCTCGTGTTGCGCGCGATGGCGGGCGGGGCGGTGCCGGTCGTGTCGCGGCTCCCGCAGTACGAGGAGCTCGTGCGTGACGGCGAGCTCGGGCCGCTGTTCGAGCCGCGCGACGCGCTCACCCTCGCGGCCCAGCTCGAGCGCCTCCTCCGCGACCCCGGCCTAGTGCGCGGCTACTCGGACGCGATCGCGAAGACGCGCCACGACTTCGACTGGTCGCGCGTGGCCGACGAGTACGAGCAGCTCTACGAGCGCATCGCCGCCCGCCGCCACGACCCCGACGGGCGGCCGCAGGTGCGCAAGCGGCTCGGCTCGCGCGACTTCGTCCACGTGGATCTCCACATGCACACCGACCACTCGCCGGACTGCGCCACGCCGGTCGACACGCTGCTCGATACGGCAAAGCGTGTCGGCCTCGGCGCGATCGCGATCACGGACCACAACGAGATCTCGGGCGCCCTCGAGGCGCGCGACCGCGCCAACGGGATCAAGGTGATCGTGGCGGAGGAGGTGAAGACCGCGGATCAGGGCGAGGTGATCGGCCTGTTCATCGAGGAGAAGATCCCGCGCGGTATGACGCTCCAGGACACGATCGCCGAGATCCGGCGCCAGGGGGGGCTGATCTATGTCCCCCATCCCTTCGACCGCATGCATTCCGTGCCCGACTACGAGCACCTGCTGGACGTGGTGGAGGACATCGACGCGATCGAGGTCTTCAACCCGCGCGTGGCCTTCTCGGCCTTCAACGAGGAGGCCGCGCGCTTCGCCGCCAAGTACCGGATCGTGGCCGGCGCCGGCTCGGACAGCCACGTCGCGCAGGGGCTCGGCTCGGTGAAGATCCGCATGCGCGACTTCGACGGACCCGAGGAGTTCCTCGAGTCGTTGCGGGACGCGGACATTGTTCGAAAGAAGCAGTCGCTGCCGTACGTACAGGCGCTCAAGTTCATCCAGACGCGAGGCAAGAAGTGATGCGGTCGAAAGGACCGGCGGCAGGTCCGTCAAAAGCCAGTGGGACGGTGCCGGCAACTGACGACGAGATTCGCGAGACGTACCTCGAGCGCGCGATCCGCGAGCTGAACCAGCTCACGCGCGATATCCAGTCCTGCGAGCACTGCCCGCGGGGCAACCTGATGCCCGTGCTGGGCTCGGGGCACCCACAGGCCGACATCATGCTGCTCAAGTTCGCCCCGATGCCCTCGGAGATCGAGGAGGGCGTGGCGTTCTACGGCCGCGCCGGCAGCGCCTTGATGAAGAGCTTCAAGCGGCTCGGGATCGACCCGCTCGCCGTCTACGGCACGGTCTTCGTGAAGTGCCCCGTTCACGACACGGACGACTCGGCGCCGGCCTGCCGAGCCCGCGTGCTCGACGAGATCACGATCGTGCAGCCGCGCATCGTCGTGGTGATGGGCGACGAGGCGCTCGAGGAGCTGAACGACCTGCACATCCCACTCGGCCGCCAGCTCGAGTGGAAGCCGGGCGAGCTGCAGCGCCTGACGCCGTCGATCGAGGCGCTCACCGTCCCGGACATCGACCGCTCGCTCGACGACGAGGAGGCGAAGCGCGAGTTCTGGGGAGCCTTCCGGACGCTCGGCGAGTGGTACGCCGACTTCCCTCCCTATTAGCTCGGAGAGCTACGCTTCCACTATGGCTGCCGAGGCCCGAGTCCTGGTGGTGGCGAATCGCACGGCGGAGTGCCCCGAGCTGCTCGACGCGCTCCGCACCCGGACCATGCAGGGACCCTGCGAGTTCACTCTGCTCGTCCCGTCCACGCCGCACGGCATCGCCTGGGCCGCGGACATGCACGGCGCCGGCGAGGAGGCTGAGGAGCACCGCGCGGCGTTCCTCCAGGAGCTGCGCGAGGAAGGCCTGAACGTGAAGGACGCGAAGGTCGGCGACCCGGACCCGCTCGCCGCCATCCAGGATGAATGCAACTTCAACGAGTACGACGAGCTGATCGTCTCGACGCTGCCGCTGCACGTGTCGAAATGGCTGAAGGTCGACCTGCCGCGGAAGGCCGAGGCCGCGACCGGGCTGCCCGTGAAGCACGTCGTGGGGAGCGCCGCCTGATGGACCTCGAGGAGAAGACCGGCGTCGACCCCGTGATCGAGCGCACCTGCGCCGAGTGCGGCACGAAGCTGACCGAGGCGGAGATCAAGGCATCGCTCGACACCGGCGGCCCCTTCCTCTGCACCGTGCACGCGAACGAAGAAGTCGCGCTCGACGAGGACGTCGCGCCCTAGAGGGCGGGGCGCTCGAGCAGCGCCACGCACTCGATGTGCGGCGTCTGCGGGAACATGTCGACCGGCCTGACCGTGCGGAGCCTGTAGCCGCCGTCGTCGACCAGCTGGCGCGAGTTGGGCGCCAGCGTCGTGGGGTTGCACGACACGTAGACGATCCGCTGAGCCTCGGCCTCGATGATCCGGCGGACCACCTTCTGGGAGAGCCCGGCGCGCGGCGGGTCTACGACGACCACGTCCGGACTGCCCGACTTCTCGAGCAGCTCGCGCATCACGAGCCGCACGTCGCCCGCGAAGAAGCGGGCGTTGTCCACGCCGTTCAGCTTGGCGTTGTCGATCGCGTCGGCCACCGCCTCCTCGACGAGCTCCACCCCCCAGACCTCGGCGGAGTCGAGCGCCATGATGAGGGCGATCGTCCCGATCCCGCAGAAGAGGTCGAGCACCTTCTCGCGGCCGGTCAGGCCGGCGAACTCGGCGGCCGCACCGTAGAGCCGCTCGGCCATCTCGGTGTTGGTCTGGAAGAAGGCGTCGGGTGAGATCCGGAAGCGCAGGCCCGACAGCTCCTCCTCGAGCACGGCCGGACCCTTTACGGCCTTCGTGTGGCCGCCGCGCGTGGTCTCCGCCACGCCCTCGGCGCGCGTCCACAGGAATGAGTCGGCGGGGGTCGCCGCGGCCAGCTCGTCCACCCGGAAGTCCGAGCCCGGGCTCGTGACCACGCGGGCCTGGACCTGCCCGGTCCGGCGCCCCTCGCGGACCACCAGGTTGCGGAGGACGCCGGTCTGAGTCTCGCGGTCCCAGGCGGTCAGGCCCTCATCGCGACACCAGGCCTTCACCGCCTCGCGCACCTCGTCCACGCGCTCGGAGGCGAGGATGTCCAGCTTCACGTCGTCGATCAGGTCGAAGCGGCCAGGGCGGTGGAAGCCGAGCACCAGCTCGCCGTCCTCGTCCTCGCCGAACGAGTACTCGAGCTTGTTGCGATAGCGCAGGCGCTCGTCCGCCGGCACGATCGGCTCGACCGGAGGGCTCTCGAAGCCACCGATGCGCTCGAGCGCCTCGCGGACCTGGGCCTCCTTCTCCTCGAGCTGGCGCTCATAGGGGAGTACCTGCCAGGGCGCGCCGGGGTGCGGCACCTCCGGCTCCACGCGGTCGGGACTCGGCTCGAGCAGGTCAACGAGCTCGGCCTCGGCCCACGAGCGCTTCGACTTCCCGATTCGCGCGCGGACGCGGTCGCCTGGCACCGCGCCTCGCACGAACACGACATATCCCGTCTCGTTGCGCGCGACACCGGCGCCCCCGTACGCGAGGCGGTCGACCGTCAGCTCGAGCTCGTCGCCACGGCGAGGGCGCGGCGGATACGACGGCTGCGCGCCGGGCACGGCCCGGCGCTTGCCCACGGCAGCCTGTTGCTGGGCGCCTGCCACGACGCCCATGGTGGCAGGCCCGGCTAGCTCAGCTTCGTCTCGATCGAGTTGAGGACCGTCTTGCGGTTCGCGTTGCGGCGCTCGTAGTCGCGCACCTTGCGGAGCTGCGCGGCGGTCAGGTCGGTGAGCCTGCTCACCACCTGGTCCGCCGTGAGGTCGTCGTAGGCGAGGATCGGGAAGTTCGGCCCGACCCCCGCTGCGCGGCGCGCGCGGTCGGCCTGCGCCAGCGGCCCTGACGCCGCGCGAACGGCGCGGCTGCGGGCACCCGACGCCTGGCCGCGAGCCGCGCCCACGGCTCCGCCGGCCGCCTTGCGCACGCCGGAGGTGCGGCCCTCGATCTCGTCGCGGCCGCGTCCGAGCAGCTGCTCGAGGTCC
Source organism: Actinomycetota bacterium (assembly GCA_046729975.1). Lineage (GTDB taxonomy): Bacteria > Actinomycetota > Thermoleophilia > Solirubrobacterales > Thermoleophilaceae > JBKPHS01. The sequence continues at coordinate 4,105 of JBKPHS010000194.1, forward strand.
TTGAGAACGTCGTTCGTCTGCTTGCGGCCGCGCTCGAGGAGCCCGGAGGCGACGCCCTGGGCGTCGGCCGTGGTCATCCGGCCGCGTTCCACAGCCTCGCCGAGGACCTCCTCGATGCGATCGCGCGTGAGCAGCACCATCTCCATCGGGCCGATCAGGTTCTTGCGGAGCGCTTCGCGGAACTCGGCGACCGTCTTCGCCTCGACGCCTGCGCGGCGAGCGCCGCGCGACGCGGTCTGTGAGGTGGTCTTCGCAGCCTTGCGAGCCTTCTGCTGGCGCCCGCGCGCCTGCCCGCCCTTCTTGGCGGCGGCGCTGCGCTTCGACGCCGACGCGCTCGACGAGGCGCGGCTGCGCGTGCTCGAGGACGAGCGGCTCTTGCTCGCTGAGGCGCGGCTGGCTCCGGAGCGGCTCGACCCACTCGACTTCTTCCTGCCTCCCGAACTTCCGCTGCTTCGACGCTCAGCCATCTGCTCCCCTCCTAGTCCCACGAACCTGTGGTCTGACTTTTCCCCCAAAAGCGGGACTATCTCACCTCGAAGGCCGCGACGACCGGCGCGTGGTCGGAGAGGCGAAGGCGGAGGCCGTCCCGCTCTGGCAGCTCCCGCGCCTCCGGCGGGAGGCGCCGGGGCCGCTCCGCGACCTCGAGCTCGCGCGCGAATATGTGGTCGATCGCATGGGGCCCGGTGGGGTCGCCGAGGCCGAAGCGCTCGCGCAGCTCGGTGAATGGCAGCGGGTTGCGCGCGGGGCGAAGGTTGGTGTCTCCACCGAACACGAGCGGGTCGCCGCCGGACCAGTCCACGGCGTTCGCCGCGGCGGCGATCAGCTCGCCGCTCGCCTTCTCCGGCAGCCCCGCGGACGCATGCAGGTTCGCGAAGCAGACGGTCTCCCCGCCGGGCAGCCGAATGCGCGCCCAGACCATCCGCCGCTGCTCGGGTCGGCGCGTCAGCGTCATCTTGCGGTGCTCGAGAATCACGCCCGGCGCGCGCACGAACAGCTGGTTGGACCCTCCCTCCCAGGACGCGATCAGGTCGGGGTTCAGGTTGGCGGCCAGGCGCTGCAGCGGCGGCAGGACATTGCGCGAGGTGAGCACGCGCACGCCGTTCGACTTCGTCTGCCGCCCGAAGCGGCGAAACCACAGCGGCGGCGCCTCCTGGAGCATGGCCACGTCCCACTCGTGGCCCGCGATCCAGCTCGCGAACTCGTCGCGCAGCGGCCGGTTCACCTGTACGTGCGTCCCGTTGCGCTCGGTGATTCGGAGCAGACGAGAGCGGAGGGTGAAGAGCGCCTTGTCGGGCGGGTAGTCGCGCCCGTGGTAGAGATTCCAGCTGAGGACTCGCATGGCAAGGCACTTCCTGACAGGCGAGGAGCTTACGGCTGCCCAGCAGCTGCGGCTTCTGGAGCGGGCGATCGAGCTCAAGGCCGACCGCCTGTCCTCGCGTGCGCTCGAGGGGAGGTCGGTGGCGCTCGTATTCGACAAGCCGTCGACGCGCACGCGTGTCTCGTTCGACGTGGGCGTCTACGAGCTGGGCGGCCACCCGGTCGTGCTGCGCCAGGGCGAGCTTCAGATGTCGCGCGGCGTGTCGACGCGCGACGTGGCACTCGTGCTCTCGCGGATGGTGCACGCGATCGGGGTGCGCACCGGCCCGCACCGGCTCCTCGAGGAGCTCGCGGAGCACGCCTCGGTGCCGGTGATCAACATGCTCACGCGCGACCACCACCCGTGCCAGGCGCTCGCCGACCTTATGACGCTGCGCGAGCGCTTCGGCACGCTCGAGGGCCTGAAGCTCGCGTACGTGGGTGACGGAAACAACATGGCGCGCTCGCTCCTGATCGCCGGGCGGATCGCGGGAATCGAGGTGGCCGTGGCGTCCCCGCCGGAGCTGTCGCTGCCAGAGGCGCCCGGCGTTACCCCGGCGGAGGCGGTGCGCGGGGCGCATGCCCTGTACACCGACGTGTGGGTGAGCATGGGCGCCGAGGCCGACGCCGACCACCGGCGCCTGCTGCTCGCGCCTTACAGGATCGACGCGGCGCTCGTTGCCCAGGCGCGCGACGACGCGATCGTCCTCCACTGCCTGCCGGCGCATCCTGGCGAAGAGATCACCGAGGAGGTCCTGTACGGCGAGCGCTCGGCGGCCTGGGACCAGGCCGAGAATCGCCTGCACGCCCAAAAGGCGCTTCTCGAACATCTACTCTCCGCCGCATGACGAAGCTCCTCGCTCTGATACTCGCCTGCGTCGCCCTCGGACTCGCCAGTTGCGGCGGCGGCGACGACGACGACGGTGGCGGCGGCGCCAGCACGAGCGAGCAGCCGGCTGGCGGTGGCGGCGGCGGAGGGGCCGGCGGTGTTAAGGTCAGCCTGAAGAACATCCTGTTCAACCCCAAGGACGTGACGTTCAAGCCGGGCGAGACGATCACGTTCACGAACGACGAGTCGATCCCTCACGA
>JBKPHS010000195.1:0-11660 GCA_046729975.1 Actinomycetota bacterium
CGGGCGTGGCGGTCGCGCTGGCAATCGTGCAAGCGAGCGACAACAACGGCGGCGGCGGCGACGTGATCAGGGACAACGTCCAGGGTCAGGTCGATCGGCTCAAGGAGCTCATACAAGAAAACACCAAGTAGTCAGTCGTCAGTCGTCAGTCGTCAGTACTGGCTACTGGCTACTGGCTACTGGCTACTGATATGGCGCCGCGCCACGCAGCACCGCCTCCCGATACGCCTCGAAGTCCCCGGCTCGGATAGCCGCGCGCATCCCTCCCATCAGCGACTGCACGAAGGTGAGGTTGTGCAGGGTGAGCAGCCGCTGGGCTGTCAGCTCACCGGCGCGCGCCAGGTAGTGCAGGTAGCCGAGGCTGTGCCGGCAGGCCGGGCACGGGCAGCCCTCGGCGATCGGCTCGCGGCTGTCGCGCCAGGCGTGCTTCTTGACGTCGAGCCGCCAGCGGGCCTCCGGATCCGGCATGAACGCCGTGCCGTGGCGGGCCAGCCTCGTGGGCGTGGCGCAGTCGAACAGGTCGATCCCAACCGCGACGCCGTCCAGCAGGTCGTCGACATCGCCGATCCCGAGCAGGTGGCGTGGCAGCTCCTCGGGCACAGGCCGCAGCGACCAGCGCACGACCTCGCGCATCTGCTGCTTCTCCTGCCCGAGCGAGCCGCCGACCGCGACGCCGTGCACCCGTGAGGACGCGACGCGCTCGGCGGACTCCGCTCGCAGATCCTCGTGGACGCCGCCCTGCACGATGCCGAACAGCAGCTGGCCGGCGGGCGAATGGCGCTCGTGCCAGTCGATGCAGCGGTCGAGCCAGCGGTGGGTGCGCTGCATCGAGCGCGCGGTGTAATCGCGGCTCGCGTGGAACGGCGTGCACTCGTCGAACGCCAGCGCGACGTCGGACCTGAGCGCGGCCTGCACCTCCATCGATGTCTCCGGCCCCATGAAGCGCTCGGAGCCGTCCAGGTAGGAGCGGAAGCGCACGCCGTCCTCGTCGATCGCCAGGACGCGGCTCTCGCGCGGGTCTCGCCGGCGCTTGATCTCGTCTGCGACGGATCCATGGCCCATCGAGAACACCTGGTAGCCGCCCGAGTCGGTGACGATCGCTCGCCGCCAGCCCATGAACTCGTGCAGCCCACCCATGTCCGCGATCAGCTCCTCGCCGGGCTGGATGAAGAGGTGGAACGTGTTGCCGAGCACGAGCTCGAACCCGAGCGCCTCGACCTCGGGCGCGTCGAGCGTCTTCACCGTGCCGGTCGAGGCGAGAGGGACGAAGGCGGGCGTCTCGACGTCGCCGTGCGCGGTGTGAAGAACGCCCGCCCGGGCGCTGCCCGAGCGGGCGTCGATCGTGAATGTCGCTTCGGGCACGCGCGGCACACTCGCCGCGCGCGGCTACCGCTCGGTCGCCGTGCCCTCGAGCGCCGCCGGGCCGCCGTTATCGCGGGTCTTGATCTCGACGCGGCGCGGCTTGCGCTCCGCGGGCTTCGGGATCCTGACCTCGAGCACGCCCTTGTCGAACGACGCCGCGATCCCGTCGAGGTCGACGCCCTCGGGCAGCGAGAGCGTTCGGCTGAAGCGGCCGAAGGCCCGCTCTACGCGGTACCAGCCGCGCTCCTTGCGCTCGTGCTCCGACTTGCGCTCGCCCGAGATCGTGAGAGTCCCGTCCTGGACCTCGATCGACACGTCGTCCTGGTCGAGGCCGGGCAGGTCCGCCTTCAGCACGAAGTGGTCCTCGGCCTCCACGAGGTCCATCGGCGGCACCCAGCGCCCGGACTGGTTCTCGAGCGGCTCGAACAGTGTGTTGAAGAGCCGGTTGACCTCCTGCGAGAACGGCTCTGGCTTCATCAGAAGGGCCATTTGCCTCACCTCCTGAACGAGAGGACTGTTCCGCAAGCCAGGATAAAACCTCAGTCGAGGACCGTCAAGTTTCTTCAGCGAGCAGAGAGCGCCCCGTCATCTCCGGCGGCTGCCCCTGCGCGAGCAGCTCGAGCACGGTCGGGGCGACGTCGGCGAGCACCCCGCCCTCGCGCAGGCCGGGCACCTCCGCGGTCACGACCAGCGGGACGGGGTTGAGCGAGTGGGCCGTGTTCGGGCTGCCGTCGGGCTCGAGCATGTTGTCGGAGTTGCCGTGATCGGCGGTGATCACGCAGGCGCCGCCGGACCGGTGGACGGCGGTCACGACCTCCTCGAGGCACTGGTCGACGGTCTCGTTCGCCTTCACGGCTGCCTCGATCACGCCGGTGTGGCCGACCATGTCCGGGTTCGCGAAGTTGATGATGCCGAAGCCGAAGCCGTCGGCCGACCAGAGGCGGGCGAACTCGGCAGCGGCCGGCCGCGCGCTCATCTCGGGCCTGAGGTCGTAGGTCGGGACGTCGCGCGGCGAGTCGACCAGGCAGCGCTCCTCGCCGGGGTACGGGTGCTCTTCGCCGCCGTTGAAGAAATACGTCACGTGCGCGTACTTCTCCGTCTCGGCCACGTGCAGCTGCCTCACGCCACGCTCGGCGAGGGTGGCCGCCAGGGTCGTGGCCGGCCGCTCGGGCCCGAATGCCACCGGGTAGTCCCAGTCCTCGTGGTATTGCGTGAGCGTCGCGAACTCGATCCGTGGACGCTGCGCGGTGTCGAACTCGGCGAAGCCCGGCTCGGCGAGCGCGCGCGTGAGCTGGCGCGCGCGGTCGGGCCTGAAGTTGAAGAACAGCACGCCTTCGCCGTCTCGGATCCGGCCCTCCTCGCCAACCAGCGTCGGCTTTATGAACTCGTCCGTCTCGCCGCGCTCGTAAGCGGCTCGGACGGCAGCCTCTCCCGTGTCGGCGCGTGGGGTCTCGGCGCGTCCACGAACGATCGCGTCGTAAGCCAGCTTCGTACGCTCCCAGCGGCGATCGCGATCCATCGCGTAGTAGCGGCCCGTGACGGTCGCGATCCGACCGCCCGCCCCCCGCAGCCAGCTCTCGGCCTCGGCGACGAAGCCGGCGCCCGAGTGGGGAGGGGTGTCGCGACCGTCGGTGAAGGCGTGCAGCACGACGTCGGGCACGCCGGCGTCGGCGGCCAGCTCGATGCAGGCACGCAGGTGGCTCCAGCCGGAGTGGACGCCGCCCTCCGACACGAGGCCGAGCAGGTGCAGGCGCCCAGCTTCGCGAGCCGACGCGTAAAGGTCGCGCAACACGGGGTTCTCGGCGAACGAGCCGTCCTCGATCGCGTCGTCGATCCGTGTCAGGTCCTGCCTGACGACCGCGCCGGCGCCGAGGTTGAGGTGGCCGACCTCCGAATTGCCCATCTGACCGTCGGGCAGCCCGACCGCTCGGCCGCTCGTCGCAAGCTGGGTGTGCGGGTAGGTTCTCCAGAGCTCGTCGAACACGGGCGTGTCCGCGAGCGAGACGGCGTTGCCGGGGCCCGGCGGGGCGAGCCCGAAGCCATCGAGCACGACCAGGCAGACCGAGGGGACCGGCGGCGCGCCGGGTCCCTTCGGGAGGCTCATCGCGCCGCCGCGACGATCTGCGCGAAGGCCCTCGGGTCGAGGCTGGCGCCGCCCACGAGCGCCCCGTCCACGTCGGGCTGCTCGAGGATCTCGGCGGCGTTGTCGGGCTTCACGCTGCCGCCGTAGAGCACGCGCACGCGCTGCGCGGCGTCCTCCGAGCGGTCGCCGACGAGCGCCCGGATGAAGGCGATCGCCTCCTGCGCCTGCTCGGCGGTGGCGACCTTGCCCGTCCCGATCGCCCAGATCGGCTCGTATGCGATCACGACAGACGCGAGGCGCTCCGGCTCGACGTTCTCGAGCGCCTCCTGCACCTGGTGGCGCAGGCGCCGCTGCGTCTCGCCCTCCTCGCGCTCCTCCTCACTCTCGCCCACGCAGAGGATCGGCTCGAGCCCCGCCGCGAGAGCGGCCGGCACCTTCTCCTGGAGCGCCCGGTCGGTCTCGTTGTAGTACTCGCGGCGCTCCGAATGCCCGAGCACCACCCCGTGCACGCCGAGCTCCGTGAGCATCGGAGCGGAGATCTCGCCGGTGTAGGGGCCCTCGGGCTCCTGGTGCATGTTCTGCGCGCAGACGCGGACGCGCGTGCCTTCGAGGCGCTCGAGGGCCGCGGCGAGGTCGGTGAAGGGGACGCACACGCCCACGTCGACCGCCTGCTCGTCGCGCACAAGCGGCGCGAAGTCGTCGATGCACGCACGAGTCTCCGCGGCCGTCTTGAACATCTTCCAGTTGCCCGCGATGTACGGTCGCCGCTCAGGCGTCATCGAGGGCCTCCACCCCGGGCAGCTCCTTGCCCTCGAGCAGCTCGAGCGCCGCCCCGCCCCCGGTCGAGAGGTGGCTGACACGGTCGGCGAGCCCGAACTGGGCGACCGCCGCGGCCGAGTCTCCCCCACCCACGATCGTCGTGCCAGGAGCGTCGGCCACGGCCTGGGCCACGGCGCGCGTGCCCTCGGCGAAGGGCGCCAGCTCGAAGGCGCCCATCGGGCCGTTCCAGAAGACGGTGCCCGCGCCCGCGATCTCGCGCGCGTAGGCCTCGGCCGTGCGGGGACCGATGTCGAGGCCCATCCAGCCCTCCGGCACGTCGATGCCGTCGAGCGGCCGGCGCTCGGCCTCGGCGTCGAAGCGGTCGGCGATCACGAGGACCAGCGGCAGCAGCAGGCGCGCCTGCGCGCCGCCCGCCGCCTTCTCGAGCGCGCGCCGCGCGAGCTCCACCCCCTCCTCCTCGACGAGCGAGTCGCCGGTCGGCTTGCCGTGGGCGCGGAAGAAGGCGAAGCACATCGCCCCGCCGATCAGCAGCGTGTCCGCAATGTCGAGGAAGCGGTCGATCAGGGCAACCTTGTCCGACACCTTCGCGCCGCCGAGAACCACGACAAGCGGGCGCTCCGGGCTCTCGATCACGGCCCGCAGCGTGGTGACCTCGCGCTCGAGCAGCGGCCCGGCCACGGACGGCAGGCGCGCGGCCACCCCCGCCGTGGAGGCGTGCGCGCGATGCGCGGCGCCGAAGGCGTCGTTCACGAACAGCTCCGCCAGCGAGGCCAACTCGGCCGCGAGGGCCGCATCGTTCCTCGTCTCGCCGGGCTCGAAGCGCGTGTTCTCGAGCACGATGATCTCCTCGGGCTCGAGGCGCGCCGCCCCACGGCGCACCTCGGGGCCGACGACCTCCGGCGCCTGGTACACGTTCCCGCCGGCCAGCTCGCGGAGCCGCTCGGACACCGGCGCCAGCGAGAGGCTCGGATCGCGCCCCTTCGGGCGGTCGAGGTGGGAGATGAGGATCAGCCGTGCGCCGCGGTCGCGCAGGTCCTGAATCGCCGGCAGCGCCGCCCGGATGCGTGCATCGTCGGCGACGCGGCCCTCTTCGAGCGGCACGTTGAAGTCCACGCGCACGAGCACCGGCGTGCCCGGCTCAACCTCGACGTCCCGCAGCGTCTTCTTGCCGAACGCCGCGACCGGCATGGAGCTCACCCGGCGGGAGCTCCGACCAGTACGCGCTGGGCCAGGTCGACGACGCGGTTCGAGTAGCCCCACTCGTTGTCGTACCAGGCCATGACCTTCACGAGCCTTCCCTCGAGCACCATCGTCAGCTCGGAGTCGAAGATCGCCGAATACGGCGACTTCTCGATGTCGGTCGACACGATCGGGTCCTCGGTGTACTTGAGGATCCCCTCGAGCGGCCCGCTGTCGGCGCGGTCTGCGAAGGCGGCGTTGATCTCCTCCTTCGTCGTGTCGCGGGAGACGCTGCAGACGAGGTCCACCAGGGACCCGGTCGGGATCGGCGCGCGCACCGAGATGCCGTTCAGCTTGCCGTCGAGCTCGGGGACCACAAGCCCGATCGCCTTGGCGGCGCCCGTGGAGGTGGGCACGAGGTTGATCGCGGCGGCCCTCGCGCGGCGCAGGTCCTTGTGGGGCGTGTCCTGGAGGCGCTGGTCGGCCGTATACGCGTGCACCGTGGTCATCAGGCCGTGCTCGATGCCGACGGTGTCGTGGAGGATCCTGGCGACGGGCGCGAGGCAGTTGGTCGTGCAGGAGGCGTTCGAGATGAGGTCGTGGCTGTCCGGGTCGTAGGCGTCGTCGTTGACCCCGGGCGCGAGCGTCACGTCAGGATCCTTGGCGGGCGCGGTGATGATCACCTTCGTCGCGCCGGCCGCGAGGTGCTTCGAGGCGCTTTCGCGGTCGGTGAACAGGCCGGTCGACTCGATCACGACGTCGGCGCCGATCTCGCCCCACGGGAGCTTCGCGGGATCGCGCTCGGCGAACACGCGCAGCTCGTCGCCGTCGACGATCAGGCCGTCCTCGGTGGCCACCACCTCGCCGGGGAAGGGGCCGAGGATCGAGTCGTACCTGAGCAGGTGCGCGAGCGTCCCCGTATCGGTGATGTCGTTGACGCCGACCCAGTCGATGTCGGCACCGGCCTCATGGGCCGCGCGGAAGGCGTTCCTGCCGATGCGGCCGAAGCCGTTGATTCCGGCCTTCAAGGCCATGCATCTGTCCTTTCCTGGAGGGTCCGAGACGTCTGAATCTATCTGACGGGAAGTGCCGTCAGGGTCGCCGCGGCGGCTTGTCGACGTCGCGGTGGATGACGTCGACCAGGTAGTCGCCACTCTGCCCGTAGATCCCCGCGAGATGCTCGGCGATCACCACCGAGCGGTGCCGCCCGCCGGTGCAGCCGATCCCGATCGTGAGGTGCGCCTTACCCTCCCTCACGTACGCCGGGAGGAGGTAGTCGAGGAGCGGCAGCAGCCGGTCGTAGAAGTCCTGGATGCCGTCCGAGGTCTCCACGTAGTCGATCACCGCCTCGTCGCGGCCGGTCAGCTCTCGCAGGTCGGGCTCGTAGTGGGGGTTCGGCAGGAAGCGGACGTCGAAGGAGAGGTCGGTCTCGCGAGGGATGCCGTGCTTGTAGCCGTAGGTCAGGAACGTCACGGCCAGCCTGCCGCGGTGCTCGCTCTCGAGCATCTTGTCCGCGACCACCTGCCGCAGGCGCGGCGCGGAGAGGTCCGTCGTGTCAATCCGGACGTCGGCGCGGTCGCGGAGTGGCTCGAGCAGCGCGCGCTCGGCCCGAATGCCACTCACCATGCCACCCCCGTTCTGCGCCAGCGGGTGGCGCCGGCGGGTCTCCTTGTAGCGGTCGATCAGCGTCTCCTCCGACGCCTCGAGGAACAGCAGCCGGTAGTCGGTGCCGCGCTGCTCGAGCTCCTCGAGCACGCGCGCGAGCCCCTCGAAGAAGTCGCCGGTGCGCACGTCCGACACCACCGCCGCGCGCTCCACCTTGCTGCCCTCGTGCTGGAACAGGTCGGCCAGCCCGCTGATCATCTCCGGAGGAAGGTTGTCGACGCAGAAGTAGCCCGCGTCCTCGAAGCAGGCCATCGCCTGGGACTTGCCGGCGCCCGAGAAGCCGGTGATGACGACGAAGTCCTCTATGGATCTCTTTCTACTCCGCGCGGAGGACGGCTCGGACCGGCGTCGCCTCGGGAGCAGGGGCATCGTCACTTCACCTTGTGCACGTAACCGTGGATCTCCCGGGCCAGCTTGCCCGGCAGCCCGGGCACCGCCTCGAGCTCCTCCCTCGAGGCCTGCAGGAAGCGCTCGGGCGTGCCGAAGTGCTGAAGCAGCAGGCGCTTGCGCGCGGGGCCGATTCCCGGCAGATCGTCGAGGATCGAGCGCGTCATCGCCTTGTCGCGCCGCCCGCGGTGGAACTCGACCGCGAAGCGATGCGCCTCGTCGCGCACGCGCTGGAGGAGCTGGAGCGCCGGATTGTCGTGCGGCAGGTGGAGCGGCTCGGGCCGGCCGGGCAGGAAGACCTCCTCGACGCGCTTGGCCAGGCTGACCACGACGACGCCGATGTCGCGGAACGGGGCGAGCGCCTCGAGGCCCGCAGAGAGCTGGCCCTTGCCGCCGTCGATCACGATCAGGCCGGGGATCGCGGCGAAGCTCGCGTCGTACTCCCTCTCGTGCGGCGACAGCTCGCGCTGCGCGACGTACTGGGCCATCCGCCGCGAGAGCACTTCGTTCATCGCAGCGAAGTCGTCCTGGGCCGCCTCGCGGATGCCGAAGCGGCGGTAGTCGGCCTTCTTCGGCGCCCCGCCCTCGAACACCACCATCGAGGCAACCGTGTGGGTCTCGCCGAGGTTGGAGATGTCGAAGCACTCGATCCGCATCGGGATCGTCTCCATGCCGAGCACATCCTGGAGTCCCTCGAGGGCCTCGATGCGCGCGGCGCGGCGATGCTCGGAACGCAGCCGGTCCTGGTCGAGCGCCAGGCGGGCGTTGCGCTCGGCGAGCTCGAAGATCCGCCGTTTGTCGCCGCGCTCGGCCGCTCGCAGCTCGACCGGGCCGCCGCGGCGCTCGGCCAGCGCCTCGGCGAGCGTCCCGCGGTCGCGCACCTCGCGCGACACCAGGATCTGCGGCGGGATCGCCGGGGAGGTCGCGTAGTACTGGAGGACGAACTCCTCGGCCACCTCGCCCTCGTCGCGGGCGGCTGCGTTCTCGAGGTAGAAGCTCTGGCGGTCGGCGAGCACTCCGTCTCTGACCTGGAACACCTGAGCGTTGGCATCGGTGCCCTCCGCCGCGACGGCTATCGCGTCGAGCGTGCCCACCGCCTCGTTCGCGATCCGCTGGCGCTCGAGCAGCGAGCGGACGGCCTTGAGCCGGTTGCGCAACATCGCCGCCTGCTCGAACTCCTGGGCCTCGGATGCCGCGTGCATCTCGTCCTCGAGGTCGCGCTCGATGCGGCGGTACCGGCCGGACAGGAAGTCGACGATGTTCTCGATGCTCGCCCGGTACTCGTACTGCGAGATGAATCCGACGCACGGCGCCTGGCAGCGCTTGATGTAGTAGTCGAGACAGGGACTGCCGGACGCGCGCCCTGGCTCCGGTCCGTCGCAGGTGCGGTACTGGAAGACCTTGCCCAACAGGTCGAGGGTCTCGCGCACTCGCTTGGCGTTCGAGAACGGCCCGAAGTAGGCGCGCCCGCGGCGGTGGCGCTCGCGAGTGAAGTAGACGCGCGGGTAGTCCTCGTCGAGCGAGATCGCGATGTAGGGGTACGACTTGTCGTCGCGGAGGCGGATGTTGTAGCGCGGCCGGTACTGCTTGATGAAGTTCTGCTCGGCGAGCACCGCCTCGGCCTCGCTCTCGGTGGCGATGAACTCGATGTTGTGGATGGCGTCGACCATGTCCTGCGCCCCGCGCGTCGACGGGTTAGAGAAGTGAGATGCGACGCGCTTCCTGACCGATTTGGCCTTGCCGACGTAGAGCACCCGCCGTTTCGAGTCGCGGAAGAGGTAGACCCCGGGGCCGTCGGGGAGAGCCTTGCGCTGGGCGGCGATCCGCTCGTCGCGATCCCTGATCGGGGCTGTTTCGGTGACTGCCATCCGGGCTTTCGAGGATAGACCTGCGCCTCGCCGGCTCCGGTCATGGTCCGGATGTGGGAATAGTCGTGATGTGGGAACGGCGCTACGGATCGTCGTGATCGTGGCTTTGATCGCCGCCTTCGCGCTCGCGCCGCTGTTCCTGGTCGAGCGCTCGCACTGCCGCGAGCGGGGCAAGGAGAAGACTCGCTGGTCCTTCCAGCTGCCGGGCGACGAGCCACCGCGACGCTGCCGCGACACCGAGAACGGCTTCGAGATCCTGCGCGACTACGTGGGCCTCTAGCCGCGCGAATACCCCAAAGCGAGTGGATGGGTGGCGCTCGGCCACGGATGGGTGTACATTCGCGTGCCAGAGGCCTTCCGCCGTCCACGTCTTCCAGGTCAGGGCAGGGTCGGCGGCGTGTCTCTTCTGAAGGGGGAACGCGCGAAACGCCCGGTCTAGCCGGGCGTTTCCGCTTTTGGGTTCTGAGACAGGCTCCTAGGCAGCGGCTCACTCCACCAGCCGTACCTCGAAGGCCGGCGTCACGGTCGCGCCGGCTCCGCCGAGGAGGCCGAGGATCTTCGCCACGTACGCCTGGGTCTCCGCATACGGCGGGATGCAGCCACAGCGCGCCACCGCCCCCGGGCCGGCGTTGTACGCGGCGAGCGCCAGAGGCACGGACCCGAAGCGGCCGAGCAGGTCGCGCATCAGGCGGGCCTGTGCGTCGATCGCGGCGTCCGGGTCGAACGCATTGCGAAGGCCGTAGCTGCGCGCAGTGCCGGGCATGAACTGCGCGATCCCCAGCGCCCCTGCCGGCGACCGTGCGAAGGGATTGAAGTTGGACTCCGCGTAGATCTGCGCGGCCAGCAGATGAGCCGAGACGCTCCAGCGCTGCGCGGCGCGGGCGATCACCGGCGCGTACCGCGCCGGCACGAACGACTGAACCGCACGCGTGGCGCGGCCGTCGCCGCCCCGGACGCCGAAGCCGACGGAGGCGCTTCCGGGGCTGCGCGTGTAGCCGAAGTGCCAGGGCTCCCACGGGTAGCGCCGGATGAAGCCGAAGCGGGCGGCGTTGCGTGCGAGCCACCCATGGGCCCCGAGCGGCCCCAGGTCGAGCTCCGTGCCGTAGCGGTGGAGGCTTCGCCCCGGGGGTGCGACCCACTTTGGATCGGGATTCGCGGCGAAGAGCCTGGCCTGCTCGGCATCCGAGCGGAAGCCGCTCGCGATCACGAGGGCCAAGCCGGCCTCGCTGCCGGCGGCCGCCGCCATGCGGTCGAAGGCTCGGGCTACGTCCGGCCGCATTCCCTCTCCCTGGCGGTACGCGAGCGGACCGCTGTAGCCGCCTCCGGTGGCGATCTCGGAAGCGCCTGTAGGGCCCGAGGGCGACAGCTCCGCTGTGGCCCGGGCGCGCACCTCGATCGCTTCACGGCGCGGCGCCGCTCCGGAGGCCGGCAGGCGCACCTCCGTCGTCCCGCGGAGCAGCACCATCACGCGGGTCGGCGCGATGGAGCTCTGGTCCGGGAAGCGGACAACCAGCCGCGCCGCTGGGAGCCCGTTGGCCGCGGCCGTACGCCGGGCCGCCGCGCGGGCGAGCCCCAGATAGCCCGATCGCTCGAGGTGGCGTGTTTCGGTGGGCGGCAGGAACAGGCGCGGGTAGGCGTCGCGCATCGCTCGTGCGGCCGAGACGGCGGCCAGGTCGGCCGCGCGCTGGTGCCGGCTCTTGCCGCCGAGCGCCTGCCCGAACGCGGCCAGCACAAGCGTCCCGGCGATCGCGGCGGCTGCGACCGCGAGGAGCAGCACGAGCGCCTGGCCGGACTCGCCCCCTGCGCGACGTGCCCAGCTCACCATTCGACCCGGCAGCGCTCGGCCAGCTCGGCGATGGCGGCCCCGAGCTCGCCGTGAGGCTCGTGTCCGGCTGCTGAGAGCTGAGCTCCAAGCCGCGATTCGGGAACCACGAGCGGGGCGTCCGCCCAGCGGCCGGTCTCCGCGGGAGCGCGGTTGAGGACGATCACAGTCTCGGCGCCGATCCGCGCCAGCGAGCGGGCGAGAACGCCGGCAAGCGCCGGCTCCACATCGGGCGAGGCGACCAGGACGACGCGATCCGCCACCGGCGCGGCGGCGGCCGGCTGTGCCCCGCGACCCAGGTCGATGACGAGTGGCGCCAGCGGCCGTGTGACCGCCGCGAGGGCCCCATGGTCCGCCGACTGGACGAGGCAGAGCCGTCCTGTGGCCCGCGCCCGTCCTGGAGCCGACACGGTGAGCGCGCGGGCCAGCCGTGCGGCCGCAGGCATGGCCGGCCCGCGGACGGTCCGTCCCGCGGCCGCCGTGACGACCGCCGCGCCGGCGCGGTCCCGAGCCG
>JBKPHS010000196.1:0-4805 GCA_046729975.1 Actinomycetota bacterium
CCCTTGGGGCGCCTCTTCGCATCCTGACGGCGTTTCCGCGCCGGAATGCCGTCGCCAAGCGCCACCGGCTCACTCGCGAGGGCCAACCCTCGCTCCGCTCGCCGTCGGCGCCTGGCTCGGCCTCGGGCCCGCAAACCCTCGCCAGTGCCGGTGGATCCAGGGGAGCTAGGGCGAAGGCGGGCCGGCCTCGAGCTCCTCGACCCGTTGCTCGAGGTCATCCACGCGCTGACCGAGGCGACGCAGGTCGTCTGCGGCCTGGCTGCTCGCGTCCGCGGCGTCGGCGGCGTCGCGCTCCGCCTTCGCCACCCGGCTCTCGAGCTTCTGGACGTCATCGGTGGACGCCTTCTCGTCGAGCGTCTGCTCGATGTTGTCGAGGCGGCCCGTGAGCCGCTCCTCGAGCCTCGCGACGTCGCTCTGAGTGCTCGCGGACTCCTTGTCCGATCCATTGCCCGAGTCGATCAGCGCGATCAGCGCGATGATCGAGGCCGCCGCCGCCCAGATGCCGACGACCCAGAGCCAGCGGCGCAGGCCCCGTACGTCCTCGACCGTGGCGGGCGCGTCGGGCGGAGGCTCGCCCGGCCCAGGAGCGGCCGGCGGTCCCTGGCGCGGAGGGGTCGACACCGGCCCCCTGCCCTCAGGCGGCGACCAGGTACGGCTGCCAGGCGTCCGGGATGGCCGGCACGGCCACGTGGACGAAGATCGTCGAGCTCGGCGCCCTGGGCGCGCGTCGCGGGTGCATCCCCGCCTGCTTCGGGAGCCGATCGCCCTTGCGGCGGTTGCACGGTGCGCAGCAGGTGACGATGTTGTCCCATGCCGAGCTGCCGCCCTTCGAGCGCGGGACCACGTGGTCGACCGTGAGCGAGTCGCGCTCGGAGCCGCAGTACTGGCAGGTCCAGCGGTCACGGGCGAAGATCGCCCGGCGGGTGATCTTGCGGCTGTGGGCGTCGCGCGGGACTCGCACATAGGTCACGAGCCGGATGACGGTGGGGCGCGGGAGCGTGAGGTTCTCCGCGTGCAGGGCCCACTCCGAGGAATCGAGCACCTCGGCCTTGGACTTGAGGACCAGCACCGCCGCGCGGCGGACCGTGCAGACGTTGATCGGCTCGTACGACGCGTTCAGGACCAGCACCCGGCCGCGGCTACCCCCGCGCTGCTCGGGCCGGGGTCCGGGCAGCGCGCTTACTGGAGCTGGCTCCCCGGCCCCGCTTACTGGAGCTGGTTCCTCGGCCCCCGCGTTGGCCGGCGCTTGCGATACGGCAGCTTCCACCTTTGCGCGCCAGTGTAGCGGCCGGCCGGCCGTAGCTAGATGGCTGACGCGGCGGGGTAGGAGCCGAGCACCCGCAGCGTCTCGACGCGGCTCCGGAGGGCCGCAAGCGCCTCCTCCACGCGTGGATCGTCGGCCGCGCCGTCGAGGTCGGCGTAGAACATGTAGTGGCCGAGACGGACGCGCCGAGGGCGCGACTCGATCTTCGTGAGGTTGATGCCGCGGTCGGCGAACTCGCGCAGGACGTCCACGAGGGCGCCCGGCGACTCGTCGTTGAAGCCCCAGAACACGACCGAGGTCTTCGACGGCCGGCCGTGCGGAGGCGCTCCCTCCGGGGCCAACCAGACGAAGCGGGTCATGTTGTCGCGCCTGTCCTCCACGCCCGCGACGAGCACGCTGCAGCCGTAGAGCTCGCCGGCGAGGGCGGCGCCGACCGCGGCGTCTGGTTCCTCCGACCCGGCGACGGATCGCACGGCGTCGGCGGTGGAGGCTGCCGTGGCGAGCTGCGCGTCCGGGAGTCGCTCGCGCAGGAACCGGCTGCACTGGGCGAGCGCCTGGGGGTGCGACACGACGCGCCGCACCGAGTCGATGCCCAGGCCGGGACGGGCGACCAGGCAGTGGCGGATGGGGTGGACGACCTCGGCGGCTATGCGGACGTCCTGTGCCTCGCCGGCCAGCGCGTCGAGCGTGGCTGTGACGGAGCCTTCGAGGGAGTTCTCGATCGGAACCACGGCGCGCTCCGCTGTACCTGACTGCACGGCCATCACCGCCTCGAAGACCGTCTCGTATGGCACTTCCTCCAGGGTGCCCGGCGGGGCCGATGCCCGCAGCGCCTCCTCCGTGAACGTGCCCGCGGGCCCGAGAAACGCGACCCGCACGGACCTAGCCGGGGGCTCGGACAGGCTGGCGCAGGGCGCTCTCGATCGCCTCCTGCTCCTCGGGCGAGAGGTCGAGCTCGGAGTGCCCCTCGTGCACGTGCTTGACGTAGACCCGCGCCTGGTCGCGGTGGAGGATGGAGGACAGCACGATTCCCGAGCGGCGCGAGTCGAGGAAGGCGACCGAGCTCGACTGGCGACCGGACATCTCGCCGTAGGCGTCATAGCGCACCAGAGCGTGGTAGGCCAGGCAGCCGTCGATCCTCTCCTCGGCCGCGCCGACTCGCTGGTCGAGCCGTCCGAGAGCCTCCTCCGCCCAGTCGCGCAGGTCGTGGAACGCGGTCTCGAGGCGCGCGGAGTGGGACACGAGATCGCGCTGCTCGGCCTCGCCGAGCACCGCGGTCTGTGCCCGGCGCATGCGCCGCAGCTTCACGGCCAGCACGACGGCGAGGATGAGAGCCACCAGCGCCGCCCCGGCGGCGGCGAGGGCAACGATCCCCTCGGTGGAGGTCAGGTCGTCCATCGGCCGCCAGACTAGCGAGTGAAGACGGCGCGGAAGGTGCCGCGGTTGTTGTCGGTCTTCTTCTCGCCCGGCACCGCGGCGATCTCGACCTTCACGGTCGCCGGGCGTCCGGTCGCGGGCTGGGCGGCGAGCGGGATGCTGACGCTCTTGGTCTCTCCCTGCGCGATCGTGTCGAGCTTCTCCTCGACCGTGATCGGCTTGCCGGCCCCGGTGATCGACAGCTTGACGGTCACGTCTCGCTCGTCGTTCTCGCCCTGGTTCGAGACCTGGACGTCGAACGACGTCTCGGACCCCGCCTTGACTTCGGTGACGGCGCCCGGCTGGAGCTGCGTCCCGCCCGGCTGCACGGTCACCGTGCCGAGACCTGTGCCGTGGAGTCCCGGAGCGGCGGCGCCGCCTCCTCCGGCCACTCCGGCCAGGCGATTCGACACGACCTGTGGCCGCATCCAGGCGATGTCCGGCAGGAACTGGCTCTTCGGCACCGTCACCTCGTCGAGCAGGCCCTCGTCCTTGAGGGCCTCCTGGGCGGCGGGGACGAAGCGCTGCGAGTAGATGACGTCACTCGCGTCGAAGTTCCGCATCTGGGCGGCGATTCGCTCGATGGCCTGCTCGCTGCCCCTGTCGCCGAGCGCCGTGCGCAGTTGCTCCGCGATGCCGCGGATGCCGTCGGCCCGGAACTCGAGGGTCTCGACCAGGAAGCCCTGCGCGTCGTTTAGCTCGTCGGGGTGATCCTCGCCCTCGGCGCGATCCACGAGCTGCTCGGCTTGCGAGCGCGAGGCGTTGACGGCGTTGGTCAGGTCCACGGCGCCCTGGCTGCCTGGCTCCCGCAGGAGATCGAAGAAGTCCTTGCTCTGCTGGTTCGACTCCTGGAGCAGAGCCGTGACGGACTCCATGTACTCCTTGAACGCGCTCTCCTTGCGGGCGTCAAGACAGCCGCGGACGCCGAGCACGAGAAGAACGAGGATCAGCAGGCCTCCACCGATCGCGACGGCGCGCCGGACCAGGAGCGTCTGCTGGTCGGTTCCCGGGCCTCTCGGCGGACCGCGGCGGGAATAGCTGCGGCGCGGTGCTTCTTCGCGTTCGTCGAGGAATGACAAGGAAAGGCTCCGCTCGTAGACGGGCCTGACACCCTATTGGACGGGCGCGTGCGCAGTATGAACACGGCACCGGCTGCTATCGCCGCCCAGCCGGTGCAGGGAGCCGCGGCCCAGGCCCGAACACGAAGCCGAGATGGAACGTTCGCAAACCACACAACAGCTCGCGACCGCGGCCCTGGCCGAGGGCCTCGTGCTCGGCCGTTACCGGCTCGAGCGGCGTCTCGGCGCCGGCGGCTACGGCGTCGTCTGGCTCGCGCACGACGAGAAGCTCCAGCGGGAGGTCGCGGTCAAGGTCATTCCGAGCGATGAGGACGCCGGCTCTCGCTCGGCGCGCGCGGAGCGGGAGGCGCGAGTCGCCGCTCAGCTGAACCATCCGGGGATCGTCGCCCTGTACGAGCTCGGCGCCGATGCCCAGGCCACCTACATCGTCTCGGAGCTCGTCAGGGGCAGGACCTTCGCCGAGCTCGCCCGCGCCGGCGCGCTGTCGGACCGCGACGTCGCCCGCATCGGCCTCGCGATCTGCGACGCGCTCGCTCACGCTCACGCTCGCGGAGTGATCCACCGCGACGTGAAGCCGCAGAACGTGCTCGTCGTCTCCGAGCCGGCGGCGGGCGCCGGCTTCGCGAAGCTCGCGGACTTCGGCGTCGCGCACATGGCAGAGGGCGACGCCCTCACCCGCACCGGCGACGTCGTGGGCACGCTCGCCTACATGGCCCCGGAGCAGGCTGAGGGCCAGCGGGTGACGTACGCGGCCGACGCGTACTCACTGGCGCTCACGCTCTACGAAGGCTGGACCGGCGTCAACCCCGTGCGGGCTCGGGGGCCGGCGGCCACAGCCAGGCGTCTCGGGCGCCCCTTGCCTCCATTGCGCGGGCGCCGCCGCGACCTGCCGCCCGAGCTGGGGCACGCCGTCGACCTCGCGCTCGACCCGCGCCCCGAGCGCAGGCCGCCGATCGACGCCCTGCGCGACGTGCTCGCCGACGTCGAGCCGGAGCTCTCCGACGAGGGCGGCCTCGTCGAGCCCGCCACGCTGGAGCGCTTCGGGC
>JBKPHS010000197.1:0-8932 GCA_046729975.1 Actinomycetota bacterium
GCCGAGCTCGGGTTCGGCATCCCGGTCAGGCGACAGGGCGTAGGGATCGGCCAGGACACTCGCGAGCGAGCGATCCCTCTTGACGTCGTCGACCGTGCCCTTCATCGACGCGAGCGTGCCGCCGCTGACTCCGCCCTTGACCCGGCGCAGTACGAGCGTGGTGTCCGCTAGCTCCCCGGCCGCCTCATGCAGGGCGAGGACCCCGAGGTCGGAGGGGATCGAGTCAAAACCGCAGGTGTGGACGACGCGCGCGCCGCTCTCCTTCGCGGGCGCGTCGAAGCTCTGGATCGTCTCGCGCATGAAAAGTGTCTCGCCGGTGAGATCGGCGTAGTGGGTGCCGGCCTCGGCGCACGCCTCGACGAGCGCCGCGCCGTAACGGCGATACGGCCCGACCGTCGTGGCCACTGCAGTCGTCCGTGCCGCGAGCTCGGCGAGCGCTGCGCCATCCTCGGAGTCCGCGACGATCAAAGGCCATTCCGCCGCCCGAGCGCCAAGCTCTTCGCGCACGCGTTCGAGCTTCTCCTGCGAGCGACCGGCAAGGCCGATACGCACATCATCAGGCGCCGCGCGCGCCAGATACTCCGCCGTGAGCTTGCCGACGAACCCGGTGGCTCCGTAAAGCACGACGTCCAGCTCGCGCGTGGCGGCCATGGGCCGCGCATGCTACCCCCGCCTCTGGCCTTCGGCAGGCGGCGACGTCAGCGCAAGCGACGCTCGCAGCTGTCACGCACCGGGACGACGTTCACGGTGCCGGAGTTGCGGCACGTCCGCCGGCTTTGACGCACATCGATCACCAACTCACGCGACTAGGGCTCCTGCTCCCCGCGACAAGCGAACGCGCCGTGCCGCAAGACGCCTGCCTATCGTCCGTACCGGTCGTCTGCGTCGCCGTGATCGGCACGCGCGCTCTCGTCGAGGAGCGGGCGCCGCCAGACCCTCGCCTGGGAGCGCCCACCGCTCGGACGTTGTCCAGCTCAGCTGTGTACGCGGCCGTTACACCCTGTAGTTGTCGTCGAGGAGCAGCGCGCTTGACGATCGGAACCGATCGACGTACGCGCGGAGGCAGCGCCGGCCAGGCTGGGCGCCGAGCGGATCGCGCCTGATGTCGTCGCCGTGCCCGGACGGAATCGCGTCGTTCGTTCGGAGAGGTAACGTGTGGGGCGCGTGGCGCTTTCGGAAGTGAGCACATGCCCGACGGACATGGCCTGATTCCTCTCGACGAGGTTTCCCGGCGCCTCGGCCTGAAGGGCCAGTCCTACGTCGGGGTCCGGGCGATCCAGATCGAGCGGATCATCGGCACGGTCGACCGAAACCAGGACTTCGATCGCGAGTTCCGGCCGCGAAGGGGGCACATCGGTCAACGCCTGGCCAGCGTCCGTAGAGCGTTCCCGGATGGCGCCTTTCCGTCGATCTCGGTGTTCGAGATTGGCGGCTCCTACTTCGTCTCGGACGGACACAAGCGGGTCGCTGCCGCTCGGCGGATGGGGATGGACTCGATCGACGCCGAGGTGATACGGCTCGAGACCGGATACGAGCTCGCCGCGGATGTCGACATCCGGCAGCTGATCCATACGCAGCAGCACCGGCTCTTCATGGAACAGACTGGGCTGGAGCTCGTGCGGCCCGGCGCGAGGATCGAGTTCTCCCGGCCGCAGGGATACCGGGAGCTGCTGGAGATCGTGAAGGCCCACGGCTTCGACCTCATGCAGCAGGCCGGCTCCCGGCTTGAGCCGCATGAGGTCGCGGAGCGCTGGTACGACGACGTCTACCTCCCGGCCGTCGCGACACTTCACCGCGAGGAGCTCCCGGCCGACTATGCGTACAAGACGGAGGCAGACCTCTTCCTCTGGATCTACGGGAAACGGCGCGCTCTCCTCGCCGAGGGCGCCTCGGTCGACTTCGCGGCGGCAGCGCGCAGGGCACGTGGGACCAGGGTGAGCCGCCGGTTCAAGCGGCAGGTACTCCGTGACAAGCGGACGCTGCTACGGCGGAAGCCTCGCCGGCCCGCCTCGGGAGGAGCCTAGATGCGACCCGACCGGATGCTTGGTGCCATGAGGCGTGGGACCGCCCATCGAGCCGGACACCTCCCTTCGCGGCAAAGGCGAGCGGCTCGGCCGATTTGATCAGACGTGCGCTCCGGACGAGCTGCGAGCGCCTTCGCCGCCGGTGACTTCACTCTCGCAATGCGCGATTTGCGGAAGCGACGGCCGCGTCACGCGAGACGCCTCCCCGTCGTCCATAAGAGGAGCGAGCCGCCGCCCGGCCAGGCGCTCGCTCGAATGCATGAAGCAGGAGCGGCTGTGGCCTCCGCCTTCGTCAGCCGGTGAGCCGGTACGTCGTCTGGGCGTGCGGCTCCTTGGAGAAGGCCAATACCTTCCTCGGCTCAATTCGGAACACGGCGGCAGCATCCTCGCCCGTGGCGAACACGCCGTCACCAACCTCGAAATGCCACTCGCTGCCGTACTTAGTCTCGTAGGCGTCGGCGAGTCGTTGCAGGGCCTGCCGGTCGGTGACTCGGACCGCAACCCCTTCGACGACGACATCGAGACCTCGGGCCCACCTGTTGTTGCCGGTGGTAAGCGCCACCTGGCTGTTGTGTTCGAGGTTACGGGCCTTTTGCTCGCGAAGCCCGGTACAGAAATGCACCGCCGCGTCCTCCGCGACACCGATCAGTGGGGTCACATGCGGCCGACCGTCGGTTCGCACCGTCGTGAGCCAGTACAGCTCAGCGCGCTCCAGCACATGAACAGCCTCGGACCACGGAGTCGGGTCGGCCTCGGGATCGCTGAACCGCCTGTCGATCTCAGCGGTCGGATTGGAGTTCATCGGCAAGGGACCTCCTGGGTTCAGTGGTGCCCATAAGGACTGCGAAACCCGTGAGGAGTCATCGGCGGACGCGCCACAAGACGTCGATACCCGCGACCGCGGATGCCGTCGGCCCGCCTCGCTGACGTTCCCTCTCGCGTGAGTGCGAGCGTTGCCGCGATCGAACGGCACGCGCCCGCCCCGGACGACGTCCGAGTGCGCGGATCGACCGCGCAGCCTCCTGCTTCACCGGGAATCCAGACGTCTCGCGTCCTGCCCTTTCAGCCGGGGCGAACGAGCTGCATCGGCACGACCTCGTACCTACAGGTGCCGCTCTGGACGGCCGGGTCGGCCTCGCCGATTTGTTGCGCCGCCTGCTCCTCATCGAGATCGAGCAGGCCGAGGCCCCACGGCTCCTTCGGATGGAGCACCGGGCCGAAGGCGACAGCCACGTTGCGGTTGAGCAGGTCCTGCCAGTAGCCGACGTGGCGCTCCATCACCTCGGCTTCGTCGGGGCTCATGTCCTCGGAGAAGCTGGGCCGCGGCGGCAGGAGTCGGTACAGAAAGGCCATGCGCGCGCCAATCTATCGTCGCCCGCGATCGGCGTCCTCCCAAGCACATCGTCGCGCCCTCGTGGGTTCAAAATCCCCCTGGGCTAGTCGCGCCAACGCCTGCCTGGACGCCGTCGCTCAGCTAGACAGCTCTGTCTGGCGCAGGCGGACCATCTCAAGCAGCACCTCCTCGGGGATCGGCTGGTCCGGCGAGAAGCGCACGCTGCCCTTCGAGAGGTGGAACCCCTCGAGCCGATCGGCGACCGCCGCGACGACATCGGCGCTGAACGGCATCACGCTGAGGTGGTCCTTGAACGCGCGGAAGCCGAGCAGCGGGCTGCCGTTCCAGCGGAACGCCCGGCAGCCCGTAGCTCTTGCCTTCCTCGGCAGCGGGAACGGCCCGGCGGACGACGGCGCACACCCGCTCGAACGCGGCGCGCCGGTCATCCGGCAGCCCCTGGAGGTAGTCGTGGATCGTGCTCATGGCTTCGGGGGAAGCGAGCGCGCGTACGCGACGCCGCGCCTGACCCATGGTGCGAGCTGGCGCTTGGTTCGCAGGCCTTCCGACTCGACTCGGAGCCAGCCCTGCATCTCGCGACCCCGCATCTCGAACGGTCGCGCGTGCGGCTTCGCGAGAAGGGCGGCGGTGTCCTCGGGATCGACGCGGACCATCAGGCCGCCCTGGCCGCTGGCCGCGACGGCCATATTCCCCCGGACCAGAAAACCCAGGCCGCCGAACATCCGCTGCTCGGTGACGTTGGGCTCGTCGGCGATCAGCTCGCGGATGAGGTTGGCGAGGTCTTCGTCGTACGCCACAGCGGAAACAGGGTCGGTTAGTCCGGGCGCGTCCTGTCGATCTCCGCGGCGCGCGCCCCCACCAGCTTCGTGACAAGCCCTAACGGTATCGGCCGGTTGGGGTCGAATCGAACCACCGTGTTCGAGGTGTCGTATGCCTCCAGCTCCTCGGCGTGTGCCTTCAGCACCGCGCCGTACATCACGTACAGGGACACGTGACGCTGTGCGGCTCCGATGCTAACGAGCGGCTTCCCCTGGTAGCGAAACGCGGGGACTCCCCTCCGGATGACCTCATCGGCGTCCGGCAGAGCCGACCTGACGGCCTCACGCATCTGCTTGAGGGCGTTTCGATGGCCCTCGGGGGCGCGGGCCAGATATTCCTCGACGGCAGGCATCACGACCAACCCTCCTTTCCGCCTAATCCTGGAAGAACTCGAGCAGCACGGGAGCGAGCACCTCGTCCGGGACGCTGTGCCACTCGCCGGCGAGCCTTCGGTGGCTGCCGTCGGGCAGCTCGCCTGCGACCGTGGCCGCCCAGCCGGTGAGGTTGTCGCTGCTGCCCTCGCTGTCGAGGACCAGGGTGGGGACCTCGACGGAGCGGAGCAGGGTGGATGTGGTGGTGTCCGAGATGGTGCAGTCGTACACCAGCGTGTGTGCGATCGATTCCATCTGCGCCCACTCGGGCGTGGATCGCATCGAGCCGACGAACTCGGCCGGCACGCCGATGCTCTGGTGGAAGTGCTCGACCGCATCGTCGTTGCGGCCGGCACCGACGAGCCCTG
The DNA here is from genome assembly GCA_046729975.1 of Actinomycetota bacterium. GTDB lineage: Bacteria > Actinomycetota > Thermoleophilia > Solirubrobacterales > Thermoleophilaceae > JBKPHS01. Next base: position 4,934 of record JBKPHS010000197.1, read on the forward strand.
CGAGCTCAGCCGTCAGATCGGACTCCGGACCGGCGCCGTTGTCCTCGAGGGGTGGCTCGAGCACGGCCAGCCGGCCAATGGGAAGGCCGTGAGCGGCGGCGCGCAGGGCGAGCAGGGCTCCCGAGGAGTACCCGTAAAGGTGCGCCGATCCACCGGCCTCCGCGATCAGCGCCTCGAGATCCTCGACCTCGCGATCCGGTGAATACGGCGTCGTGTCCGTGCTCTCCCCGCGACCGCGGCGGTCGTACGCGTAGACGCAGAACTCCCCTGACAACAAGGGGACCAGACCGCTGAACGAGCTCAAGTCGCGATAGTGGAGAGCCGCCTCCACCAGGATCACGGGCGGGCCGTCACCCACCCGGTCGAACGCAATCCGGGTCCCATCTGCGGACCGGACGCTCAGCGAGGTGCGGGTACTCGACATTGGGGCTTCTCCCGTGGGTTGCTTTGACCCGCGCGCACCACCACAACTCATCGGTGACGAGCCGCGAATCGTCGGGCTGCGTCTGCCAGTGACTCGGCGGCCGCAAGCCACAAGAGCGCTCCTCCGCCCGCCTGCACGCTCTACGGCGCCGAAAGTGCTGCCTTCGCTGGAAGGAGGCGTCTCGACAGACGCGCCGCAGACGCGCGGGTCGGACTTCCGCAATCGCCGGCGCAGCGGGCGTGTCTTGCTCCGGGACCTGGACTGCTCCGTGTCGTCGATCGGAGGCATGCGCGCGGCGACCATGACACGCTCGCAACCCTGGCGACAGCAGCAGCGGCAAGCCCGAGAATGCCGCAGCGGCGCCGCGGGCTGAGACTAGCCTCGGGCAGATATCTGCTGCACGGCCCAACCGTTGCCGTCCGGATCGCTGAAGAAGACGAACCCGACGTTGTCGAGTGGGTCGGGCTGAGGAGTGGGGTTCTCGCCCATGACCTGGATCTCACCGACCTCCACCCCTCGCTGGGCGAGCTGAGCACGCGCCGCGTGGATGTCGGGAACGACCAGCTGCAAGCCCTTGAGGGAGCCCGGCAGCATGTCCGGAACGATCGTCCCCTCACCGATGACGATCGAACAGCCAGACCCGGGAGGGGTGAGCTGAACGATCCGATTTCCCTCGCCGACCTGGGTGTCGTGGTCCACGTTGAAGCCGAGCTGCTCGGCGTAAAACGCCTTCGCACGGTCCGCATCCGAGACGGGGACCCACACCACTTCGAGCGTCCAATTCATGGGCATCTCCTGTGTCGTCGTAGCTCGGGGCCCCTTCAGTCGTAGTAGACCCCTTCGGCTAAGAGACCGTGTAAGGGCATTCAACTCATCGGTACGGGATCGAGCTCCGGCCGGCGCGAGCCGCGTCACGTCCCTTAGTGCGGGAGCGGGCGTCCGAGTGCGTACACCGAGGACGCTCGCTGGGACGACCTCCGGCTGTCCGCCGCGGCGAGCGGCGAGCTCCTGCATCGCTGACAGGAGCAGGCGAGAGCTGGCTCGTGTCCCGGGCTTGCGGAGGTCGTCCGAGGCTAGAGACTGCGACGCGCCGTTGGGGACGCCCGCATCCGTCGTGACTGCGAGAGCGCCGTGGCGCGTACAGCCCGGCAATCAGCCCGGCGCTACCGCTCGATCGTCATGCGCTGGACGAGATCGCCCCGAAACGCGTAGACGTGCCGGACCTCCTCGTCGAACAGCACACGCCCCGCCAAGTCGCGACCGACCTGACGCACCCTCACCTCCACCTGACCATCGGGACGCTCGCTGATCGCGATCGGCTCGGCGCTCGAGTCAATCTCCGCCCACTGACGCTCCCAATAGTCACGAATCCGGTCATGTCCCACGACGCGCCCGCCGTCCCAGGCGGTCGGCCAGTCCACATCGGCCGTCATCGTCGCCAGGGCAGCGTCGATGTCCCGTGCGTTGAACGCAACGTACAGCGACCGCAGACAGGTCTCGTGTTCCATTCGCCGGACGATACCCGCCCCGAAGTTGCCGGCGAACGAGCACCGCGAACGGACGGTCAGCCGAGCAAGGGAGACCCAGCGCCCGGCAGTCACACCGTCCTGCGGGGCCGATCGTCTAGCGGGACACCGCTCCCGCTGTCGCACGGATGCGGGGGTCCCAACGGCGCGTCGCAGGCTCTCGCTGCGGACGAAGAGCGGTCGCGCCGACGGCGAAGCTCGCACTATCGGTTTCGGCGCGAAGCGATAGCCGCGGCACGCGACCTCGATCTCGGCGTGGGGCGTCACACAACCCATCGTCCCTGCACGCCATCGAGCCGTCAGACTCACGCCCGTCGTCGCGACCCTAGACCGCATGCCTGACAAGCGATCCCCAGGTCGAGGCACACGCCGTCTACCACCGACTCGGCGCTCAGGGCTTCACAGCTTTGAGGCGGAGCTTGCTGCGTTCCCAAACGCGGCTCACGACGACCAAGTCGACTGCTTTGCCTACGCGCCGCTGCGGCTGCCCTACCTACAAAGGAGCGGGTATCGGCAGAAGAGGACGAGCGGCACCATTTTCGGCGGCATCCGCGACCTGCAGCTATAACCAGCCGGCGCCCCGGCGGCCTTAAAAGCGTCGCGAATCTGCGCGGTCGAGCGGCTCGTTGCCAGCGAAGAAGGGGCGCCTTGAACCGCTCGGGCGTGGATTCGTCAGCGGCCTGGGATTCCCAGCTCCCCGCCGGTGTAGAAGCTCGACCGCTCCTCGAGCACGAAGGGATCCATCGCCTCCCGGCGGCGGGCCTCGATGTCGGAGCCGCGGTAGCGGTCGCACGTCGCTGCGGAGTCCCAGATCGAGATGCCCACCCGGCGTACAGCACGTAGGCCGCCACCAGGCCAGCCGGGAACTCGGCCGGCCGCCAGGCCTGCTCGAACTGCTCCCGCGTGTCCGGCTTGATCCTGCGGGTGCTGACCCAGAAGTAGCGGTCCATTTCCCCCTCCTAGCGCTCGTAGGTGCCGATCAGCTCGGCCGCCGCCAGGGCGTGTCCCTCCAGCGCGCGCTCGAGCTCGCCCTTGCCGGCACCCGGCCCCAGCTCCGGGTCGAGGTCAAGCGCGTAGAGCCGGAAGAAGTAGCGGTGGCGGCCGTGGCCGGGCGGGGGGCAGGGGCCGCGGTAGCCACTCGTGCCGAAGTCGTTGCGCCCCTCGACCGGTGCGGGCTCCCCCTCGCCAAGCCCTTCGGCGCCAGGGTCGAGCCCCCCGCCGAGCCATTGGGTGAACGTTCCCGCCGGGGCGTCGGGGTCGTCGACGACCAGCGCCAGCGAGCGCGTCCCCTCCGGAGCGCCCGACCAAGACAGCGGCGGCGAGAGATCCTCCCCGTCACAGGTGTGCCGCCCCGGAATCGGCTCGCCGTGCCCGAAGACGCTGCTCAGAAGCGCGAACGCCGCCATCCCCCACAGAATGCCCAGCGCCGCTGGCGCGTAACACCGTCCCAGGCATCGGACGTCGTTATCGCTTGACGCCGAAACCGATAGTGCGAGCTTCGCCGTCGGCGCTACCGCTCTTCGTCCGCAGCAAGCGTCTGCAACACCGGAAGGTGGCGCTCACTTCTCGCGAGAAGCGGCGGTTTCGTAGACGCCCGAGAAGAGCTCGGGGCCGTCGACGGAGATCGTCGGCGGCCCCATCAGCCGCCGCGGCGGCTATCAGCTGAGCATCTAGTCAGCCCCGGCGCGGTACGAGCCGACCTCCGTCAGCTGCATGATCACCGGCTGCTCCTCGCAGCGGTCGGCGATCCCCCGCTGGAACTCCTGGGCGGACGCCAGGCCGGCCAGCGGACTCTCATCGCCTTCGGACTCGGAGATGTGCATGAAGCTGACACCGTCCTCGAGCTTGAAGGTCGTGTAGCGGAAGCCCGGCGGAGCCGCGCGGTGTAGCTCCTCGTACACCGCGCGCACCAGTTCCTCGTTGCGCCCCACATGTTCGGGCTTCAACCGGTAGCGAATCAGTACTCGTCTCATCGTTTGCCTCCTTTATCGATCACTTGGTCTCGAATGCAGGCATTGGCGTCGGGCCGCCGATCAGATCCGTCGCGTG
>JBKPHS010000198.1:0-9091 GCA_046729975.1 Actinomycetota bacterium
ATCGGCAGGCCGCGGATCGAATCCCAGCCGAGCCGCTCGACCTCGAACGGGTTCAGCGCCACGGCTACGGCCGGGAACTCGCAGCTCGCGTTGTGCTGGTCGATCGCCTTGGAGATCGCCTCGAGGTTCTTTGCCTCGGAGCTGGACATCGCTACTTCCCGCTGATCCCCGCGCCGCGGCCAAGCTCCTCCAGCGCGTGCGAGACCGTCTTCTGGAGGCCCTCGCGCAGCTCGACCTTCGGCTCCCAGCCGAGCAGGTCGCGCGCGCGTGTGATGTCGGGCTGGCGCACCTTTGGATCGTCTACCGGCAGCGCCTCGAACACGATCTCCGAGCGCGACTCGGTCACCTCGATCACGGTCTTCGCCATCTCGAGCAGCGACATCTCGCGCGGGTTGCCGAGATTGACGGGCTCGTGAACGCCGGACTCGGCGAGCCTGACGAGGCCCTCGATCAGGTCGTCCACATAACAGAAGCTGCGCGTCTGGGATCCGTCGCCGAAGACGGTGACCGGCTTGTCGGCGAGGGCTTGCCGCAGGAAGGTCGGGATCGCGCGGCCGTCGTGCGGCCTCATTCTGGGGCCGAAGGTGTTGAAGATCCGAGCGATGCACGTGTCGACGCCCTGCTGGCGCAGGTACGCCATCGTCAGCGCCTCCGCGTAGCGCTTGGCCTCGTCGTAGACGCCGCGGGGGCCGATCGGGTTGACGTTGCCCCAGTAGGTCTCGGGCTGCGGATGGACAAGCGGATCGCCGTAGACCTCGGAAGTCGAGGCGAGCAGGAACCGCGCGCGGTGGACCTTCGCGAGACCGAGAGAGTTGTGCGTGCCGTACGCGCCGACCTTGAGCGTGTGCAGCGGCAGCCGCGCATAGTCGATCGGGCTGGCCGGCGAGGCCATGTGATAGACGAAGTCGATCGGCTCGTCGACCTCGTAGTGAGAGGTGATGTCGAGCATCAGGAAGCGGAAGTCGTCGCGCCTGATGTGCTCGATGTTGTTCAGCGAGCCCGTCTCCGCGTTGTCCACGCAGATCACGCGGTTGCCGCGCTCGAGCAGGTAGTCGCAGAGATGCGAGCCGAGGAATCCGGCGCCGCCGGTGACTAGGCAGGTGGGCATCGGGTGCAGAGGGTAGTCGTCAGGCTCTCTATCGGGAGGGTCGGACACGACCTGAAGCAGTGCAGAGCGCCCCCGGCAGGATTCGAACCTGCGACCTAACGGGTAGAAGCCGTCCGCTCTGATCCACTGAGCTACGGGGGCGGGCCGCTGGCGCCCAGAATAGCCCCGGAGGCGGCCGGGGCAGCGCAATGTCGATCGGTAGCATCGGTCCTGCTTCGATCCCCCGACCGGACTGGAGGCACCCCATGCCGGCGAAGCACATTCCCGAGGGATACCCGACCCTCACTCCCTACCTCGCCGTCGACGACGCCGCGCAGGCGATCGACTTCTACAAGCGCGCGTTCGGTGCGAACGAGCGCGTGCGCATGCCCGCCCCGGACGGCAAGGTCGGCCACGCGGAGCTCGAGATCGGCAACGGTCTCGTGATGGTCTCCGATCCCTTCCCGCAGGCGACCTCAAAGCCCCCGAAGGAGCTCGGTGGGACCACCGCCGTCTTCTTCATGTATGTCGACGACGTGGACGCCGCCGTGCAGCAGGCGGTCGACGCGGGCGCGACGCTCACGAGCCCGGTGGAGAACATGTTCTGGGGCGACCGCTCCGGCAGGATCGCGGATCCGTTTGGGCACCAGTGGCAGCTCGCGACGCACGTGGAGGACGTCCCACCCGAGGAGATGGAGGAGCGCGCCAAGGCCGCCATGGCCGCCATGTGACCTAGGTCCAGCGCCGCGCTACCGGCCGCTGAAGGCGGCCGCGCGCGTATAGAGCTTGTAGAGCTTGAAGCCGCTGGCGAGGTCCTGCGCGCAATAGCTCTCGAACAGCTTGTAGGCCTTGCGGTCTTCGAGTACCGCGCCGTGCCCTCCTGAGCCGGCAGGCCCGCCGGCGAACTCGCGAATCGCGCGAACGGTGTCGAAGCGCTCTCGGACGTCGCCGCTCCGCCAATCGCTGCAGTCGGCCAGCCGTATCGGCGTCCTGATCCCGCCCGCGTGAGGCGGTTGAGGATCGCCGGAGTCGGAGCCGCCACCGCAGGCGGCTAGCGCGAGCCCGGCGAGCACGGCCGCGGCCCCGAGCGGCCGTCGCAGCCGCATGGCCCTACTTGGGCTCCGGCGGCGTGACGAACCAGGGGCAGGTGTCCGTGTTGAACGTGATGTCGCCGAGGCAATGGGTGAGCTCGGCCTCCTGGGCCGGGTTGCCGTGCCCGCGGCTGGTGGCGCAGTCGCTCGGCAGGGTGGCCGGCTCACTCGTGACGCTCCCGGCGGTGCCGTCCTTGCCGGTGTTGCCGTACCAGCAGTTGTTCACGTTGTCCGCGAACTCGTCCCACCAGAAGTCGGTGCCGTTCGGGTCGCGCGTGCTGTTCGGGTCCCTCCCCATCACGTTGTCGTAGTGGCGGTTCCGGTGCGACGTCGACACCTTCGCCGGGTCGCAGCCCGCCTGCTCGTTGCCGCCCGCGGCGGGCCCGCACACGAACGCGTCGGGCACCGAGAACAGCATCGTGCCCCGGCGCCAGTTGTCCCAGAAGTGATTGTTGCGGACCGTCTCGTTATTGCCGCCGGCGATCCACAGGCCCGTGCCCACCGGGAACGGCACGCTCGGCTCGACGTCGGAGCCCTTCACGTACGGGTTGAAGTTGTTCGAGTAGAACTCGTTGTGCTCGACCAGCAGGGAGTCGGACGGGAAGCCCGGATGCCCGGAGGCGGTGAACACGTCGGTGGTCAGCCCGAGGGCGTTGTCGTAGAACCGGTTGTGGTGGACGTGGACCGCATTGCCGCTGGTGGCCGAGAAGCCCGACGCGTTGTGGTGCGAGTCGCAGAAGCGAACCTCCTGGTTGTAGCGCGGCGCGGGCTCCACCGTCTGCTCGCCGGTCTCTGCTGCGGCGCCCGGATAGAGGCCCGAGTCGCCGTGGCCGGCAGCCTCGCAGTCCTGCATCACCCCGTGGTCCTCGACGAACGTGAGCACGCCGTACTCGCCCGCGTAGAAGGTCTTGAAGCGCTCGAGGAGATAGCCGTCGCTCTCGAGCACGTAGATGTTGTGCTCCGTGGCGTGCCGGACCTTGACGTTGCGGAGCACGAAACCGTCCGCGCGATCCGCCCTGATGCCGACGTCCTTCTTCGGCTCGATCGGCCCGCGGTCCCCGGACTCGACGCGGCCCGCGTCGATCACCACGTCGTCCGGCCCGACACCGGAGCCCTCGATCTGGAGGTTGCAGCGGATGCAGGGCCCGAGGTTCGGGATGTTGTGACGGTCCCACAGCGGAGGCTGGGGATCCTTGCCCGCCCCGGGGCGCCGCCCCATCACCGCGATCAGGTTCTGGTCGTTGGGGCACTCGAACTGGTACGCGTAGGAGACCGCGTTGCTCTGGCCCTCGTCGTTCTGCTGCCTGAGGTGCGCGCACTTCGGGTCGTTCGTCGGCTGAGCCCGCGACTCGGGCTCGGTGTAGAGCCCGGGCATGATCACGACCCGGTCGTTGTTGCCCGAGGCCGACACGGCCTCCTGAATCGAGTCGAACTTGCAGCGCGCGAGCAGCTTTCCGTTGAAGCGGATCAGCCGCTTGGCGCTCGGCCGGCTGAGCGACCGCGACGCCTCCGAGGGACGGAGCTTGTAGCCGCTCGTCCGGGCGCGGCCGACCGCCTGCCTCAGCTCGTGGATCGAGGTGTTGCGCCGGACGGCCGCCGCGTACTTGCGGCGCGCCGTCCCGAGCCTGCGCCGCAGCGACTTGATGCGCGTCCGCGAGGCATGCCTGCGGCGGGCCGCGCGAAGTCCGCGAGTGAGCTTGCTGACCCGCCTCGAGCTGGGCACGCTGCCCTGGCAGACCACTCGCGTCGTGCCGGGCTTGGACTCGTCCAGAGCCGTGTAGAGGTCGCGGGCGTCCGGAACCTTGCCGCCCGCGGGCGGATTGACCGAGTTGTCCGGGGCTGGATCGGGCCAGTAGGAGGCCCGCTCGACGTGCGCCGCAGCCTGCGACGCCGCGAGGGCGATAGCGGCGGTCAGCACGACGACGCCGGCAAGCCAGCCCCGCAGTCGATTCAAACGACGATCGGTCCCCACCCGTTCTCCCGGCGCGGCACTCTAACCAACGATGTCCGAGCTGGTCGCAGTGGACTCGGCCGTCGACGGGCGAGGTGCGCGCCATGAACCTAATCGGGGCGGCCGGACTTGAACCGGCGACCTCGTGCTCCCAAAGCACGCGCGCTACCAGGCTGCGCCACGCCCCGAGACGTTGAAGTCTAGGCTCGTGTCGGTGCTTCGGCGTCTCCTCATCGCTCCCCTGCTCGCAGCGCTGCTGCTCGCGCCCGACGCGGCGGCGGCCGAGCGCTGCTCCGGCGCGGACTCTCGGCCGAGCACCGCGAGGCTCTCGACGGTCGAGCGCGCGACGCTCTGCCTGCTCAACCGCGAGCGGACCACCCGCGGCCGCATGGCACTCCGCTCCAACCGGCAGCTGCACGATGCTGCCGTCCGCCACAGTCGCGACATGGCGCAGCGCGACTACTTCGGACACAACACGCTCGGGGGACGGGACTGGGACGACCGGATCCGACGGGCGGGCTACTCGTTCACCGTCGTGGGCGAGAACATCGCCTGGGGCGCCGGGAGGAACTCCACGCCTCGCGCGATCGTACGCGCGTGGATGCGGAGCACCAAGCACCGGGCGAACATCCTGGGACGCGAGTTCCGCGACATCGGGGTCGGCATCGCGCGCGGCGCCCCCGCCGCCGGCGTGTCCAACGCCGCCGTCTACACGACTGACTTCGGCGCACGTTAGCGTTCCGCGCCCGATGGCCGAGATCCAGCCGCTGCGCCCCCGCCGCGACGACCCGCGGGTCGTCGGCTCGCTCGAGGCCGTGGCGGCGCCGCCCTACGACGTGATCGACGACGCGCAGCGCGCCGAGCTCGTGCGGCGGAGCCCGTTCAACGTCGTCGAGATCGACCTGCCGCGAGTCAACGGCGGCGACCCCTACCTGCACGCCCAGACCACGCTCGAAGCCTGGCAGCAACAGGGCGTGCTGGTGCGTGAGCGCGAGCCGTCGCTGTGGGTCCTCACCCAGGACTACACCGGGCCCGACGGGCGTGCGCTCACGCGGCACGGATTCTTCTGCCGGGTGCGCGTGGAGGACTACGGCGCCGGCCGGATCCGGCCGCACGAGCGCACGCATCCCGGTCCGAAGGAGGATCGCCTGCGTCTGACGCGCGCGACGCGCGCCAACCTCTCCCCCATCTTCAGTCTGTTCCCGGATCCCGAGGATCGCGCCTGGAAGGCGCTGGCACCCGCGACGAAGGGAGCGCCGTTCGGCACCGCGTCCGACGCCGACGGCACGGTCAACCGGATCTGGCGGGTCGACGACCCCGATGCGATTGCGGAGGTGCAGTCGGCGCTCGCCGAGGCGGAGCTCCTGATCGCCGACGGCCACCACCGCTACGAGACCGCCCGTGCGTACGCCGACGAGATCGGCGGCGAGGGCGAGCACCGCTATGTGCTCATGTTCCTCTGCTCGCTCTCGGACCCCGGGCTGACGATCTTCCCCACCCACCGCTTGCTGAACGGGCTCGACGAGCACCGGCGCCAGGCGCTGCGCCAGGTCATCGAGCAGGACTTCGACGCAGTGGAAGTCGAGCTCTCCGAGCTCGAGCCGGAACAGGACGCGCCAGGCATCGTCTTCGGCTACCTCGACGCACGCGACCGCCGGCCGCTCCGGCTCATCCTCCGGGACGAGTCGATCGCGGACGAGGCGCTGCCCGGGAGGTCGGAGGCCTACCGCCGGCTCGATACTGCGGTGCTCGAGGCGCTCGTGCTGCGCGGCGCGCTCGGGATGTCGGAGGACGACATCGCAGAGCAGCGTGGCCTCTCGTACTCGCGCACCTTTGAAGAGGCCGTGCGCAGCGTGGAGACCGGCGCCGCGGAGGCGGCGTTCTTCATGCGGCCGACGCCCGTCGAGCAGGTGCGGGAGGTGGCCGAGGCCGGCGAGTCGATGCCGCCCAAGTCCACCTACTTCTTCCCGAAGATCCCGACGGGCCTCGTCTTCAACGTGCTCGAGTAGCCTCGGCACAGTGGTCAAGATCTATACGCGCAAGGGCGACGACGGCACGACCGGCCTCTGGTACGGCGGCCGGGTCGGGAAGTCGGATCCGCGCCCCGAGGCATACGGCTCGGTGGATGAGGCGGCCTCGGCGCTCGGTCTCTGCCGGGCCAATGCCGTCGCCGACCCCCAGCTCGCCCACGACATCCTGAGAATCCAGACCGAGCTGTTCGTCGCCGGGGCGGAGCTGGCCACCGCGCCCGAGGCGGCGGAGCGCCTCGAGCCGGGCGTCTCGAAGGTCACGGCAGAGATGGTCGAGCGGCTCGAGTCGGACATCGACCGCTACATGGCGCACGTCGAGCTGCCGCCGAAGTTCGTCATCCCCGGCGGCACCGAGCTGTCGGCGCGGCTGGACGTCGCCCGTGCCGCGATCAGGAGAGCCGAACGCCGGGTAGTGGAGCTGAAGGCCATGGGCGATCTCGCCGACGACACGCTGCTGCGCTACCTGAATCGCGCCTCCGACGCGCTCTTTGCGATGGCGCGCTACGCGGACGAGCCCGAGCCGAAGCTGTTCGAGGGGAGAGCATGAGAGCAATCGCCCGCAGGGAGAACGGCAGCCTCAAGCACGAGATCGAGATCCGCGGCCACACGGTGGTCGCCGACGAGTCGAAGGACAAGGGCGGTGACGACTCCGGCCCCGACCCGCAGGAGCTCCTTGCCGCCAGCCTCGCCTCCTGCACCGCGGTCACGATCGAGATGTACGCCAACCGCAAGGGCTGGGACATCGGCGACGTCGCGGTCGACGTGGACTACGAGCCGGCCCAGCGCGGCTCGCCCACGCGCTTCGCGATGATCGTCCGGCTGCCCAAGGAGCTGCCCGAGGACCAGCGCCAGCGGTTGATGCAGATCGCGGCCAAGTGTCCGGTGCACCGGACGCTCGAGGGCGAGGTCATGTTCGAGGAGAGGCTCGAGGTCAGCTGACTTCGCCGGTAGGTCGCCATGGTCACCGCCGACCGGCTGCGCGAGCTGCTCCTGACGCCCGAGGAGGCGGCCGCGCTCGACGCCCCCGGAACGACCGACGCGGCGGTGCTCGTGCCGCTCTACCTCGACTCCGGAGCGCTGCACGCCGTCTTTACGAAGCGCCGCGAGGACCTCCGCCGCCACGCCGGCGAGATCTCGTTCCCGGGCGGCCGCCAGGACACGCCGGACGAGGACCTGCGCGAGACCGCCCTGCGCGAGACCGAGGAGGAGATAGGCCTCGCGCCCGCGGACGTGGAGCTGCTGGGCGCGCTACCGCCGGTCGGCACGTTCGTGACGGGCTACCGCGTACACCCCTTCGTGGGGGCCATCAGGCCGGGCCATGCCTGGAGGCCTCAGCCCACGGAGGTGGAGGTGGTGCTGGAGCTGTCCCTGCCGGACCTGGTCCGCGGCTTCGAGATGAAGCGCCTCATCCGGAAGGGCGTCCCGATCAGGACGCCGACTTACAGGATCGGAGACACGCTCGTGTGGGGGGCCACCGCGCGCATCGTGCAATCGCTGCTTGAGCGCTTGGAACCGGTAATCGGTAATCGGTACTGACTACCGACTACCGACTACCGACTACCGACTACACGTCTTTCTCTATGGGCACCCCAACCATATTCCCCCACTCCGTCCACGAGCCGTCGTAGTTCTTGACGTTGTCCTCGCCGAGGAGCTCGTGTAGCACGAACCAGGTGTGGGCCGAGCGCTCGCCGATGCGGCAGTAGGCGATCACGTCGTTGCCGTTCAGCACGCCCTTGCTCGAGTAGAGCTCGCGCAGGTCGTCGGCTGACTTGAACGTGCCGTCCTCCTGCACCGCCTGCGCCCAGGGCACCGAGGCGGCGCCCGGGATGTGGCCAGCGCGCTGGGCGCCCTCCTGCTCGTAGCCCGCCATTGCGATCAACTCGCCCGAGTACTCCTGCGGCGAGCGCACGTCCACGAGGCTGGTGTTCGTGCCGAGCCGCTCGAGCACCTCGCCCCGCTTCGCGCGGATCGCCTCGTCGCCGGGCTGCGTGTTGAAGGTCGCCGCGTCGTAGCTCGGGACGTCGCTGGTGGTCGGCCGGCCCTCCTCGATCCACTTCTCGCGTGGGCCGTTCATCAGCCGAACGTTGTCGTGCCCGTAGTACTTGAAGTACCAGTACGTGTAGGCCGCGAACCAGTTGTTGCGGTCGCCGTAGAGCACGATCGTGTGATCGTTCGAGATCCCACGGCTGCCCATGAGCTCGCCGAAGTCCTCCGGGCCAAGAAAGTCGCGCTTGACCTGGTCCTGAAGATCTGTCTTCCAGTCGAAGCCGATCGCGCCCGGGATGTGCGCCTCCTGGTAGAGGGCGGGGTTCTCGTCGACCTCGACTATCCGGATCGAGTCGTCGTCCAAGTGGTCCTGGACCCACTGGGTATCCACCAGCACGTCCTTTGCGTAGTCCGCCACCTCAAGTCACCTCCCATGGGGAAAAGACCGAAACCGGGCCGAATTTGGGGATATTTCTATCAGGCGCCCGGTGAAGACCCTAACGCCCGCTTGAGGCATGGTCCAGAGGCCGAGTTATGCTCCCCCGCGATGGAGGGCCTTCCGCTTCGAGCAGTGCCACTGCGGCCGGCCGGACCGGTCGATCCGGACGCCGCGCTAGCCCACGTCGAGGCCGCGTTGCCGGATCTCGACGGCGAGGCCGTGCGGCTGCTCGCGCTCGTGGAGATGGCTGGGGCGCCGCGGGAGGCCGCGGCCCGCGATCTCGGGATCGAACAGTCGGCTGCGGCTGTCGCGCTGGCCCGCGGGCGCAAGGCGCTGCGCCGCTCTCTGGTCGCGCTCACCGGGAGCGGCTGGTGCGAGCGCGCGGAGCGGCTGATCTCCGACCGCATCGACGGCCCTCTGGGCGAACGCGCGTCCGCGAGGCTCGACGCCCACCTCGCGAACTGCGATCGCTGCGTGACCCACGAACGCCGCCTCGGCCAGGCG
>JBKPHS010000199.1:0-7331 GCA_046729975.1 Actinomycetota bacterium
GCTCGGCGTCGGCCGCGTCGGTGAGCCCGTCGACGAGGGCGCCGAAAACGGCGTCGAACGACGCGACCTGGTCGCCAGCGGTAACGAAGCTGAGCCGAGCCGCCCAATAGAGCCCGCTGCGATCGCGGACGTCGAGCAGCCGGGCGGCGGCGGTGAACGTTGCGGAGCGGTCCGGCGTGACGGGCAGTCCGGCCGCGCGCAGCGAACGGCCGAGCGCGACGGCGGCAAAGGGCGCGTCTCGGGAGAGCGCGCGGGTGAATACGCGCGCGGGCTCGGCGGTCCGCGTCATGCCCGCCCCCGAACGAGCTTCTCGAGACCCTCAGCGCGGACCGCCGCCTGGTCCTCGCGGTACTTGAGCACAGCGCCGAGCGTGCGATCGGCGGCGTCAGCGTCGAGGCGCTCCGCGCCCAGCACCTCGAGCGCGGCCACCCAGTCGATGCCCTCGGCGATACCGGGCGGCTTCTGGACGTCGGCGGCCCGCAACCGCCCGAGGGCCACGGTCACGTCCTCTGCGAGCTCCGGAGAACTGCCGGGGACGCGACGGCGGACGATCTCGACCTCGCGCTCGGGCGACGGGTAGTCGATCCAGTGGTAGAGGCACCGGCGCTTGAGCGCGTCGTGCAGGTCGCGCGTGCGGTTAGACGTCAGGACGACCGCGGGCGGGTGCGTCGCGCGGATGGTGCCGAGCTCCGGCACGGTCACGGCGGCGTCGGCGAGCACCTCGAGCAGGAACGCCTCGAACTCGTGGTCAGAGCGATCGAGCTCGTCGACGAGCAGCACCGCGGGCAGCGGGCCGGGGTGCTCGATCGCCTGAAGCACGGGCCGGCGGATCAGGTAGGCGTCGCCGAACAGGTCGTCCTCCGCGAGATCCTCGCCGCCCGCTTCGGCGAGCCTGATCCGCAGCAACTGCCGCGGATAGTTCCACTCGTACAGCGCCTCAGAGCTGTCCATCCCCTCGTAGCACTGCAGGCGGATCAGCGGCGTGCCGAGTGCGTCGGCGAGCGCGCGCGCCGACTCCGTCTTGCCGACGCCCGCCTCCCCCTCCAGCAGGAGCGGCTGCGGCAGACGCAGCGAAAGGAACATCGCGGTGGCGAGACCCTGGTCGGCGAGGTAGTCGGCCGCGTCCAGGCGCGCGACGAGCCCCTCGACGTCCGGCAGCAGCTCGGTGAGTGCCGCGGACGCCCCCGGCCGTGCGGCCCGGCTCACGGCGCCGAGGCGGCGACGACCGCCTCGTAGTCCTCCCACGTGTCGACGTCGCGCGGCACCGGCCCGGCGACCGGCACCTGCGCAACGTCCGCCGCGCGCCGATCGAGCAGCTTCCAGACGGCCTTGTCGCCGTTCAGGTTCTCGAGCTCCCCAAACGTCTCACGCGAGAACGCGAAGGGGTGGCCCCGTGCATCGGTATAAGCGCACACCGCAATCGGCGCGTCGCCACGGCCGGCGAGCAGAGTACGCACCGTGCCCGCGTGCACGCCCGGCTGGTCGCCGAGCAGCAGCACCAGCACGTCGCAGCGCGGATCGACCGCGCCCATCGCCGCGGCGATCGACGACGAGCAGCCGCTCCCGAACTCCTCGTTCAGGACGACGTCAGCGCCGGATAGATCGACGGATGCACGCACCTCGTCCGCCGAGCCGCCGAGCGCGACCACGAGCTGGTCGAACGGACAGCCGCGTGCCGTGTCGAGCACCGAGTCGAGCAGGGTCGCCCCGCGGTAGGGCAGGAGCTGCTTGGGCCTTCCGAGACGCGACGACGACCCCGCGGCGAGTACGAGTCCCGAGAGGAAGCCGTCAGTGCGCATGGGCGAGCCAGGAGTCCCGGCAGCCCTCGGAGCAGAAGGCATGGCCGGCCGCCACGGGCGTGCCGGGACCCACGACCACTGTCATGCCGCAGACCGGGTCGACGGCCTCGCGCGGCGCCGGTGCATCCGCTCCAGCCGACGGCACCGTCGAAGCCGAGCGGCGCGCCGCGACGAGCTCGGCGAGGATGCTGAGCGCCACCTCCTCGTGAGTCTTCGCGGAGATGTCGATCCCGGCCGGCGTGCGCACGCGGCCGAGTTGCTCCTCGGGCACCCCGGCGATGCGCAGCTCCTCGAGCACAGCGGGACCTCGCACGCGGCTGGCGACCAGGCCGACGTACTCGCAGCCGGCCTCGAGGCCGCGGCGCACGGCGTCCTCGTCACCATGCCCGAGCGATGCCACGACGGCGGCGAAGTCGCCCGGCTCGGCCAGAGCATCCAGGCGGGCACGAAAGCCGAGTGGCTCGCACAACGCGACGAGCGCCCGCGCGACCGGCGACTCGCCGGCCACCGCCACGCGCGGCGGTGGAAGGTGCGGCTCGAGGAAGATCTCGAGCGCACCGCCGCTCAGGCACGGGTTCGAAACGACGACGGCGCCCTCTTCCTCGCTCGGCCCTTCCTCCTCGCCGGGCACGATCTTCAGCAGCGAGCACTCGCCCGTCTCGAGTGCCCGCAGCGCCTGAAGGCGGACGGTCGTGTCGGCGCACGAGCCCCCGACGAACCCCTCGATCGTCCCGTCGCCGAGCACGATCGCCCGGTCGCCCGTACGCGCGCTCGTAGGCGAGGAGCAGCGCACGACCGTCGCCTCGACGAACCCGACGCCCGCCTCGGACAGCTCTGCCGCGCGACTCACTGGGGCGGCTCCGTCGTGCCCTTCTGCATCGCCTCCCACACTCGCGCCGGCGTGACCGGCATGTCGACGTGCGTGACGCCGTAGGGCGCGAGCGCGTCGACGACCGCGTTGACGATCGCCGGCGGCGACCCGACGTTCGACGACTCGCCGACACCCTTGGCGCCGATCGGGTGGTGCGGCGACGGCGTGACCGTCTCGCCCAGCTCCCAGTCCGGCACCTCCATCGAGGTCGGCACCAGGTAATCCATGAACGACCCGCTCAGGCAGTTGCCCTGCTCGTCGAATGCGATGTGCTGCATGAAAGCGATGCCAACCCCTTCGGCGAGACCGCCGTGGATCTGGCCCTCGACGATAGTGGGGTTGATGCGCACGCCGCAGTCGTCGACCGAGATGAAGCGGCGAAGCTTGACCTCGCCCGTGCCCGGGTCGACGTCGACGACGCAGATGTACGCGCCGTACGGAAACGTGAGGTTGGGCGGGTTGTAGACCGACTCGGCGTCGAGATGGCCCTCAACCCCCTCGGGCAGCTCGACCGTGCCGTGGGATGCGAGCGCGGTCTCCCCGATCGTCTGGCCCTTCTCCGGGTCGCCCTTCACGAACCAGCGGCCCTTCTCCCACTCGAGGTCGTCGGGCGACACCTCGAGCGCCGCCGCCGCGATCAGCCGCGCGTGGTCGCGGACCTTCCTCGCGACCATCGCCGTCGCGGCACCGGACACCGGCGTGGAGCGGCTCCCATAGGTGCCGAGCCCGAACGGCGTCTGGTCGGTGTCGCCGTGCACCACGTCGACGTCCTCGGCCGGGATGCCGAGCTCCTCGGCGACGATCTGCGCGAACGTGGTCTCGTGGCCCTGTCCCTGGGTCTGCACCGAGATGCGCAGTGTGGCCTTGCCGGTCGGATGGACGCGCAGCTCCGCCCCGTCGGCCATGCCGAGGCCGGCGATGTCCATGTCCTTGCGCGGGCCGGCGCCGACGGTCTCCGTGAAGAACGACACGCCGATCCCCATGAGCTCGCCGCGCTCGCGCTTCTCGCGCTGCTCGCGGCGAAGGTCCTCGTAGCCGGCGATTCGCAGCGCCTCCTCCATCGCCTTCGGGTAATCGCCCGAGTCGTATGTCCAACCGGTCTTCGTCGTATAGGGGAACTGCTCAGGCCGGATGAAGTTCTTCATCCGCAGCTCGACGGGGTCCATCTCCAGCTCGTCGGCCAGCAGGTCGACCATGCGCTCGACGAGGTACGCGGCCTCGGTCACGCGGAACGAGCAGCGGTACGCCACGCCGCCCGGCGCCTTGTTCGTATAGACGCCCTTCACGGTGCAGTGCGCCGCTTCGAGGTCGTAGGAGCCGGTGAAGATATGGAAGAACCCGGCCGGGTACTTCGACGGCTGCGCGGTCGCGTTGAACGCCCCGTGGTCAGCGATCGTGTCGACGCGCAGCGCCCTGATCTTGCCGTCGCGGTCGGCGGCGATCTGCCCCCGCATGAGGTAGTCCCGGGCGAAGCCGGTGGACGTCAGGTTCTCGGTCCGGTCCTCCACCCACTTGACCGGCTTGCCGCTGACGATCGAGGCGACGATCGCGCACACGTAGCCGGGGTAGATCGGCACCTTGTTGCCGAAGCCGCCGCCGATGTCGGGGGAGATGACCTGGACCTTCTGCTCGGGCAGGCCGGCCACCATCGCGTACAACGTGCGGTGGGCGTGGGGCGCCTGGCTCGTGCACCACAGCTTGAGCTTGCCTGTCACCCCGTTGTAGTCCGCGACCGCGCCGCAGGTCTCGAGCGGGGCCGGATGGACGCGCTGGAACGGGATCTCCTGGGTGACCACCGTGACGTCGGCGTCCTCGAAGACGCGGTCGGTCTCCGCGGCATCGCCGGCCTCCCAGTCGAATATGTGGTTGTCGGTCTGGCCCTCCTTGTCGTCGCGGATGACCGCCGCGTCGGGGTCGAGGGCCTGGCGCGGGTCGACGATGACCGGCAGCTGCTCGTACTCGACGTCGATGAGCTCGAGGGCGTCACGGGCTGCGTAGTGGTTGTCGGCGACGACGAACGCGACCTCCTGGCCCTGGAAACGGACCTTGTCGGTCGCCAGGACGGCCTGCGTGTCGGCCGACAGCGTCGGCATCCACGCCAGGCCCTGCGCCTCGAGGTCCTTGCCGGTGATCACGGCGTGAACCTGCGGGTGCTGCATCGCGGCGGATGTGTCGATCGAGACGACGCGCGCGTGCGCGACCGGGCTGCGCAAGATCGCACCGTGCAGCATCCCGGGCAGCTGCACGTCGTCGACGTAGTTGCCCTGCCCGCGAATGAACCTCGGGTCCTCCTTGCGCTTCATCCGGCCGAAGCCGACCGGGGACTCTGTCGTGGCCATCAGGCAGTCACCTCCTCGCGATGCTCGGCCGCCCAGCGGATCGACTTGACGATGTTCGCGTAGCCCGTGCAGCGGCAGATCTGGCCGGAGATCGCCTCCTTGATCTCGTCCGGCGTCGGGTCGGGGTTGCGGTCGAGGAGCGCGCGGGCGGTCATCATCATCCCCGGCGTGCAGAACCCGCACTGCAGGCCGTGCTCCTCCATGAAGCCCTGCTGCACTGGGTCGAGCTGGCCGTCGCGCTCGAGGCCCTCGACGGTGCGGACCTCCTGGCCGTCGGCCATCGCCGCGAGCATCGTGCACGACTTCACGGGCTCGCCGTCCACGAGTACGACGCACGCGCCGCAGTTGGTGGTGTCGCAGCCCCAGTGGGTGCCGGTTTGTCCGAGGTTGTCGCGCAGGAAGTGCACGAGCAGCGTGCGGGGCTCGGCCTCCGCCGAGACCGGTGCGCCGTTGAGCGTGATGTTGATCTGCACCTTTCCTCCTTCAGCTTGCTAGCGCCCGCTCGGCGGCGCGGCGCACGGCACGGTGGGTCAGCTCGCGCGCGAGGTGGCGCTTGTAGTCGGCCGGGCCGCGCTGGTCGGTGACCGGGTCGCAGTCCTCGGCCGCCAGCCGGGCGGCCTCGGCGAACGTCTCCTCGGACGGCGGACGGCCGACGACCGCCTCCTCAGCACGGGTCGAGCGCACGCCGTGCGGGTTCACCGCTGCCAGAGCGATCCCCGCCGCGGCGACGTTCGCGCCGTCGAGCCAGAGGGCGGCTCCCGACGCGGCGATCGCCCAGTCGCCGGTGCGGCGCTTGACCTTCTCGTACGCGCTCCCGTGATGCTCGCGCACCGGCACCCGAACCTCGACCAGCATCTCGGCGTCGCCCACCGCCGTCTCGTACGGGCCCTGGTGGAACTCGACCATGTCGATGTCGCGCTCGCCGTCTCGACCTCGGATGACCGCGCGTGCATCGAGCGCCGCGAACACGGCCGACAGGTCCTCGGACGGGTCGGCCTGGCATAGCGCGCCGCCAACCGTGCCGCGGTTGCGTACCGGCGGGTCGGCTATCAGCCGCTCCGCCTCACGGATCATCGGGAAGCGCTCGGCGAGCAGGTCCGACTCGAGGACGTCGCGGTGGCGCGTCAGCGCACCGATGCGGATCTCATCGCCGTCCTCCCGGATATAGCCGAGCTCCGATTCGAGCGGGTTGATGTCCACCAGGTGCTCAGGCGTCGCGAGGCGCAGCTTCATCATCGGCAAGAGCGAGTGGCCGCCGGCGACGAGCCGGGCCTCGGGCCCGAGCCGCTCGAGCAACCCGATGGCCTCGTCGACCGTCGAGGCGCGTGCGTAGTCGAAGGGCGCGGGTACCTGCATCTTCTCCCTCCTCCGGGGCTTGCAGCGCGACGGTACTCCTCAGCCGTGGTGCGTTCAAACGCGCCATAAGCGTTCGCTTATAGTCCGTCTCGAGGTGACTTTCGCGCAGCTTCGCTCGTTCGCGACGGTGGCTCGCACCGGCTCTGTGAGTGCGGCCGCCGGTGCGCTCGGCGTGAGCGAGCCGGCAGTGTCGTCCGCTGTCGCCTCCCTGCGCCGGGACCTCGGCGACGTGCTCTTCGTTCGCGCCGGGAACGGCATCCGGCTGACGCCGGGCGGCGAGCGCCTGGCGGCCGCCGCGGCGGAGATCGTGGGGCTGGAGGACCGGCTCAGGCGCGAGGTGGGCGAGGCGCGCGGCGAGCGCGGCCTCCTGCGGCTCGTCGTGTCGCCGACGGTGGCGGAGTACGTGTCGGCGCCGCTACTCGACGCGTTCACGCGGCGGCTGCCGACGCTCGAGGTCACCCAAGAGGTCGCCTCGCCCGACGACTTTTCCGCACTGCTGGCCGACCGGCGCGCCGACGTCGCGCTCGGACCGGCCCCGCCACCTGCGACGGGTGTCGAGTTCGCACCGTTCCTGCGCTACAAGCTCATCGTCGTCGCCCCTTCAGGCCACCGGCTGGCGGGTGTGCGCGAGGTGCGGTTGGACGCCCTCCGCGAAGAGCGCTGGCTCGTCGGCCCGGCGGACGCCGAGCCACACTCGGCGCTCGCCGAGTTCTTCCACTCGAGCGGGCTGCCGGCGCCGGAGCCGGGGGCGTTCGCCACCGAGGCGGCCGCCCAGGCCGCGGCTGCCGCGGGTCAGGGCGTGATGCTGGCGATCGCCCACACGGTCATCGACGCACTGCGGCGGGGCACGCTCGTGCGCCTCGACGTGCGGGGCACGCCGCGCGACGGGATGTGGCACGCGGCCACCCTGCGCGACCGCCTGTCCCCGGTGGCCGACGCGCTGCGCCGCTTCGTGACGACGCCGGA
>JBKPHS010000200.1:0-4033 GCA_046729975.1 Actinomycetota bacterium
TCGCTGGAAGCCGTCGGGGGAGCGCGGCCGCAGGCCGATCGCACGGTCAAATGCGACGTGGAGGCCCCAGGCGATCGCGCCGGCGACGTAGCCGAGCGGCAGTCCCGCGGCAATAGCCGCGAGGGCGAGCGCGAGCGGCCCCCAGAACCGGTGCAGCGCGTTGTAGAGCGACACGGCGCGCGGGTGCAGCTGCCCGCGAGCGAGGCCCGGCGCGATTCCGTAGAGCACCGCGAGGTCAGGCCCGAGTGCAAACGCAACCGTCTGCCACCACGCGGCATCCCAGACGACGATCAGCGCGACCGCGGACGCGAGCAACGCCGCGGCCAGGCCAGCGGACGCCACCCGGCCGGGTGGCCGAACGACCTTGATCCTGGCCAGTACCTGGGGCGGCGCCGCGCTCATCGCTTCCGCAACCGCGGGACGAACATGTACGTGTACGCGACGGCCAGCACGGCGATGACGGTCAGGCGCACGGCCTCGTCCCATGACGCCTGCCAGATCGCAAGGCCGATGAAGAACGGGAACCCGAGCAGCCAGACCACGCCTTCGACGACCAGCGGCAGATCGCGGACTGATGTCCAGACCTCGTCAAGCGTCCGCTGGGAGGCGACCAGCGCGACCGCGAACGCCACCCATCCGCCGACCATGATCGCGAAGCTTCCGTAGGCGAACAGCCCCGACGGGCGCCGCACGGACGGGTGGCGCGCCGCGCTCGTGCTCATCCGTGGGCTCCCATCGCGTGCCCGGTGTAGAGCTCGAGCCGCAGCAGCATCGGGACGAGCATCGCCGGCATCATCAGGCCGTGGGCGAGCCACGGGAGCGTCTGCATGGCCGCGATTCCGAGCCAGCCGGCGGCGAGGATCAGCAGCGCAAGGACGACCATTCCGGCCGCCATCTCGGCCGTCGGCCGCCACGCCATGCCACGGAATCGCATCCACGCCGCCATCGGCGCGGTCATGTTGAAGGTGACGATCGCCAGCGACAGCTCCGGCCAGTCACGGAACGGCTCGGATGAGCCGAGCGGATCGGCGACCGCGAAGTAGATGACGTCACCAACCGCCCAGCCGATGCACATCGGCATACACATCTCGAAGAAGTGAAGGACGAAGCGGCCGAAGCCCCCGACGCGCCCATGGCGCGCGGGATGGGCTGTAGTGGTGCTCATGAGGATCCACCTCCCCCGAAGGTCACCGATGACCAGAACACGATGAACGCGAGCGCCACCAGCGCGACGGCGATGCGCCGCCCGCGCGGGCTGCCCCAGCGGCTCTCCCAAACGGCCAGGCCGCTCAGCCAGGGGAAGAACGCGACCCACACGACCGGCTTCGCAACCAACGGCAGCCCGCGAACGCGGGCCCACGCCCGGTCGAGCACGATCGGCCTACTAGCGGGCGCCCAGCCGAACGCGATCCAGAGGCCCGTGCAGATAACGACGAAGAGATAGGCGCCCATGTCCGATCAACCTCCTTCGACAAGCACCGGCGCTTTGGGCGCCACGGGCCGTTCGGCAGCGCCGATGAACTCGGCGACGGCTCGGCGAGCGTCGGCGTCGAGCTGGGTCAGCGTGTGTCCGCCACGGCGGACGCTGACGAACTGCGCGCCCGGGATCCGCTCAGCCATCGCCCGCGAGTCCTTGTACGGCGCCAGCGTGTCGTCCTCGGCGGCGACGACCAGCGTCGGCACCGTGATCGACTCAAACGGATAGGTCGCGATGTCGACGTTGCCGATGTAGCTGTCGTAGATCGTCCCGCGCGCACGCGGCCCGACCGGGAACAGGCCGTCGACGATCTCCCGCAGCGCGGCACGCTCGCGTTCGTCGGGCACGAACCCGGCGGGCGTGCCCGACATACCCTCCACGCGCGAGCGCGCAAGCCAGCGCATCGCCCAGAACACCGGCTGGCTGAAGATGATCGGCGCCAGCAGCCGCGGCGGCTTCGGCAGCGGCTCGGGGTGTGGCGAGTTCGGCGAGATCAAGACCAGCCGCGAGACGCGCCCAGGGTGCCGAAGCGCGAGCTGCACCGCCGACGAACTACCCGCCGAGAACGCCACCACCGGCAGCTCGACAATCTCCAGGTGATCCAGCAGCGCCGCGAACGCATCAGCCTGCGCCGCGGGCGAAGGATCCGGCGGCAACGGCGACCCAAAGAACCCGAACCGCGACGGCGAGATGATCCGATAGCCGGCCGGCACATTCACCCGCCCGACCCCGACGCCAAAGTCGAACCCGCCCAGCACGCCGTGCACGACCATGACCGGCGGTCCGTCGCCGGCCTGCGCGTACTGCACGCGCCCGAACGGCGTATCGATCACCGACGGCTCAAACCTGGCCAGGCGCTCGTCGTCGCGCCGCAGATCCCGCCGGTAGCGCGCGATCCCGAAGAGGGCGAGCCCGGTTGCAACCACGCCGATGGGTGCACGACCAAGCATGCGTGAAGCATCCGCCTCCCGCTTCACACCGGCATCGGAACAAACGCGCAACCCGCCTACGTAGAAACGTGCAGATCGCGCTCGGACGGCATCCAACAGGAGCGGCGTACCTGGTCTCGCACCGCGCCTCCCCGGTGACGCGCAGGCTAGGGATTGCTTCGATCCTGTAAGCACGGCCGCGCGGCAGTCTCTGAACGAATGGGACGACCGGTGCGGATCCTCATCGCGATCGCCGGTGTGGCTGCGTCCGCGGCGGCGATCGACCGGCTCTACCGCAGATATCTGCGGGATAGGTGTTGACGTGGGGGGCGACCGCGGACGAAGCCGCGCGGCGCCTACCGGGGGACGACTTGCTCGATCCCGCCGACATCGTCGCGACGCGAGCGATCGGAATCGATGCTCCCCCGTCGGTGATCTGGCCGTGGCTGGTGCAGATGGGACCTGGCCGGGCCGGCGCCTACACGTACGACTGGATCGAGAACCTCTTCGGCCTCAACATGCACAGCGTGGACCGGATCCACGCCCCTCGTGGGTCGCCGCGATCAGCGCCAGCCGCTCACGCCGCGCCTCGGCGACGTCAAACCCGAGCGTGCGGAAGCGCAGCCTGCCGGCGTGGCGCCAGCAGACCGCGTACTTGCCGTTCGGCTGGCGGTAGATGCCGCGCTCGACCCGAACGCGGCCGGGGCCGCTCGATCCCATCGCAATCCTCCTTGCCTGGGATCGCGACCCTCGCCGCGAGCGGCGCCCCCGGACGCCAAGTTGACTGAAAGTTGACTGGCCGAACGCGGCCAGCCGCAGCGCCGCCGCGACCGCGAGGAAGCAGCCGCGTTTGCAGGGAATCGATGGAGCTAGCCGGACTCGAACCGGCGACCTCCTGGGTGCGATGCGCTCACCGCCTAAATGTGCGAGTTTTGCAGGGAGATTGGGACGTAACCGGGCCCGCCTGGCGTGCCGTAAGCGTGCGCAATTTGCGGGAGTTCGCGGGAGTTCTGGCACGTGGCGGCGTCCGCGTGGCAAAACCTCTGACGGCTATCCACGCCGGCAGACCCGGCGCGGCTTGGAGCCTCGCGCGATTCCTTGCGAGCGACAACGGTGACCGAGTCGGCTGCGGAGTCCAGCGGTCCAGGGAGACTTCCTCCTTGCTCGCCTCGAGTGTGAGTCAGCATCGCCGTAAGCACCTCGGCTCGGATAACTGACACGCTCGCTCCCGGACGATCGGATGCCCGCGCGAGGCGCAGGGCGGGGTCCAGGAACTCGGGCGCCGTGTCGAGCGGCTGGACAACAGCTGGACGCGCTGAAGCTGCGCGTGCGGCGAATGCGTACCGCGCTCAGGGAGAGCCGCTCGCGCATCGCGAGGCTCGAGGACCAGGTCTCCGGCCAGTCCGCCGGCCGGTTCAGAAGCTCAGACGGACGCTTCGTGGTGGACATCTCGGACGAGCGCATCCGGCGGCGGGGCCCGGGCGCCCTCGCGTCGGGCTCGCCGCGAATTCGCTGTGTCAGCGTCCGCCGACGACTGGGGCGACGAACTCGATCCCGGTGTCGACGAGGACGAGCTCGCCGGCGGCGACGCCGGCCTCGACCGCGGACACGCTTGTGTACGGCATGT
>JBKPHS010000201.1:0-10741 GCA_046729975.1 Actinomycetota bacterium
AGCGTCTCGAGGTCGCCTATCGCCTGCGCGTTCTTGAGCGTGTTGAAGCTGTAGCCCGCGTCCGGCACCTCGGCGTCCTCGCTGGCGTCGTGGACGAACTGCAGGAACAGGCCCCTCGCCGGGCCGCCCTTGTGGAGCTGCCCGGTGGAGTGCAGGTAGCGGGGCCCGTAGCCGAAGGTCGTCGCCGAGCGGGTCCGCTCGCGGATCGTGTCACGCAGCTCGGAGGCGGCTGCATCGAGCTCCGGCGACGGCTGGAGGAAGCCCATCAGCGCGACGTACCTCGGGGGCCCGGCCTGCGAGAGGAGCGCCTTCAGGTCCTCGCGCGACGCGTCGTGCGCCGCGGGCAGCTCGCCGTTCTTCAGGTACTCGTCGAGCACGCGCTGCGTGTTGTCCTTCGCCTCCTGCACGTTCGGCTGATCGAAGGGGTTGATGCCGAGCACCCACCCCGCGACCGCCGTCGCGAACTCCGCGTAGAAGAACAGGCGTCCGAGGTCCTCCGCCCCCTCGACCGGAACGGTGATCACCGGCTGCCCCGCCTCGGCAAGCGCGCGCATCGGCGCGTCGAGCTCCTCGCCTCCGCGCAGGTGCACGAACACGCGGTCGTCGCCATAGGCCTCGGGGGCGGCGAGCGGCTCGTCCGCGACCGGGAGGATCCCCTTGCCCTCCTTGCCGGTGCTCTCGGCCACCAGCTGCTCGGCCCACAGGCCGAAGCTCTCGACCGGCGACGAGACGACGAACGTCAGCTTGTCGCGCCCGCGCAGGGCCAGCTCGCCGATCGCAAGCCCGAGCCAGAGGCCCGAGTTGTCGGTTGGCAGCTCGCAGCTCTGCTCGGCCACCTGCGCGCGGTCGAGCAGCGCCTCCAGGTCCACGCCCATCAGCGCGGCCGGAACGAGCCCGAAGTAGGACAGCGCCGAGTAACGGCCGCCGATGTCGGGATCGTTCAGGAACGTGCGCCGGAACCCGCGTTCCTCGGCAACCTCGACGAGCGAGCTGCCGGGGTCCGTGATCGCCGCGAAGTTGCGCCCATCCGGCACGCGCGCGAAGAAGTAGCGGAACAGGGACAGCGTCTCGATCGTGCCGCCGGACTTGGTCGAGACGATGAACAGCGTCCGCTCGGGGTCGATCCGGCGCTCGAGCGACAGGATCGCGCCGGCGTCCGTCGTGTCGAGCACGTGCAGCCGCAGGCCGCCCTCGGCGGGCTCCCCGAAGCTGCGCACAATCACCTCGGGGGCGAGGCTCGAGCCGCCCATTCCGAGCAGCACCGCGTCCGTCAGCCCGTCCGCCGCGCAGTCGCGCCGAAACTCCTCGAGCTCCGGCACCGCCTCGCGCATCGGATCGGTGATCGTGAGCCAGCCGAGCCGATTGCCGACCTCGGGCACTCCCGGGCCACCCCAGAGCGACTCGTCCTTCGCCCAGATGCGCCGGACCACGTGCTCCGCCTCCGCCCGCTTCACTCGCTCGGCCACAGGCGGCTCGAGATCGGCCGGCAGGCTCGCCTCGACCCGCACCGGGCGTCCGGTCACGATCGCCTCGCGCCGGCTCTCGATACCGGTCAGGAGCTTTGTCATCGACTCCATGAACAGGTCGACGCCGTCGCGCAGGAGCTTCGCCGTGACGTCGCGGATGTCGATGCCGGCCTCGGCCAGCGCCTCGAGCTGCGGGCGGTACTCGCCCTCCGCGGTCGGGCCGGAGACCTTGCCGTGGTCGCCGAAGGCGAGCAGCGTGGGGAGAGGCATCGTGTTCACCGTGTCGGGCCCGATCAGCTCGTCCACGTACTTGGTGTCGGGATAACGCGGGTTCTTGGTGCCGGTCGACGCCCACAGCGGACGCTGCACCGGCGCGCCGGCGTCGAGTAGCGCGGCGAAACGCTCGCCGCGGAACATCTCCTTGAAGAGCGTGTACGCAGCCCTGGCGTTCGCGACCGCCGCCGTGCCTTGGAGGTCCGTCCGTCCGAGCTTCTCGAGGCGCTTGTCTACCTCGGTGTCCACGCGCGAGACGAAGAAGCTCGCGACCGACTGCATGTCGAGGGACTCGCCGGCCTCGCGCCGGCGCTCGAGCCCTCTTATGTAGGCCTCCGCGGCCTGCTCGTAAGCCTCGACGGCGAACAGCAGCGTGACGTTGACGTTGATGCCCTCGAACGTGGCCTGCTCGATGGCGGGCATGCCCTCGGCCGTCCCAGGGATCTTGATCATCGCGTTCGGGCGGTCGATCAGGTCCCAGTACTGCCGGACCTGCTCGAGCGTGCCCTCGGTGTCGTGCGCGAGTCGCGGCGCCACCTCGAGGGACACGAACCCGTCGCCGCCGCCCGTCTCCTCCCACACCGGGCGCAGCACGTCGGCGGTCATCTGCACGTCGTCTATCGCAAGCCGGCGGTAGATCTGCCGTGCCTCGAGACCCTCCCGGGCCAGCTCGGCCAGCCCCTCGTCGTAGTCGGGGGAGCCGAGGATCGCCTTCTCGAAGATCGCCGGGTTCGCGGTGACGCCCCGCAGGGAGTCCTCCTGGACGAGGCGGGCGAGCTCGCCGTCCTCGATCAGGCTGCGCCTGATCTGGTCGAGCCAGACGCTCGTGCCCGCCGCCGTCAGCGCCGCGAGCCTCTCGTTCACCTGTGCCGCAACGCTCATCGTGGCTCTCCTCTCAGTCGCTGCGCGCGCCGGACACGGCGCGCTCGAGCACCGCCTTCGCGCGCTCGGCCACCCGCTCGGGGGTGAAGCCGAAGTGCTCGAACACTGCCTTGTAGGGGCCCGACGCCCCGAAGGTGGTCATGCCCATCACGTCGCCCTCGTCGCCCACCCAACGGTCCCAGCCGAGGCGGCTCGCCGCCTCCACGGCCAGGCGGGCGGGCTGGTCGGGCGGCAGGACGGAGTCGCGATAGTCGCGGTCCTGCTCGGCGAAACGGTCGACGCAAGGCATGCTCACGAGCCGCGCCGCCACACCGTCCGCCTCGAGCAGCTCCTGGGCCCGGGCGCAGAGGTGAACCTCGGACCCCGTGGCCATCAACACCACGTCCGGATCGCCGTTGGGCGCGTCGCGCAGGACGTACGCGCCCCGGTCGACCGCGTCGGCGGGGACGTCGCGGGGGTCCCAAACCGGAACTCCCTGGCGGGTCAGCGCGAGCGCGACCGGCGACTCCGAACGCGAGAGCGCGAACTGCCAGCCGAGCGCCGTCTCGTTCGCCCCGGCCGGGCGGACGACGTAGAGGTTCGGGATCGCGCGGAGCGCCGCAAGCTGCTCGATCGGCTGGTGCGTGGGCCCGTCCTCGCCGAGCCCGATCGAGTCGTGCGTGAAGACGAAGATCGACGGGATCCGCACGAGTGCGGCCAGCCGCATGGCGGCCCGCATGTAGTCGGAGAAGATCAGGAAGGTCGAGCCGAAGGCGCGGAAGCCGGAGAGGACGAGTCCGTTGACGATCGCGCCCATGCCGTGCTCGCGGACGCCGAAGTGGAGGTTGCGACCGGAGTAGCTGCCGCGCTCGACGTCGCCGCCGCCCTCGATCAGGGTCAGCGTCGAAGGCGCGAGATCGGCCGAGCCGCCCACGAGCTGCGGGACCTTCGAAGCCGCCCACTGGATCACCCGCTCGGAGGCCTTGCGAGTTGCCAGGCTGCCGCTCCCCGTGATGCCCTCCCCCGCGGGGTCGAAACGCGGGACGTCGGAGTCCCAGCCCTCGGGCAGGCGCCGCTCGACGATCAGCTGGAACTGCTCCCACAGCTCCGGCTCGTGCTCGCGGTACTCGTCGGCGATCCGCCGCCAGTCGTCCTCGAGCTCCTGCCCGCGCTCGCGACATGCGCGGAAGTGCTCGAGCACGTCGTCGGGAACCAGGAACTCGGCGTCCGGGGGCCAGCCGTAGCGCTCCTTGGTGAGCCTGACCTCCTCCTCGCCGAGCGGCGAGCCATGCGCCTCCTTGGTGTCCTGCGCGTTCGGCGCGCCCTGGGCGATGTGGGTGCGCACGATCACGAGCGACGGCCGGTCGGTCACGTGGACCGCGTTCCAAGCCGCGTCCTCGAGCCGCTCCAGCCCGATGTCCTCGCCGAGGTTCTGGACATGCCAGCCGTACGCCTGGAAGCGCGTGCCCACGTCCTCGCTGAACGCAAGCTCCGTGTCGCCCTCGATGGAGATGTGATTGTCGTCGTAGAAGACGACGAGGCTCCCGATGCCAAGGTGGCCGGCGAGTGAGCACGCCTCGGAGGCAACGCCCTCCTCCATGTCGCCGTCGCTCGCGATGACGAAGGTGCGGTGGTTGACGAGCTTGTGCTCGCGCCGGTTGAAGCGCGCGGCGAGCATCCGCTCCGCCAGCGCCATCCCGACCGCGTTCGAGATCCCCTGCCCGAGAGGACCGGTGGTCGTCTCGATGCCGGCGGCATGGCCGTACTCGGGATGACCTGCCGTCGGGCTCCCGACCTGGCGGAAGTTCTTCAGGTCGTCGAGCGTCAGCCCGTAGCCGGTGAGGTAGAGCATCGAGTAGAGCAGCATCGAGGCATGCCCGGCCGAGAGGACGAAGCGGTCGCGGTCGGGCCAGCTCGAGTCGGCAGGGTTGTGCCGCATGACGCGCGTGTAGAGCACGTACGCCAGCGGGGCGAGCGCCATCGGCGTGCCCGGATGCCCGGAGTTCGCCTTCTGGACCGCGTCCATGGAGAGCGTTCGGATCGTGTTGATGGCGAGCTCTTCGAGTCGTTGGTCCGGGGCGGTCGTCGTCATCGCGCTCCCTCGTTCGTGGCCGTGACGGCAGTATCCCCATTAGGCCGTGCATGCTCGTGTGCAGCCAGAAGAGCGGCCCCGATCACGCCCGCATGGGTCCCACCGCGGGCCAGCGAAACGCTCACGCGCTCCCAGATCACCGGCAGCGCGCGCCGGCCGGCTTCGGCCCTTGCGGTGTCGATGAAAAGCTCCGCGACGCGCGCCAGGCCTCCGCCGATCACGATGTGCTGCGGCTCGAATGTGTTCGCAAGGCTCGAGAGCCCCACGCCCAGCTTGAGCCCCAGATGCTCGAACAGGCCGAGAGCGTCCGCGTCGCCCTGCTCAGCGGCCCGTACGACGTCACGGCCGGACACGGCGCCGCTCTCCCGAAGCTGCCGTCCGAGCGCCGATTCCGGCTTCGCGCGCGCCAGATCGAGCGCGTCTCGCTCGAGCGCCTGGCCCGAGCAGAGCGCCTCGAGGCAGCCGCGGTTCGGGCAGTTCCCGGGGCACTCGGGGCCATCGGAGTCGACGACCGTATGCCCGAGCTCAGCTCCGAGACCGGTCGCGCCGCGGAAGATGCGGCCGCCGATCACGATCCCGCCGCCCACGCCGGTGCCGAGGGTGAGCATCACAAGCTCGCGCGCCGGGCCGCCCTCGACGTGCTGGGCCTCGCAGAGGGCCGCGCAGTTGCCGTCGTTGTCCACGTAGACCGGCAGGTCGAGACGCCGCTCGAGCTCCTCGCGGAGGTTGACGCCCGCGAGCGGGATGTTCACGCTCGACAGCACCCGGCCGGTGCTCCACTCGACCTGAGACGGGACGCCCACCCCCACGGCCAAGGGGCGGCCGGTCCCCTCCTCGATCTGCTGCACGGCGTGGACGATCTGGTCGATCAGGGCATTGCCGCTGGAGCAGTCGGTCGAAAGCTCCAGCACCTCGCCCGCGCTCCGGCGCTCGACTGCCGCCACGGCGACCTTCGTGCCGCCCACGTCAACGCCCAGCACGTGCTCTGTCGCGGTGCTCACTTGTCCGCTTACGCTACCGCTCCGTGCGCGCGGCCCCGATCTGGTAAGACCTTGAGCCGATGGACAGGCGCCTCGCCTACAAGAACATCCGCACCGGCCTCATCGCCGGCGCCGTCTCGTTGATCGTGTTCGGCGCTGCCTTCGTGGCGGGCTACCTCTACTAGGGCGTCATGGCCGAGGAGAGCCGCCTGCCGAGCGACGACGTGCCGCCGCCCACCGAGGTGGTGCACCTTCCGCGCCCCAGCTACTTGCCGGTGACCCTGGCCTTCGGCCTGACGCTTGGCGTCGTGGGCGTCGTGATCACCTGGGTGCTGAGCGCGATTGGCGTGATCATCAGCGTTGTGGCGATCGTGCGCTGGATCCGCGAGACGCGCGAGGGCATCGAGGAGCTCCCGCTCGAGCAGTGACCGGGTTCGAGCGTCCGATCGACCAGCGTTCGTACGTCCGTCGAATAAGACGGATCGACGGGCGTTCGCCCGTCGAGTCAGCCGTCTACCCCGGTTTCGCCTCGCTTGCAGCGGGTAGGGGTCGCGTGAAGCCACCTGCAGTCGACAGAGGAGGCAGCGATGCCGCCCCGTGGCGTCAAGAAGGGCACGAAGCGTGCCCGGCAGTACGAGCACATCAAGCAGAGCGAGAAGCGGCAGGGCCGGTCCGAGGGCCGGGCCGAGGAGATCGCGGCGCGCACGGTGAACAAGGAGCGTGCCCGCTCGGGTGAGTCGCGTACCCGCTCGCGCACTTCCACCCGCGACATCTCTTCCGGGCGCCGCGGCGGCCTTCGCTCGGGCGGGAGAGCGCCGAAGGGCCCGACCAGGGAGCAGCTCTACAACGACGCGAAGCGCCTGAAGATCGAGGGCCGCTCGCGCATGAGCAAGAGCCAGCTCCAGCGGGCGGTGGCGGCGAAGAAGCGGTAGCGCGCCTCAGCTGAGGCGCTGGCTGTCGATCTCGTTCTTCGCGACCCAGACGGGCGACGGCTTGTCCGGATCGCTGACGAGGAAGTGAGTCGTGCCCCAGCCGAGCAGGCCCTCGGGCTCGTCGCCGGACGCCGTCCGGGCCTCGGCGCCCACCGAGGCGATGGGGTCGGAGTCCCGCAGGCCGATGGCTATGACCGTGCCGCTGAACCTGCCGACGGCCTCGGAATCCGCGGTTCCCTCGACCTCGAGCTTCTGGGAGATGGAGACGAGATGAAAGGCCATTCGCGCGCGGAGTGTACGTACAAGTCCGCAGCGGGACCGCAACCCAGACCAGAGGAGGACTGTTGCGAAGTCACATGAAAGGAATCGAGAGACACGCACGGACCGCGGCCGCGGCGAGCATTGCCGCGCTGGCCGCTGCCTCACTCGCAGGCGCCCCCGACGCCCGCGCGGCACGCGGGATGGAGGTGGCGCTCCAGGACGACGCCGTCTTCCTGAACCAGTCCTACTACAACCGCGACCGCGCGATCGAGCAGGCCAAGCGGCTGCGGGTCTCGCGGGTGCGCGTGAACGTCCGCTGGATCGAGGCCCTGGCGGGCGGCAGCCCCGACCGGCCCGTCTACGACTGGCGCAAGTGGGACGCGATGGTGAGCGTCCTCGCCTTCCACGGCATCCGCGTGCAGATGACGCTCACCGGCCCGGCGCCGTCATGGGCGACCGGCAATGGGCGCCAGGGCGTGTACAAACCCAACCCCTACCGGTTCGCGAGCTTCGCCGGTGCGGCGGCCGCGCACTTCCAGGGCCGCGTGGACCGCTACAGCGTCTGGAACGAGCCGAACTACCGCGGCTGGCTCGCTCCCAAGAGCACGGCGCCCCAGCGCTACCGCGCGATGTACGTGCGCGCGTACCGGGCGATCAAGTCCGCCGATGGCCGCGCTCAGGTCCTGATCGGGGAGACCTCGCCCACCGGCCACCCGCGCAACGCGATCGCGCCGCTCAGCTTCCTGCGGGCGATCACCCGCCGCGGCCGGCTGCGCGCCGACGGCTTCGCGCACCATCCGTACGCCTACAGCGTGCCGCCGGGACGCCGTTTCGGCGGCCGGAACGACGTGACCATGGGCACGCTCGGCCGCCTCAACAAGGCGCTGAAGCGGCTGGCCCGCCGCGGTCGCCTGCGCAGGCCTAGCGGCGGCACGGTGCCGCTCTACCTCACCGAGTTCGGCTACCACGCGCGTGGCCGGCACGCCATCTCCGAGCGCCGGCGCGCATCGTGGACCACCGCCGCGTTCCGGATCGCCGCGCGTGCGCCCCGGGTCAAGCAGATGCTGCACTACCTGCTGGTCGAGCCGGCAGCGGGAGGCTTCTGGCATTCCCGCCTGGTGACGAGGGGCGGCCGAACCGAGCGGCCCTACCGCTCGCTCGCGTCTTGGGCGCGCGGGGCCGCGCGCAAGCACCGCATCAGGCAGCCTCCGAGCCGCATCCCGCTGCCGCCGCCGCGGTGACCCGCCCGCCGGACGGCGGGCGGTCCGTCTGATCAGCCCGCCGGTCCAACCTGGACCGGCGGGCTCACCCGGCCGGCACGTCGCAGGTCGCGCCGTCCATCGTCCAGCAGCGGACGATGTCGCGCATCGACAGCACGCCGACGGTCTCGCCGCCGTCCATCACGACGAGATGGCGGAAGCCGCCGCGCACCATCGCCCCGGCCGCCCGCTCGAGCGACCAGTCGGAGGCGGCGAAGGTGAGGTTCGCGGACAGGTGGTCGGCCACCAGCTCGGCGTCGGGATCCTGCCCGCGCGCGATCGACTCGAGGACGTCCCGCTCGGTCACGATCCCCGGCCCAGGCTGATCAGGGTCGATCACGACCGCCGCGCCGACGCCGCGATCGGCCATCAGCCGCGACGCCTCCCGCAGCGTGTGCCCCGGGCCGACGGTGAGGATCACCGAGCTCATCCCGTCCCTTACCTGCATCGTCCCCCTCCGTAGTTGTGCCGATTCGCGCAAGCTTAAACCCCGGCGCAAGCCTGCCGGCGCCTCCGGCAAACGGCGTTCCGGGAGGGCCCCGCACCCTAGGATGACTCGATGGCGAAGCGCGACACGACCGTGAGGCGCCGCGAGTCCCTCTTCAGGGAAGCCGCGGCCGTCATCGAGCGCGACTACGCGCAGGATCTCGACCTCACGGCGGTCGCCCATCGCGTCGCGACCTCGCGCCGCCAGCTCCAGCGCGCGTTCCAGGAGGTCGGCCGCACGACCTTCCGCACCTACCTCGGGGAGGTCAGGATGCGCAACGCCGCGCAGCTCCTGCGGCAGGGCGGCATGCCCGTGCGCGAAGTCGCGATGAGGGTCGGCTACAGCCAGCCGGCCCAGTTCGCGAAGGCCTTCCGGCGCTACCACGGGGCCTCGCCGTCGAGCCTCCGCCACGGCGGTCGGCAGCTCGCCGCGTAGCTCTTGACCCGCCCGCCGGACGGCGGGCGGTCCGCCCTATTAAACCGCTGTTCCCTTCATCGGCCGCGTTGATTAGACTCGCCCGCCGTGGCCGAGCCAGACCTTCGACAGCCCACCCGGGAGGAGGAGGCACAGGCCGAGCACGAGCAGCACAAGCACCCGGTGGCCCGGATGCTGCTGATCGGGTTCATCGCCTCTGCGATCGGCGTCGCGATCTCGCTGGCGATCGACTGGTTCCCTCCCCAGGGGGCCGAGAGCTCCGACGACATCGACACGCTCTACGACGTGCTCCTCATCGCGTCGGTCCCGATCTTCGTGCTCGTCATGACGATCGCGATCTACAGCGTGTGGAAGTTCCGCGCGCGGCCCGGCGACATGCGCGATGGAGCGCCGATCCACGGCAACACACGCCTGGAGATCATCTGGGTCACGATCCCGTTCCTGATCGTCACGAGCCTTGCGGCCTACGGCTGGATCGCACTCGACGACATCGAGGCGAAGAAGCCAAACGAGATGACGGTTCGCGTCATCGGCCAGCAGTTCGCCTGGCGCTTCGAGTACCCGCAGCAGGGACAGAAGGCCGTCGGCTCCGAGCAGCTCGTCCTCGCGAAGGATCAGCCCGTCGTGTTCCGGATCAAGAGCCTCGACGTGATCCACTCCTTCTGGGTGCCGGCCTTCCGCCTCAAGTCCGACGCGGTGCCCGGACTCGGGACACATGTGCGACTCACCCCGAGCCGGATCGGGACCTACGACGTGGTGTGCGCGGAGCTATGCGGCCTCGGTCACTCGACCATGCGCCAGACCGTGCGCGTGGTGCCGCGCGGGGAGTTCGACCGCTGGCTCGCAGACAGGAGGTCGAAGGAGCAGTGACCGGCATCCGCGTGGCTACGATGCGCCCCGTGAGCGGAGGAGGAAACCGGTGACGCTGGCTGCGAAGCTGTGGGCGCCCGGCTGGTACCGCGTGGCGATCGCGCTGCCGATCGGCGTCGCGGTCGGGGCCGGGCTCGACATCGCTGTCCGCGCGCTCATGGGCTATGAGCCTCTTGTCGACGGAGACGCGATCACCACCGTCTGCCTGATCACCGTCTCGATGGCGTTCCTGATCGGGATCGGCTGCTTCGACTACTGGTTCCGATACATGAGCGGCGCCCCGACCGTGCCCGAGGACCACTCCGGCCACGGCGCCTACTCGTGGCGCGACTACTTCCGCGTCAACACCGACCACAAGGTCATCGGGATCCAGTACATCGTCACGACGTTCTTCTTCTTCATCGCCGGCGGGCTGATGGCGATGCTGATGCGGGCGGAGCTGGCCGCTCCCGGACAGCAGTTCATCGACCCGAACACCTTCAACGGCCTCTTCTCGGTGCACGCGTCGCTGATGATCTTCCTGTTCATCATCCCGGTCTTCGCCGGCATCGCGAATTACGTGCTCCCGCTGATGATCGGCGCGCCGGACATGGCGTTCCCGCGCCTGAACGCCCTCTCGTACTGGATGCTGCCGGTCGCCGGAATCATGATGATGGCGAGCTTCTTCGCCCCCGGCGGATCGTTCGCGACCGGCTGGACGGCCTACGCGCCGCTCTCGACGGAGACGCCGCTGGGCCAGACCTTCTTCACGCTGGCCGTGCAGTTCGCCGGGGCCTCGTCGGTCGCGACCGCGCTGAACTTCCTGGTCACGATCATCACGATGCG
>JBKPHS010000202.1:0-7552 GCA_046729975.1 Actinomycetota bacterium
GGCTCGCGGCCGAGCCGCTCGACTATCCCCTCGTACTCTGCGTCCGTGAGCCCGAGCTCGCGGTGACGCGACTGCATCACGCCGCTCACGCCGGCGCGAGCTCCCGTACGTGGGCGACGAGCGACTCGAAGAGGCAGCCGCCGCCCGTCGACCCGGTGAGCGGATCGACGGCGTGCTCGGGGTGGGGCATCAGCCCGAAGACGTTCTTGGCCGCGTTGGCCACGCCGGCGATGTCGCGCAGCGAGCCGTTCGGGTTCTGGCCCGGGGCGTAGCGCAGGAGGATCTGGCCGTTCGCCTCGAGCTCGTCGAGCGCGTCCTCGGGCGCGTAGTAGCGGCCCGTGGTGTGCTTGACGGGCACCGAAAGCGTGTCGCCCGCCTCGCACGCGCGCGTAAAGGGGGTGTCGGCGTTCTCGACGACGAGGTCCACCTGCCGGCATAGGAAGCGGAGGCTCGTGTTCGGCAGCAGCGCGCCGGGCAGCAGCCCCGCCTCGCAGAGCACCTGGAAGCCGTTGCAGATGCCGAGGACGGGACCGCCCGAGAGGGCGAACTCGCTCACAGCCTCCATCACCGGCGAGAAGCGCGCGATCGCGCCCGGCCGCAGGTAGTCGCCGTAGGAGAACCCTCCGGGCACCACGACCGCGTCCACCGCGCCGAGATCGCGGTCGCCGTGCCAGAGCAGCTCGGCGTCGCCGAAGCGGGCGCAGGCGCGGAGCGCGTCCACCTCGTCGCAGGAGCCGGGAAAGCGGACGACCCCGAACCTCATCGCCGGCCCTCGCCGTCGTTCACGACCAGTACCTCGTAGTCCTCGATGAGGGGATTGGCAAGCAGCTTCTCGCACATGTCGGCGACCTGGGAGACGTCGTCGACGTCGAGCTCCACCATGCGGCCGACGTGCACGTTGGACACGCCCTCGAAGCCGAGCGCCGGCAGGGCCCGCTCGACGGTCTGGCCCTGCGGATCGAGGATTCCCTCCTTTGGCCTGATGAGGACCCGGGCCCTCACCGCGTCCTCTCGAGCCATCGCTCGAAGGGCTCGCCGCTGATGCGCTCGTAGGCCTCGACGTAGCGCCGGCGCGTGCCGGCGACGACGTCGTCCGGGATCCCCGGGGCCGGGGGCGTCTTGTCCCATCCCGACGCCGAGGCCCAGTCGCGCACGTACTGCTTGTCGAAGGAGGGCTGGGAGTGGCCGGGCTCGTACCCGTCGGCCGGCCAGAAGCGGGAGGAGTCGGGCGTCATGACCTCGTCGCCGAGCACGATCCGGTCGTCCGAGTCGCGGCCGAACTCGAACTTCGTGTCGGCGAGGATGATCCCGCGCTCGCGGGCGTGAGCCGCCCCGAGCGAGTACAGCTCGATCGACAGCCGGCGTAGCTCCTCGAGCAGGCCGCGGTCGCCGAGGATGCCGGCGGCGGTCTCGAAGTCGACGTTCTCGTCGTGACCTGTCTCCGCCTTCGTGGCCGGTGTGAAGATCGGCTCCGGCAGCTGCTGGGATTCGACGAGGCCGGGCGGAAGCTCGATCCCGCAGACGGCGCCGGTCGCCTGGTAGTCCTTCCAGCCCGAGCCCGTGATGTAGCCCCGCACGACACACTCGACGGGGAACATCTCGAGCCGCTCGACGAGCAGCGCGCGGCCACGCACGTCGTCCGGCACGTCGGAGAACGAGAGCACGTGGTTGGGGCAAATTCCGGCCGTGCGCTCGAACCAGTGCACGGACAGGCCGGTGAGCACCTTGCCCTTGTCCGGGATCGGCGTGGGGTGCACGACGTCGTAGGTCGAGATCCGGTCGGACGCGACCATGAGGATGCGGCCCTCGCCCGCGTCGTACATCTCGCGGACCTTGCCGCTCGCGATCAGCTCTGGCACCCGCCTGAGGCTAACAAGCGGGGGAGTCGTCGCGGCGACGCGGTTCCCGTAGTTTGCGGGGGCTTGTGAGCGTCATCGAGCTACCCGAGCGCCAGCGCCACGATCCCGAGCGTGACGAGCGCCGCGCCGGCGAGGCGCTCCGCGCCGACACGCTCGTGCAGCACGAGCGCGGCAAGGGCAGTCGCGATGACCACGCTCGACTCCCGAACTGCGGCAACCGGCGCCGCCGGGGCGAGCTGGAGCGCGGCTAGCACCAGGGCGTAGGCGCCGAAACCGGCTAGCGAGATGGCGAGGGCAGAGCCGCCGAGCTCGGCCCTGAGAGCGAACGCTCCCTTCACCTGGAGCATCGTCGCGCAGTAGACGAGCGCGACTGGCGCCAGCACCAGCTCGAGGTACGGCAGCGGCGACGCGTGGCGTACTCCCTCGTTGTCGATCAGTGTGTAGCCCGCAATGCACGCGGCGATCGCACCCGCGAGCGCGAGATCGCGCTCGCTCGCCCGGCCGCGCAGCCCGCGCACCAGCAGGACGCCGGCCGCGACCAGCAGCACGCCGGCCACCTCGGGACCGGACGCGGTGGCCCCCAGCGCGGCCAGCCCCACGACCAGCACCAGCACCGGCGCGGCGCCGCGCGCGACCGGGTAGAGGACGCTCAGCTCGCCGCCGCGGTAGGCCGCGGCCAGGAGCGCGAAGTAGGCGAGCTCGAACGCCGCCGAGCCGGCCACGTACGGCAGGGCGGCCGCCTCCACGTCCCACGTGAGGGCCGCGATCGGGGCGAACACCAGCACCGACATCGGCAGCACGACCGCGGTCACCGCCTCCGGATCGTCGGTGCGCGCCAGCAGCAGGTTCCAGAGCGCGTGCAAAGACGCCGCCGCGAGGGCCAGCGCCAGCGCGTCAGCCCGCAATCCGGTCTAGCCGCCCCACGATCTCCGCGGCGTGCCTCGTGAACGCCGACGGATCGAAGATCGAGTCGAGGTCGAGGCCCGGCGCTGCCTCCGCGAGCAGCTCGCGAAACGGCGTGCCGGTGTCCCAGGCGAGCTGTGCGCTCTCCTGGACTATCCGATAGGCGTCATCGCGCGATCGCCCCGCTTCCACCAGGGCGAGCAGCGCGCGCTGCGAGTAGAGCGCGCCATGGGTGAGCTCGAGGTTCTCCCGCATGCGGTCCTCGTGCACGACCATGCCGTCGACGACCCGCACGGCGAGCGACTGCGCATAGTCGAGCAGGATCGTCGCGTCGGGGAGCGCGACGCGCTCGACGGAGGAGTGCGAGATGTCGCGCTCGTGCCAGAGGGTGACGTCCTCGAGCCCCGCCTGGGAGTAGCCGCGCAGCAGCCGCGCTATGCCCGTGATCCGCTCGGAGACGATCGGGTTGCGCTTGTGGGGCATCGCCGACGAGCCCTTCTGGCCCGAGCGGAACGGCTCCTCGACCTCCCGCACCTCGGTCCGCTGAAGGTGGCGGACCTCGGTGGCGAAGCGCTCGAGTCCGGCGCCGGCGAGGCCGATCGCCGTGAGCAGCTCCGCGTGGCGGTCGCGTGCCACGACCTGGGTCGATACGTCCTCGCGCGCGAGACCTAGGCGACGCAGCACGAGTACCTCGAGCTCCGGGCCGTTCGCCGCATACGTCCCGACGGCGCCCGAGAGCGCGCCGACCGACGCCTGCTCGATCGCTCGCTCGAGCCGCATGAGGTTGCGATGCGCCTCGAAGGCGAAGCCGGCGAGCTTGACGCCGAAGGTCATGGGCTCTGCGTGGATGCCGTGGGTGCGGCCGACGCACAGCGTGTCCACGTGCTCCCGGGCGCGGCGGATCAACGCGTTGCGGTACTCGAGCGCGCCGCGGACGAGAATCAGGCCGGCCGCTCCGATCTGCAGCCCCAGCGCCGTGTCCAGGACGTCGGACGAGGTGAGCCCGTGATGCACCCAGCGGCCCGCCTCGCCGACGGATCCGGCCACGACGTCGACGAACGCCGCCACGTCGTGGTCGGTGACCTTCTCGCGCTCCCGTACGGCGTCGACCGTGAACGAGGCGCGGTCGCGGATCACGGCGGCGTCCTCCTGAGGCACCACCCCCTGCTCCGCCAGGGCGTCCACGACCGCGAGCTCCACCGCGAGCCAGGTCTCCAGCTTGCGCTGCTCGGACCAGACCGCTCCGATCTCGGGGCGTGTGTAGCGCTCGATCACTTCAGGCGTCGAGGATCTTCGACGCGAGCACGGCGGCGTTCTTCGCGCCGTTGATCGCCATGCAGGCGACCGGCACCCCAGGCGGCATCTGCGCGATGGCGAGCAGCGCGTCGAGGCCTCCGCCCACCGACGTCGACGTGGTGAGCGGCACGCCGATCACGGGGAGGTCCGTGTGTGCCGCGACGACCCCCGGAAGCGCCGCAGCCAGGCCCGCGCCGGCGATGATCACGCGCAGCCCGCGCATGCGCGCGTTCTTCGCGTAGTCGGCCACGACCTCGGGGTCGCGGTGCGCGCTCATGACTCGCATCTCGTAGCGGATGCCCCGCTCCTCGAGCTCCTTGCCGGCCTTCTCCATCACCGGCATGTCGCTCTTCGACCCCATCACGATGCCCACCAGGGGCGCGTCGACGTCCAGCTCGTCGAAGGCGCTCTCGACCTCGGTCTGGGTGGCCGGCAGACCCGCTTCCTCGCTCATGCCTCCACTCTCTCCACCGCGCGCGCCGCGATATCGCGCCGCATCTGCTTGCCGTCGAACTGGATCCTGTCGGCCGCCGCGTACGCCCTGTCACGTGCCTCACCCGGCGTCGAGCCGAGCCCCGTGACGTTGAGCACCCGCCCGCCGGCCGTGACGATCTTCCCATCCTTCTCGGCCGTGCCCGCGTGGAGGACCTCCGTGTCGAGCGAGTCGATCGTGCGCAGGCCGGAGATCTCGTCGCCCTTCGACGATGACTCCGGGTAGCCGCGCGAGGCGAGCACGACCGTCACGGCCCACTCGTCGGACCATTCGAGCCGGGTGCCGTCGAGGCCGCCCTCGCGCGTGCTGCGATTGAGCAGCTCGAGCAGGTCGGAGCGCAGCCGCGGCAGCACGGCCTGCGTCTCGGGGTCGCCGAAGCGGCAGTTGTACTCGAGCACCTTCGGGCCCGCCGCGGTCATCATCAGCCCGGCGTAGAGCACGCCGTGGTAGGGCGTGCCGCGCCGCCTGAGCTCGTCGACGATCGGCTGGTGAACCGTGCGGGCGAGCACCGCGACGTGCTCGGCCTCGATCCCGGGCACCGGCGAGTAGCTGCCCATCCCGCCGGTGTTCGGCCCCCGGTCGCCGTCGAAGATGCGCTTGTAGTCCTGAGCCGGCGCCATCGGCACCGCGCGCACCCCGTCGCAGAGGGCGAGCAGTGACACCTCCTCTCCCTCCAGGAACTCCTCGATCACGACGGTCGTCTCGCCGAAGCGCCGTTCGACGAAGAAGGCGTCGAGGGCATCTCGCGCCTCGCGCTCGTCGGCGGCGATGATCACGCCCTTGCCGGCGGCGAGCACGTCGGCCTTCAGCACGGCCGGATAGGACGCGCAGGCGAGGTGCTCGCGGGCCTCGTCGCGATCGCGGAACACGGCGTAGCCCGCGGTAGGCACGCCGACGTCGCGCATCAGCTCCTTCGCGTAGCGCTTCGAGCCCTCGATCCGCGCCGCCTCGGCGGTCGGACCGAACCCACGGACGCCCTCGGCGGCAAGCGCATCGATCACGCCACCCACCAGCGGAGCCTCGGGCCCGACGACCACGAGGTCGCAGCTCCGGTCGCGCGCGAGCCGCACGATCCCCTCGACGTCGCCGGCGTCCAGCTCGACACAGGCGACCTGATCGCCGGCGATCCCGGCGTTGCCCGGCGCAACGAGCAGCTCCGGCCGCTGCGGGCTGCGGAGGAGAGTGCGGACGAGCGCGTGCTCGCGGCCCCCGCCCCCGACGACCAGGACGCGCGCCACCCGCCCGGCTCCGTTCTCCCGGCCGCGCTCGGTCAGAGGGCGGCGATGAAGTCGTCGATGGGAATCGCCACGAGCGTCTCGTACTTGGCCGTGCCGCGGGAGCCGAGCTCGAGCGACACACGCGAGATGGTCTGCTCGTCGGGAGCCTCGACGACGTTGACGAAGTCGAAGCGGCCGAGCACCGCCCACTGCGCCGTCACGCTCGCGCCGAGCTGCTCGAGCTCCTTGTTGACCTCGCGGATGCGGGAAGGGTTGTTCTTGACGGTCTGGACGCCCTCCGGCGTCAGAGTGCTCAGCATGATGAAGGTCGGCATTGGCTCGGCCTTTCGGATCGCTTGGCTTGCAGATTGACTTCTCGCATCTTTTCGGATCCGGCGCAAGAGGCGCGCCCCGACCGCGGAAAGCCGTTTGCCCGGTCACCCTCGCGGTGATATACCCCACATTCCGCCACCTACCCGAGCGAGGTACACGGCCATCTGCTTGGCCATCCCCGGTCACGTCGTCGAAATCGTCGACGAGTCCAATCGGCTCGCCAGGGTCGACATTGCCGGGGTGCTGCGGACCGTCAATGTGGGGTTGCTCGACTCGGACCGGGACTGCGTCCGCGAGGGCGACTGGGTCCTGATCCACGTCGGCTTCGCGATCTCCAGGGTCGACGAGGAGGAGGCGCTGGCCACCCGCCGGCTCCTGGAGCGCATGGGCAGCGAGTACGAGCAGGAGCTCGAGGAGCTCCGGACGAGCGTGATCGAGTGACCTGATGCCCGCCGGCTCGCCGCTCTCTCTGCGCTGCGACCACCAGGCCGGTTGCATCACCTGCGCAGACGAGGGGGTGCCGATGCGAGTGGTGCGCATCGATGCGGGGCGCGAGCTCGCGTTGTGCGACGGCGGCGGCAGCCTAACCACCGTCGAGACCGCCCTAGTGGGCGCGGTCGCGCCTGGAGACGCGCTGCTGGTGCACGCGGGAACCGCGATCGCCCGCCTCGAGGAGGCGTCCGCGTGAAGTTCGTAGACGAATACCGGGACGCGGAGCTCGGCCGCGCTCTGGCCGGCGAGATCCTCGCGACGGTCGAGCCCGGTCGCCACTACAAGGTGATGGAGGTCTGCGGCGGCCACACCCACTCGATCTACAAGTACGGCGTCGACGATCTGCTGCCGGCGAACGTCGAGCTCGTGCACGGGCCGGGCTGCCCGGTATGCGTGATCCCGATGGGCCGCGTCGACGACGGCATCGCCCTCGCTCACGAGCCCGGTGTCATCTTCACCTGCTTCGGGGACATGCTGCGCGTGCCGGGCTCGCACGGCACGCTGCTCGACGCCAAAGCCGAGGGCGCCGACGTCCGAATGGTCTACTCGCCGCTCGACGCCCTGAGGATCGCGAAGGCCAATCCGGACCGCGACGTCGTCTTCTTCGCGATCGGCTTTG
Source organism: Actinomycetota bacterium (assembly GCA_046729975.1). Taxonomy (GTDB): domain Bacteria; phylum Actinomycetota; class Thermoleophilia; order Solirubrobacterales; family Thermoleophilaceae; genus JBKPHS01. Next base: position 7,213 of record JBKPHS010000202.1, read on the forward strand.
AGACCACGGCACCCTCAACCGCGCTGACTCTGAAGCGCGCCAAGGCGGAGGGCGTCCGGAACTTCCTCTGCATGTGCAGCCACGTGACCATCGTGCCGCCGCTGCGGGCGCTGCTCGAGTCGCCCGACCTGCGGCTCGACGGCTTCGTCGGACCGGGCCACGTCTCGACCGTCGTCGGCGCGCGCCCGTTCGAGTTCATCCCGGCGGACTACGGCAAGCCGGTTGTGATCTCGGGCTTCGAGCCGCTCGACATCCTCCAGTCGATCCACATGATCCTGCGCCAGCTCGCCGAGGGACGATGCGAGGTCGAGAACCAGTACCGGCGGGTGGTGCCCTACGA
>JBKPHS010000203.1:0-17248 GCA_046729975.1 Actinomycetota bacterium
AAGCTCGGCCGGTCTTCATCGCACCGGAAGGCTCTGTTGATGAACCTCTCTCGGGAGGTCATCAACCACGAGCGCATCCAGACGACCGAGGCGAAGGCGAAGGCGGTCAAGCCCGAGCTGGAGCGGCTGATCACGCTCGCCAAGCGGGGCGATCAGCACGCGCGCCGGCAGGCGATGGCCCAGCTGGGACAGGACAAGTTCGTCGTCTACAAGCTGTTCGAGGAGATCGCCCCGCGCTACACGGAGCGACCCGGCGGCTACACGCGCATCTCCAAGCTCGGACCGCGCAAGTCCGACGCGACCGAGATGGTCCTCCTCGAGCTCGTGTAGCGCCCTGGCGACGGACCGCTACGCCGAGCTGAAGGATCACGCCCGGAAGGGCTGGTCCCAGGGGGATTACGCGCTTCTCGCGGAGCGCCTCGAGCCGGCCGCGCAGGAGCTAGTCGACGCCTGCGCCATATCGGCTGGGCAAGAGGTCCTCGACGTGGCGGCCGGCAACGGCAACCTGGCAGTGCTGGCCGCGCGGGAGGGCGCCGCTGTTGTCGCCTCCGACCTGACCCCGCGCATGCTTGAGCTCGGGCGGCAGCGCGCCGCTGCCGAGGGCCTCGAGATCGAGTGGGTCGAGGCCGACGCCGAGGCGCTTCCATTCGAGGACGGCCGCTTCGACTGCGCGGCATCGGTCTTCGGCGCGATGTTCGCTCCCGACCACCGGCGAGTCGCCTCGGAGCTGTTCCGCGTCGTCAGGCCCGGCGGGACCGTCGGCATGGCCAACTGGACGCCGACCGGCTTCCAGGGCGGCTTCTTCGAGATCATGAGCCGCTACGGGCCGCCGCTCCCGGAGGGTGTCGAGCCGGCGTCCCGCTGGGGCGACGAGCGTGTCGTCCAGGAGCGCCTGGATCGGCTTGCATCGTCGGTCAGCGTGGAGCCCCGGCAGATCGTCTGGGAGTTCCCCTCCTTCGAGGCGATGGAGGAGTTCTTCCGGTCGACGAGCCCCAGGCAGGCGCAGATCGCCCAGGAGAGTGGCCGCGCGGCGATGCAGGCGATGATGGCCGGCATCGCCGAGCTCGTTCGGCGCTTCAACCAGAAGGACGATGGCTCCATCCGGGTCGAGGCGGACTACGTCCTGATCGTGGCGCGCAAGCGCGGATAGGCGCTGACCGCCCGCCTGCTCATCGAGTACGACGGCTCCGGATTCGCCGGCTGGGCCCGCCAGCCGGGGCTGCGCACCGTGCAGGCCACGCTGGAGGACGCCCTCGAGCGGATCCTCCACCGGCACGCCGCCCTCACCGTCGCCGGCCGGACCGACACGGGCGTGCACGCCCGTGGGCAGGTGGCGAGCCACGACGGCGAGCCGGCGGCTGCTAGCGCCCTGAACGGCGTGCTCCCAGGCGACATTCGGGTGCTGCGCAGCGAGCCCGCGCGGGAGGGGTTCGACGCGCGGCGCGACGCTCGCGCCAGGCTCTACCGCTACCGCGTCTTCGCGCGCGAGGCCGCGAGCCCCTTCGAGCGCGGGCGCGCGCTTCACTGGCCGCGCTTCGTGGACCGCGAGGCGCTCGACGCCTGTGCCGCGGCGCTGATCGGGCACCATGACTTCACCGCCTTCACGCCCACCCAGACGAACCACGTCCGCTTCGAGCGCGAGGTGACGCGGTCCGAGTGGACGGCCCCCGAGGAGCACGTGCTCGAGTTCTGGATCGAGGCCGACACGTTCATGCGCCACATGGTCCGGACGCTCGTGGGCACGATGCTCGCGGTGGGGCGGCTGCGCTGGGACGTCGCGTACTTCGAGCGCCTGCTCGAGGGTCGGCCGCGCTCAGAGGCCGGCGACACCGCCCCCGCGCACGGGCTCTATCTGGAGGCTGTGCGCTACTGAACCTGGACGAAGCGTGTCGGATTCCGGGCCCAGGCGGCGACTATCCTCAAGGCGCCCCATGAAGGTCCTCCTCACGAACGACGACGGCATCCAGGCGCAGGGCCTGCACGCGATGCGCCGCGCCTTGCTCGAGGTTCCAGGCATCGAGCTCGCCGTGATCGCGCCCGACTCGAACCGCAGCGCCACCGCCCGGAGCATCACCACGCGCAAGCCGCTGTGGGTGGACGAGGTGGAGCTGGGCGACGGAACGACCGGCTTCGCGACCGATGGCACGCCGGTCGACTGCGTGCGCTTCGCGGCGCTCGGGCTGGTCGAGTTCCAGCCCGACTTGATCGTGTCGGGCATCAACCACGGCTCAAACCTGGGCGACGACATCACCTACTCGGGCACCGTGGCCGCCGCGCTCGAGGGAATCGTGCTGGGCATCCCGGCGATCGCCGTCTCCCAGCAGTCGGATCGAGGCGCGCTCGACTTCCGTGCGGGCGGCGGGTTCGACTTCGACCAGGCGGCCGGCTTCGTGGCCCGCATCGTCGAGGACCTCGATCGCGTGCCGATGCCCGAGGGCACGCTCCTCAACGTGAACTGCCCGGCCGGTGAGGTGCGGGGGGCGCGTGCCTGCAGGCTCGGAAAGCGGATCTATCGCGACACGCTCGAGCTCGCCGAGGAGGAGGACGGCCGCCGCCGCTACCGGATCTACGGGGAGGCGCCCGGCTACCACCACGACAGCGGCACCGACTTCGCGGCCATCGGCGACGGCTTCATCGCCGTCACTCCGCTTCACTTCGACCTGACCGACGAGGCCGGGGTCGAGGAGCTCGCCGGATTCGACCTGGACCGCCTGCTGCGGCCGGCTGCACGCGAGGTCAGTGAGTAGCGGCCCCGCGGATCGCGCCGCGGAGCTGCGGCGCCTGCTCGAGCACCACAACCACCGCTACTACGTCCTCGACGACCCGGAGATCTCGGACGCCGAGTACGACGCGCTGCTCGACGAGCTGCGCGACCTCGAGGCGAAGCACGCCGAGCTGCGAACACCCGACTCGCCGACGCAACGCGTGGGCGGACAGCCGCTCGAGAAGTTCGAGCAGGTCCGCCACCTGCAGGCGATGTACTCGCTCGCCAACGCTCACAACGAGGAGGACCTGCGCGCCTGGGACGCGCGCACGAGGCGGCTGCTCGCACGGGAGGGGATCGAGGACGCTGAGCTCGAGTACGTGACCGAGCCGAAGATCGACGGCCTCGCGATCTCGCTCGTGTACGAGGACGGCGTCCTGACCCGGGGCGCCACCCGGGGCAACGGCGAGATCGGCGAGGAGGTGACTCAGAACCTGCGCACGATCAAGGCGATCCCTCTGCGTGTGGAGGGTGCCCCGCGCCTGCTCGAGGTCCGCGGAGAGATCTATCTGTCGCTGCCCGCCTTCGCGACGCTGAACGAGCAGCGCGCAGAGGCCGGCGAGCCGCCGTTCGCGAACCCGCGGAACGCAGCGGCCGGGTCGATCCGGCAGCTCGACCCCGCCGTCGCGGCCTCGCGTCCGCTCTCGATCTGGGTGTACGGGGTCGGCGCTGTCGAGGGGCTCGAGCTCGCCACGCATTTCGAGTGGCTCCAGTGGCTGCGGGAGCACGGCTTCAAGGTCAGCCCGGACGTGGAGCTGCACGGCGACCTCGAGGACCTCGTCCGCGGCTGCCTGGCGTGGGAGGAGCGGCGCGACAGGCTCGATTACGAGGTCGACGGCGTCGTCGTGAAGATCAACGACCTGGGCATTCAACGCGACCTCGGGGTCGTGGGCCGCGAGCCGCGCGGCGCGATCGCCTGGAAGTTCGCCGCGATGACGGCCACAACCACGCTCCGGTCCGTGATGTGGAACGTCGGCAGGACGGGCCACCTGATCCCGTTCGCCAATCTCGAGCCGGTTCAGGTCTCCGGCGTGACGGTCAAGCTCGCCACCTTGCACAACGAGGAGGACCTCCGCCGCAAGGACGTGCGCGACGGGGACGAGGTGATCGTCATGCGCGCCGGCGAGGTGATCCCCCAGGTCGTCTCCCCGACCGCCAAGGCGCAGCGGCGCCGCGACCGCTCACCGCCGCCCGAGCCGCCGAAGCGCTGTCCGGCCTGCGGTACGCGGACGATCAAGCCGGAGGGCGGCGTCTGGACGATCTGCCCCAACCGCGCCTCGTGCCCAGGACAGCTCTTCCAGGCGGTCAAGCACTTCATCGGCGCCATGGACATCGACGGCTTCGGCGAGAAGAACGCGGAGCGCTTCCTGAAGGAAGGGCTGATCGGCAGCGTGGCGGACATCTACGAGCTGACCGAGGAGCGGCTCGTCGGGCTCGACGGATTCGGCGAGGTGTCCGCGCGCAACCTGCTCGCCTCGATCGAGGACTCCAAGCGGCAGCCGTTCCACCGTGTGCTCTATGCGCTCGGCGTGCCCGGCATCGGCTACGTGAACGCCCGCGCGCTCGCCACGCACTTCCGCTCGATGGACGCGCTGATCGCCGCCTCCGCCGAGGACATCGTGGAGACGCCGGGCGTGGGCCCGGTCCTGGCGGAGACGATCCGCCAGACGCTCGAGGAGGACCGGACGCTCGAGCTGATCGCGCGCCTGCGCGCGCACGGGCTCCAGATGGAGGAGGAGGGACCGGCCGTCCCCGTGGACGGCGCGCTGTCCGGCAAGACGGTCGTCCTGACCGGCACGCTTCCGAACCTGACGCGCGAGCAGGCGACCGAGCGCATCGAGGCCGCCGGCGGGAAGGTCACGGGCTCGGTCTCGGGCAAGACGGACTACGTCGTGGCCGGCGAGGATCCCGGCACGAAGTACACGAAGGCCCAGGAGCTCGGCAGGCCGATCCTCGACGAGGCCGGGCTCCTGAAGCTGCTCGGCTAACTACCCGTCGATGCGGGCGAGCTCCTGCGTCATCCGGTCCTGGAGCCGCCGTGCGCCGACCGGCGAGACCGCGTTCATGAGGAACGAGAAGACGATCGTGTCGCCCGACCGGGACTCGCAGTAGCCCGACAGCGCGCTGACGTTCGACAGCGTGCCGGTCTTCGCGCGGCAGCGGCTCCGCGCCGCGCCCCGCCGCATGCGGTCGCGCAGGGTGCCGTCGCGGCCGGCCACCGGCAACGAGTCGAAGAACGCCTGGAACTCGTCGCGCTCGCGCAGCTCGTCGAGGATCTCCGCCACCTGCCGCGGCGAGGCCCGGTTGCCCCGCGAGAGTCCGGAGCCGTCCACGAGGCGCGCCCGGGCGCCAAGGCGGCGCGCGAAGGCGGCCGCGACGCGCGCTCCGGCCCGGGTGGTGCCGCGGCCCGACGCGCTCGCTGCCGCGTCCTTCAGGAGCATCTCGGCGAAGAAGTTGTCGGAGTCCTTGTTGGTCAGGCGCACCAGGGTGGACATCGGCGGAGACTCCACCGCCGCGAGCTGAATGGCGCCGGGCGGCGCCGGCCCGGCCGCCGGCGTGCGCCTCACGGAGATGCCACGCGCCTCGAGCGCGTCGTCGAGCCGAGCCGCCGCGAAGGCCGGCGGGTTAAGCTGGAACGAGTAGCCGCGCTCGCTGGCGAGGCCGCGGTTGAAGGCAAGCCCGGACAGCGGCCCTCCCACGTCCCTCGAGACCGCGAAGCCGGAGTCCGGCACGCCTCGCAGCGAGTCGAAGCGCGACTCGTCGCCGAGGATGCGCCCCCTCACCTGCATGACCCCGGAAGCCTCGAGCTGATCGGCCAGCGAGCCGATGTCGGCGCCGTTGCCGTAGGCCCGGCGGATGAAGGTGCCGCTGCCGAAGGTCGGGTCGCCGCCGCCCTTCAGGTACAGGTCGCCCTGCCAGACCCCTGCCGGGTCTCGCTGACCGTCGCCGAGCACCACCGTCGGCAGCGTGCCCTGCGTGCCGATCTGGCCCAGGGCGGCCGCGGTCGTGAAGATCTTCGTGTTGGAGGCCAGGATCCGCTGTGTCCCAGCGCGCGACTGGAACAGCACGTCGCGATCCGTTGCATTCAGCACAAAGGCGCCCGAGGACCGGCCGGCGCCCCTCATCGCGGAGGAGAGCGCGCGGTTCAGGGAGGCGTCCGCCGCCGCGGCAGTTGGGGGTGCGAGGGCCGCCAGGGCGCAGGCCACGGCAAGCAGTCGGCGCATCGTCCGGTAGAACAAGAGCGGCCCGCGAGGGTAGCGGTGACCCCGGCGCAGCCCCTCCTGGGATAATGCCGTCTCCGGGATGGGCAAGGTCGTAAAGCTAGAGAAGCCGGGCGGCACTCGCACGGGCTCGCGCCAGCCGCCCGCGCGCCGTCGCCAGCGGCGATCGCGGACGGCGCTCGTGCTGGGGGGCGGCGGCTTCACGGCCGCGGTCTACGAGATCGGGGCTCTCCGCGCGCTCGACGTCCTAGCCGTCAACCGCACGATCAACGAGTTCGACGTGTACGTGGGCACGAGCGCGGGCTCCTTCGTCGCCAGCCTCTCCGCCAACGGCGTCACCCCGGAGGAGATGATGCGGGTGGTCAATCGGCAGGTGCCGACGCCCTTCCGCGACATCGACCTCGGCACCTTGCTGCGCCCGAGCTACCTGGACTTCGCCAAGAGCACCGCCCTCCTCCCGTTGCGCCTCCTCGGCCTGGCCCGCAGTCTCGCGGGAAATCTCGGATCGGTCTCCCTGATGGACGTGATGGTGGGGCTCGGGGAGGCCCTGCCGCCCGGCATCTACGACGGCTCGGGGATAGAGCGCTACCTCAACGACGTTCTGAGCGATCCCGACCGCACGTCGGACTTCAGGATGCTCGAGAACGAGCTGTACTTGGCGAGCACCGACCTCGACACCTGCGAGCGGATCGTGCTCGGGTCGGACGGCTTCGACGACGTGCCCATTCCGAAGGCGGTGGCCGCGTCGACCGCGCTTCCGATGGTCTACCGGCCGGTCGAGGTGAAGGGGCGGCAGCTGATCGACGGTGGCATCCAGTCCACCACCAACGTGGACATCGCGGTGGAAGCGGGCGCCAAGTTCGTGATCGTCGTCAACCCCCTCGTCCCGTACGTCAACGACTTCCAGAAGATGATCCCCACGATGCTCGGCAGCCGCGTGCGCCGTGTCTCCGATATGGGCTTCCCGCAGATCGGCTACCAGGCCTTCAAGCTGCTCGCCCACCAGCGGCTGCACGAGGCGGTGAAGCGCTGGGAGGACAAGTACCCGGGCGTGGACATCATCCTGATCGAGCCCGATCCGAACGACGAGCTGATGTTTGAGACGAACATCATGAACTTCACGAAGCGCGTCGAGATCGCGCGCCACGGCTTCGAATCGGTCACCCTGCGGCTGGCGCGCGACTACGAGCGGCTGCAGAAGATCTGCAGCGCGCACGGCATCGAGATCTCGGCGACACGCGTGCGGAAGGTGATCAAGAGCGTCGAGCGCGACCGCGAGCGCACGCGCGCCTGGCGGCGCATCTTCGAGCAGACCACCGGCGCCCTGCTGCGGCAATCCGAGGACGCCTAGCTCGCGTCCAGCGAGAGCGCGTCCTCAAGGGCCGAGAGCAGCCGCTCGGTCGCCGCTGGGCCGCGGATCGTCGCGCGGACGTGGTGATCCTCGCCGAGCGGCCCGCCCGGTGCGACGATCACACCCGATCGCTCGAGCCTCGCGGCGAGGTCGGCGCCCGAGCGGCCGGGCGCCTCGAGCCAGACGAAGTTCGCCTCGCTGTCCGGAGCGTCGACCGGCAGGTCGTGGAGGGCGGCGAGCAACCGGCGGCGCTGCTCGACCACGATGCGCCGGCGCCGGTCGATTTCCCCGTCGCCGCTCGCCAGGGCATGGAGCACCGCCGCCTGGGTGAGGGCGTTAACGCCGAGCACCGGGGCGATCGCCTCGAGCAGCGCGCCCGACGCCCGCGAGCCGATCGCGTAGCCGGCCCGCAGGCCGGACAGCCCGTAGATCTTCGAGAACGTCCTGAACACGAGCAGGCGCGGGAACGCCTCGACCAAGCGAAGGCAGGCGTCCACTGCCTCGACGTCCTGGAACTGGACGTACGCCTCGTCGACGAGCAGGTGCACGTGCTCGGGCAAAGCCCCGGCGAGAGCGGCGACGCGCTCGGCGGGGAGGTAGCTCCCGGTCGGGTCGTTCGGGTTGCAGAGCACGAGCGCCCGTGTCCGCTCCCCGACCGCGGCAAGCAGCGCGTCCTCGTCGGCCCGGCCGCCGGCGAGCTCGACCGCAACCGGCCGCGCCCCGGCGCGCGAGGCCATCAGCGGATACAGCGGGTAGGAGGGCCACGGCGTGACTAGCTCGTCGCCGGGCGAGAGGAGCGCCAGCGCGGCGGCTTGGAGCAGCTCGGCCGCGCCGTTCCCGAGCACGATCTGCTCCGGCGCGACCCCGTGGCGCTCGGCGAGCAGCTCGCGGATCGGCGCCGCGTAGCGGTCCGGGTAGCCGTTCACGCCCCCGCGCGCAGCGGCTATCGAGGCGTTCACGACCTCCGAGTTCGGCAGGTCGGGCCATTCCGTGCTCGAGAGGTCGAGCCGGGGGATCTGAGCGAGCGCCTTCGCCTTCTCGCGCCGGCGGCGCTCGCGGAGGCCTCGATTGACCTCCTCCTGGTCCATGTCCTCGAACTGCCGGTAGTAGTCGAGCAGCCCCATGCGCCCGCTAGCCTCGCGGCGCGACCGACGGCCCCGGGCCCTCGATGATGAAGAACCAGAACAGGAAGGCACTGCCTGCGATCACCAGGCTCACGATGAAGATGCGCTCGAGCGCCCCGGCCTTCTGCTCGTGACCGGCGGCACGGCGGATCAGCTTCCAGTTGTTGTCGAGCTGCTTGGCGAGCGCCAGCGTCACGAACAGCGTGAGCAGCATGCCGGCGAAAGCCGAGGCTATGCCGAGGGTGACCGAGTCCGTCTCGTAGTCCACCTGCGATCCGACCCACAACCAGCCGGCCGGCTGCGGGCCCCAGAGCGTTAGGCAGAGCAGCGTCTCGAGCACGAGCACGAAGCCCGCGAGCACGCTGTCGAGCCGCCGCCGCCCGCCGCCAGCCGTGACCGGCCGCGCGCGGTAGCGCACCGGCGCGGTTCCCGGGCGGCGGCCGACGAGCAGGCCGCCCGTGTCTGTCGGGTCGTTCTTAGCCATGCCCAAGACGAAGCGGGCGAACCCTGGGGCCGCCCGCTCACCATTCTCAGTGTAGGAGGTTGCCTACCCGGAGTAGAGCCTCTCTATCTCGCCCTCGTACTTGTCCCCGACCACGTTCCGCTTGACCTTGAGCGTCGGCGTCAGCTCGCCGGTCTCCTGGGAGAGGTCGTGCGGCAGGATCGTGAACTGCTTGATCTGCTCGACGCGGCCGACCTTGGCGTTCACCTCGTCGACCACCTTCTGGACCTCCGCGCGCATCTCATCCGACTGCGGCAGGTCGTCGACCTCGAGACCATGCTCCTTCGCGAACGCCGGCGCCTCCTCGGGGTCGAGCGTGATCAGGGCGACGAGATACGGGCGCCGGTCGCCGACCACGACGGCCTGGGAGATCCACCGGCTCTGCTTCAGCCCGTTCTCGATGTTCGCCGGGGTGATGTTCTTGCCGCCCGCCGTGATGATGATGTCCTTCTTGCGGCCGGTGATGTAGAGGAAGCCGTCATCGTCCAGGTGCCCGAGGTCGCCGGTGTGCAGCCAGCCGTCCGCGAGGGCTTCCTGCGACGCCGCCTCGTTCTTGTAGTAGCCCTGGAAGATGTTCGGGCCGCGGAGCAGCACCTCGCCGTCCTCGCCGATCCTCACCTCGACGCCCGGAAGCGGCTTGCCGACCGAGCCGAAGCGGAAGTCGTCCGGCGTGTTGACCGTGGCGACCGTGGATGTCTCCGTCATGCCGTAGCCCTCCATCACGGGCACACCACAGGCGTAGAAGAACTCGAGGATCTCCTGCGCGATGGGTGCGGCGCCCGTAACGGCCTGCCGCATCCGGCCGCCGAAGAGGTTCCGGACGTTCTGGTACATCGCCTCGTCGGCCTGGTCGAACGCCTGCCTTAGCTCCGCCGGCACGTCCTCGCCCCGCTGATCCATCTGGCGCACCTGGAGGCCGAGCTTGACCGCCTGCTGCAGCTTCTCGGGATCCTCGGCGTTGCTCGTCGCGAGCGTGTAGATCTTCTCGAAGATCCGCGGCACCGACGGGAAGTACGTCGGCTTCACCTCCATGAGGTTGGGGATGATCTTCTGCGGGTCCTTCTCCCAGTACGCGATCGTCGCGCCGAGATCCACGCCCACGTACTGGATCAGCAGGGCGAACGAGTGCGCCAGCGGCAGGAACAGGTAGACGATCTCGCCCTCCTGGAGCGTGCCGGTCTGCTGGGTCATCGAAGTGACCTGGCGGTAGTTGCCGTGCGTCAGCACGCAGCCCTTGGGCGGGCCCGTGGTGCCCGAGGTGTAGATGTAGACGCACGTATCGTCGGGCGTGACGGACGCCACCCGCTCGTCGTACTCGGACTCGTCCCGCCCGCGGCCGCGCTCGCGCAACTCGGTCAGCGGGATCGCGTCGCCCAGCTCGGCGTCACCCGGCTCGAGGACGATCACGAACTCGAGCTTCGGGAGCTCGTCCTGGACCTCGCGGATCTTCACGAGCTGCTCGCCGTCCTCGACGAAGACTGCTCGCGACTCCGAGTGCTCGAGGACGTAGCGGCACTCCTCCGGCGAGTTCGTCTGATAGATCGACACCGACGTGGCGCCGGACGCCAGGATCGCGAAGTTGGCATACGTCCACTCGGGGCGCGAGTGGCTGAGGATGGACACCCTGTCGCCCTTGTCGACGCCGAGGTCCGCCAGGCCGAGCGCGATCTCCTTGACTATCGCGCCGAGCTCGGCGTAGGAGATCTCGACCCAGTCGTCGCCCTGCTTGTGGAGAAGGGCCGTCCTGTCGCCGCGCTGCGCGGCCGCAAGGCCCACCATGTCCGCCATCGTTGTCGAGCCGGTGCTCGCCTCGACGGCGCTGACTGTGCCAACTTCCATCAAGCGATCCTCTCTCCGGGTACCTGCCGGGAGCGGATTCTATGCGGCTTTTGAGGGGGCCGGGGACCGCGTGGCGCCCGCCCCAGATCTGTCAGCCAGGCCTAGGCCTTGGCGAGCTCGCCCTTGTGCTGGGCGTTCTTCAGCGAGGTCAGAAACAGCGTCTTGTCGATCCGCCCCTGGAAGATCGGCACGCCGAGCTCCATGCACTTCGCGATGACTTCCCGTCGCTCCATGCCCGATTCGCGTGCGAGCTCGGTAGGGGTCAGGTGGATCGCCATGGAAGTTGTCTCCTCCCGTCGATTTGCCGGTTGTCCAAATGTACCGGTCGCGCCGGACGCCGCAAGCCTTTACCCGCAGTTTGCGCGAGTTTCGGCGTGCCGCCCAGCTTCTCAGATCGGGTTCGGTACCTCGATGAAGCGCTGCTCCACCCCGAAGCGCTCGGCGAGCAGCTCGCCGAGGCGCCGGACGCCGAACGTCTCCGAGGCGTAGTGCCCCACCGCGATGAAGTGGACGCCGGCCTCGCGGGCATCCGCCATCGCGAACTCGGCGGGCTCGCCGGTGAGGAAGGCGTCGAGCCCGAGAGCCGCGGCCTCCGCCAGTGACGAGGCGGCGCCGCCCGAGATCACGCCAACGCTCCGAACCGTCTGGGGCCCGCTGCGCCACGCGAACGGATCGCGGCCGAAGGCGCTGCGGCAGCGCTCGAGCAGCTCGTCGACATCGATGCCGGACGGCGAGCGGCCGACGAAGCCCACCTGGCGGCCCGCGTGGTCGCCGAACGGCTCCTCGCGCCGAAGCCCGAGGGCCCGGCAAATCAGGGCGTTGTTTCCGACCTCCGGGTGCGCGTCCAGCGGGAGGTGGTAGGCGGCGAGCGACATGTCGGCGTCGAACAGCGCCTTCAGGCGCGCCTTGAGCTGAGGCGTCACCGCGGCGGGCCCTCCCCTCCAGAAGATGCCGTGGTGGCAGAGCACGAGCTGCGCGCCCTCCGAGGCCGCGCGCTCGAACAGCTCGGCATGGGCCGAGACCCCGGTAGCGACCAGCGACACCTCAGCGGCGCCCGGCACCTGGAGCCCGTTCGGGCCGTAGTCCGGCCAGCCGGGCGCGTCGAGCAGGTCGTCCAGGTAGGCGACGATCTCGTCGCGTGAGGCCACGGCGGCAAGGTAACGTCTGCGCGGCGATGCCGCCGCGCAAGGAGCTAGCCGCCGACTCGTTCATCGAGTCGCTCATGGACACGAACCTGTACTCGATGGGGGCGTTCTTCTCCGACCAGCATCCCGACCTAGTCGACGACGTGATCGACCAGGCCGACGCGATCGAGCTCGAGGGCCTGCGCGGATACGCCGACCGGCACGAGCTGAGCCTCGAGGAGTGCTTCCAAACGCTCCTGACCGCCCTGGCGGTGCGCTACTACAAGGCTGTCGCGGGTTAACCCCCGCAGTGCGCCGCCTGCTTCTCCTCGTCCTCGCCACCGCCGCCTTCGGCTGGGCCGTGCCGGCCGCCGAAGCCGCGCCAAGGCTCGTGAGGGTGGGCACGTTCTCGTCGCCCGTCGAGGTCACGGCGCCCGGGGGCGACCGCGGCCGGGTCTTCGTCGTGGAGCAGGCGGGTGCGGTACGCGTGCTGAAGGGCGGGCGGAAGCTGCGGCGGCCGTTCCTCGACATTCGCGGGGACGTCCAGGCCGGGGGCGAGCGCGGGCTGCTCTCGATGGCGTTCGCGCCCGACTACGAGCGGAGCGGCCTCTTCTACGTGTACTTCACCGACAACGGAGGCGACTTGCGGCTGCAGGAGTTCCGCCGGTCGGCGAACCCCGACAGAGCGAGCCGAGCCAGCCGCCGCAACCTGCTGACCGTCGAGCACAGCCGCTTCGGCAACCACAACGGGGGTCACCTCGAGTTCGGCCCCGACGGCCTCCTGTACGTGAGCATCGGCGATGGCGGGGGAGGAGGGGACACGCTCGGAAGCGGTCAGGACCTGGGGACGCTGCTCGGGAAGATCCTGCGCATCGATCCGCGGTCGAGCAGGGGCGAGCCGTATGCGGTGCCCTCGTCCAATCCGTTCGCCGGGCACTCCGGCGCCCGCCCCGAGATCTACGCGTACGGCCTGCGCAACCCGTTCCGGTTCTCCTTCGACAGGCTCACGGGGGACCTCGCGATCGCCGACGTCGGGCAGGGAGAGGTGGAGGAGGTCGACTTCGTGCGCGCGGGCCGCGGCAGCGGCGCCAACTTCGGGTGGAATCGCTTCGAAGGCAGGCGGCGCTTCGCGCCGGGGGCCGCGCCCGGCCACGTGCCCCCCGTCCTCCAGCTGCTCCATTCGACCGGCGCCTGCTCAGTAATCGGCGGGTACGTGGTCCGAGACCGTTCGCTGCGCGGCCTGTACGGACGCTACGTCTACGGCGACCATTGCCTCAGCCGCCTGTGGTCGGCTCGCCTGCGCACGGGCCGCGCCGCCGAGAACAGGCGGCTGGCGCTCACGGTGACCGACCTGTCGTCGTTCGGCCTGGACGGGCGGGGCCGCCTCTACGCGGTCTCGCTACAGGGGCCGGTCTACCGCTTCGCCGCGCGCTGAACGCGGGCGGCCTGCAACGCGAAACTGTTGCGGTAGAGGCGACGGGTCTCGTCGAAGGCGGGCTTCTTCACGCCGAACTCGTCCGTCAGTCCCTTGGCGTTGACGGGCGGGCTCGGCTTCGGGTTGCCGCCGTCCCAGCCGGGCCGCACTCTGAAGTCACGCAGGATCCAGGCGATCGCGCCGTTGATGAAGGGCTTCGTGTCGTAGGTCGAGATGTGGAACTGCATGAGGTCGCGCTGGAACTCGAACGTCCCCTTCTCGTCGATCGCGCCCGAGCGATTGGCCTCGGCGCCGAACTCCGTGACGAAGACCGCCTGGCCCGGGTAGAAGTCGTGGACCTGGTCGAGGTAGGGAGCCAGTCCGGTGCGCTCGCCGACCGTGCCCCCGGGGCCCGGATACCAGCCGAAGTAGCTGTTGACGCCGATGGCGTCGAGCTGCCGGAAGACGCCGATCGGCGGCACCTGCGGATAGCCGGCGATGTCGATCGCGCTCAGGCGCGTCGGGTCCATCTGCCGGATCAGCCGGCTGGCGGCGGCGATGTACCGCTCCTGGCCGAAGGTCGGCCGGGAGGGAAGCTCGTTCGCAATGCTCCAGGTGACCACGGAGGCGTGGTTCTGGTCGCGCAGGATCGTGTCGCGCAGGTAGGCGAGGCCCTTGTCGCGCACCGACTTGAGCTTGATCGTCTCCTCGAGCAGCCTGTAGAAGGGGATCTGGTCCCACACCAGGACGCCGTCCCGGTCCGCGGCTTCGAGGAACTGCGGGTGGAGCGGATAGTGGGCGCGCGTGATCGTCGCCCCCAGCTCGCGCAGCAGCGACCATGTCAGGTCCCGCTGACCTGATGACAGGGCTGCGCCCACCTCCGGGTTGTCCTCGTGGATGCTCGCGCCGCGCAGCATCAGCGGACGCCCGTTCACGAGCAGCCGCCCGCGGCCGTTGACCTTGAAGGAGCGGATGCCGATGTGGGTCGCGTAACTCGAGACGGCCCGGTTGTTGATGGTCGCCGTGGCACGCACCCGGTACAGCTCAGGGTTGCCTGGCTCCCACAGGCGCGGGTCGCGGATCTTGACCCGGCCCTGGACGACGCGCGTGCCGCGCGACCCGATCGTCGTGACCGGGAAGCGCACGCGGGCGCCGCCCACCGTGGCCCGCAGCCCCACCTTCTTACGGCCGCCGCCGGGGTTCGCGAGGGTCGCGCGAACCAGCACCGTGGCGTCGCAGCTCCGGCAGGGCAGGAGCGGCCGGGCGAGCAGGTTCTGGATGTCCACGCGGTCGAAGCGGCGCAGGTAGACCTCGCGGAGGAGGCCGCCGTAGTTCCACCAGCCTCCTCCCGGGGTGCCGTCATCCTGCTCGCGTGCCGGCGGTAGGTCCGTGTCTGTGCGCCGGTTGTCCACCCGGATCACGAGGCGGTTCACGCCTCCGCGCTTGACGGTCGAGGCCGGTACCTCGAAGGGGACGTAGGCGCCTGCGTTACGGCCGATCTGCCGGCCGTTCAGGAACACCGTCGCGCGGTAGTTGACAGATTCGAACCGGAGCACCCAGCTCAGACGCCGCGAGCGCGAGGGGAGGCGGAAGTCGCGCCGGTACCAGCCGACGGTTCCGCGCTGGCTGGCGTCCGAGAGGTCGGTGGCGTTCCACGCGTGCGGAACCTGGACGGGTGTCCAGCCGAGCAGCGAGTCCTGGCGGGGCAGGCCCTGGGCGAGGCCCTGGTCCGCTGGATCGAGCCTGAAGTACCAGGTGCCGTCGAGGAGGAAGCGGCCGCTGTGACCGTCTTGGTAGAGGACCCTGTCGCTCGGCGCCTGTGCGCTCCGTGGCGCGGCTCCGGCCGGCGCGGCGGCCGTGGCTGCCGCGGCCAGCCCAGCCAGGCAGGCGAGCAGCAATCTGGTGGTGGGACGGGACACGGAAGCGGTAAGGGTAGGCAGGCCGCCGGCGCGCGGCCGGCTCCTCCCGGGAACACACGAAGCGCCGCCGGGTTGTGGCGCTTTTTCTGGACCTCAGCCGACCGTCTCTTCGGCCCGCCAGGCCTCGACGAGCTCCTTCAAGGTCCGCCTGCTCGTGTGGCCGGGCTTCCAGCCGAGCAGCTTCCTCGCGCGGTCCGTCTTCATCAGGACGGGCTTGCGGACGGCCTCGAGCCAGTTGGCGAGCTCCGGAACCCCGGGCATGCGCGTCGCCACTTCGGCGAATGCCTCGACCGCCACTTCCGGGATCGGCACGGAATACCAGCCGAGAGCATCGGCGAGGTCCCGCGCAGTCAGCGTGCCGTTCCCGGCGAGGTTGTACGGGCCCGGCTCACCCCTGC
This sequence comes from Actinomycetota bacterium, assembly GCA_046729975.1. Lineage (GTDB taxonomy): Bacteria > Actinomycetota > Thermoleophilia > Solirubrobacterales > Thermoleophilaceae > JBKPHS01. Next base: position 15,657 of record JBKPHS010000203.1, read on the forward strand.
CGAGGACGCCGGCCACGAATGCCGACGCAACGTCGTCCTCGTGCACGAGCTGGAAGCGCACGCCCGGGTCCGGGATCACGGGCTTCAGCGCGGGCATCACCGAGAGCAGGTTCGTCACGGCCTCGGGCACGCGCTCGGAGATGCGGACATAGGGGATCTCCTCGATCAGCGTCGTCGCCTTCGGCCCCGCGACGATGCAGGGGCGGAAGACCCAGGCGGAGGTGCCGTGGCGGCGTAGCAGCACCTCGCCGAGCACCTTCTCCACCTCGGCCTTCTGCCGCGAGTAGTGGTGCTCGGGCGAGCCCCTGGCCGGCACGTCCTCGGTCAGCCAGTCCGGGTTGTCGTCGTGGAAGCCGTAGGCCGCCACGCTCGACGCGTAGCAGATGCGCTCGGCGCCGGCCCGCGCGGCAGACTCGAAGACAGTGCGGGAGCCGTCCACGTTGACCTCCCGGTCACGGCCTGCGCCGAGGATCGAGAAGGCCAGGTGGACGACGACGTCGGCGCCCTTGACGGCGTCGCGAATCGAGGCGGCGTCGGTAACGTCGCCCTGCCGGTACTCGGTCTTCTTCCAGCCCATGTCCTTCGGGTCGAAGTCGCGCCGCGCGATACCGACGATGCGCTTGACGCGCCGGGAGCGCTCGAGCGCCGAGACGAGCGCGATGCCGAGATCCCCCGTCGGCCCCGTGACCGTCACGGTCAGGCCCTCGGCGGGCAGCTCACGCCTCCTCGTATCCGGGCTCGCCGGGCAGCAGCACCCTGGGCGAGCCGTTCGCGAGCGTGACCTTCGGTAGGACCGCGCGGACCTCGCGGCCGAGCGCCGTCTCGAGCGCGCGATCGACCGACTCGAGCTTCGCGAGCTGCTCGAGGTGCTTGATGGTCGGGAAGACGAGCGCCAGCTCGCCGCGCCGGAACTCGCCGAGCGCCCCTCCGGGAGTGATCCACCGCGCGGCCACGCACTCCTGGCCATCGCAAGCCGCCTCTACGCCCTCGGGGGCGCGAGCGACGTAGAAGTAGGTGTCGACGCGGATCTTCACCTCGGCCGGCGTGATCGAGCGCGAGTACGGAACCAGCTCCTCCGTGCCGCCGAGCGCGATGCCGGCCTCCTCGCCCAGCTCGCGAAGCCCGGCGGCCGCCGGCCCCCCGTCATCGTCGTGGACCGCGCCTCCGGGGAAGACCCAGGCACCGCCCATGAACCTCGACTCGGGATTGCGCTGGACCAGCAGGACCTCGAGGCCGGGGCCGGCGTCACGCAGCAGAATCACAGAGGCCGCCTGGCGGGGGACCGTCTCCTCACCGAGGTTCAGCTCCTCTCCAGGGGCCGGCCTTTCGACGTCCACCGCGCGGAAATCTACCCGGTAACCTGCGGCCCGTGACCGTCTCGACCCAGCAGCTCTGGATCTGCGAGTCCTGCGGCTTCATCTACGACCCGGCCGAGGGCGACCCGGACGGCGGCGTACCGGCCGGAACCGCATTCGAGGACATCCCGGACGACTGGTTCTGCCCCGTGTGCGGCGCCCGCAAGAAGGACTTCGCGCCCTACGAGGGATAGATGGCTGATCCCACGACCCCGCGCACGCGGATGACGCACGGAT
>JBKPHS010000204.1:0-5941 GCA_046729975.1 Actinomycetota bacterium
GTGCCGGACGAGCGCGTGGAGGCGGTGGGTGCCGACGTTGGGCCCGGCGATGCCGACGGCCGGACGCCGGACCCTGCACCCGAGCCTGTCGCGACGCGCGAAGCCCGCCGGCCGGACCGTTCCCCCGACGGGGGCGGCCCCGACGCCGCCGACGGCGGCGCCCAGGCGCCCAAGCCGCCGCCCCCGAAGCCCAAGCCCAAGCGCACCCGGCAGAGAAAGAAGCACGGCCGCCGATGAGCATGCTCGTCTGGATCATGATGGGAATCGCGCTATGGCACTTCACGGTGTGGCTGCCGGACCGCTACTGGGGCGGGATCGTGGGCGCGTTCCTCGCGGCGATCGCGGGCGCGGTCGTGTTCGGGCTCGTGGCAAACGGCTTCACCGTCCCCGGCGAGAACGACACGCACCTCGTCCAGGCGCTGATCGCGGTCCCGGGCTCGCTGATCGGCCTCGGGCTCTCCTGGCTGTACGGCAACCGGGTCGAGCCCGAGCGCCCGGCCTGGCACTAACAGCCGGCGCCACTACGCCGGATATGCGGCCCTAGGCCGATCTCGGACCGGGCCTGGGCGTCTGCCGAGGCGCAAACAGCGCCACGGTTCCGTCGCCCCCCGGGATGAGAATGCGCCCGGTGTCCGTGCCGAGCGCCCATATCAGCTGTACGCCGATGTCGCTTCGGCTGGCGGACCGAATCGCCCACGAGCTCGGCCTCTCCCCGGCGACGGCCGCGATCCTCGTCCGCCGTGGCTACGAGACGCCCGCGGCTGCGCGCGCCTTCCTCGCCGCCGACGAACGCCACGACGCCTCGCGGCTCGACGGGGTGGGGGCGGCGTGCGAGACGATCCTGCGACACGCGGGCGCTGGATCGACGATCGTGATCCACGGCGACTACGACGTGGACGGTGTGTGCTCCACCGCCATCCTGGTCCGCGCCCTACGCGCGCTCGGAGCGGACCCGGGCTGGCACCTGCCGAGCCGGTCCGACGACGGGTACGGCCTGTCGAATGCGACCGTGGAGACGCTCGCGGCAGCCGGGACCCGACTCCTGGTCACAGCCGACTGCGGGATCACCGCTGCGGACGAGGTGGAGCGCGCGATCGCACTCGGCATCGACGTCGTCGTGACCGACCACCACCGCCCGGGCGAGCGCCTGCCCGACTGTCCGGTCGTGCACCCGGCGCTCGGCGGCTACCCGTTCCCCGATCTCTGCGCGGCCGGTGTGGCTCACAAGCTGTCCGAGGCGCTCTACGAGAGCGCCGGGCAGAACCCAGCGCCGGCCGAGACGGACCTCGACCTCGTGGCGCTCGCCACCGTCGCCGACGTCGTGCCGCTACACGGCGAGAACCGCCGGCTGGTGCGGGAAGGGCTGCGGGCGCTCGCGCGCACGCGCAAGCCGGGGCTACGGGCACTGATGCGGGTCGCTGCGCTCGACCCGGGTGAGGTGGCTGCGCACGCGGCGGCGTTCCGCCTCGCGCCGCGTCTCAACGCCGCGGGCCGGCTCCAGCGCGCCGACGCGGCTCTCGAGCTGCTGCTGACCGGGGACGACGCCCGCGCCGCTGAGATCGCCGACGAGCTCGACCTGCTCAACAGGGAGAGGCGCGACACGGAGACCCGGATCCTGTTCGCCGCCGAGGCGGCGCGTGCCGATCAGGCGGACGCGCCCGCCTACGTACTCGCGGGCGAGGGCTGGCACGAGGGCGTGATCGGGATCGTGGCGTCGCGCATGGTGGAGCGCCATCACCGGCCTTGCATGGTGATCGCGCTCGGCCCCGAGGGCGGCCGGGGATCGGGCCGCAGCATCGCCGCATTCGACCTGCACGCCAGCCTGGCCGCCTGCTCGACGCACCTGCGCCGCTTCGGAGGTCATCGTGCTGCGGCCGGCTTCGAGCTCGACAGCGAGCGGCTCGACGACTTCCGGCGAGCCTTCGTGCGGCACGCTGCCCGCGTGCTCGCGCCCCGGGACCTGGAGCCGGTCGAGCGGATCGACGCCGTGGTCCCGGGCAGCGCGCTCGGACTCCCGCTGGCGGAGGAGCTCGAACGGCTCGCTCCCTTCGGGCACGGCAACCCCGAGCCGACGCTGCTCGTACCCGCCGCGCGCATCAGCGACGTGCGGGCGATGGGCGAGGAGGGCCAGCATTCCTGCTTCACGCTCTCCAACGGCGGAGCCCGGGCGCGCGGGGTGGCGTTCCGTACGCCGCCGAAGGCGCTTGCGGTGGCGGGCGAGGGGCCGCACGACGTGGCGACCCGGCTCGAGACCAACCACTGGAACGGAGGGGTGGAGGCCCGGGTCGTGCTGCGCGCCGCGCGCCCGACCGAATCCGGGCCGTCGGTGGTGCTGGGCGAGGACCCGTACTGGGAAGCATTCGAGCGCGCTCGCGCGCACGAGCGCGTCGAGCCGTTGCCAGTCGACGGGCCCGGGGCGCGCGCGATCCGCGATCGGCGAGGACAGGGCATCGCCGGCGTCGCCGGAGAGCTGCTGGCAGCCGGGGAGCAGCCGCTCGTCGTCTGCGCCGACGCGGCGGCCAGGCAGCAGGGTCTCGAGCGCGTGATCGGTGGCATGGCGGTAGGGGACCCGCTGGCGCTCGTGTCTTGGGACGCGTTAGCGGGGCAGCCGGGCCTGGCCGCGTCCTACGGTCACCTCCTCGCGATCGACCCGCCGCTGGTGCTGGACGGGCTCGGCCTGCTCGTGCGGACGCCCTGCGAACAGGCGCCCGGCGCCGCGACGCTCGCGTGGGGAGGACCCGAGATCGAGTTCGCTCGCTCGGTGGCGCGGGCGGACCTCGACTTGAGGCCCGCGCTCGCCGACGTCTTTCGCGCTCTCCGGGATCGCGGCGGCATTGCCTCGGGGCCGGAGCTCGAGGAGCTCCTGCGGGGGTCAGGAGGACGCAGGCGAAGCCCGACCGTAGGGGCGCGGCTCGTGCGCGTGCTCGTCGAGCTGGAGCTCGTCTCCCACGAGGTCGTGGACGGGGCTCGATGCTGCCGGCTGGAGGGAACCGCTCGGACGGACCTCAGCCGGTCGGCGTCCCAGCGTGCCTACCGCGTGCGATTGGAGCGGATCGAACGCCAGCTGGAGGCGATGGCCGGCGGACCGGCGCAGCCGGTGGTCGCCGGGAGCGTCGCCTCCTGAGAAGAGGACACGACCGCTAAAGCACGAAGGCTTGTGTGCCGAGACCAGCTTTAGGCGGATGACGAATCTCCTGGCAGTGCTGCTTCTGTGGACGGTCGTGATGCCGGCCTTGGCCGTTCTGCTCGCCGTGGCTCTTCCCGCCCTGCGCGAGCGTCGCGCGGGTCGCCACGTCCCTCGGCCCGAGCTCGCTCCTCGGGTTCTCGCGAGACGGCAGAGTCGAACGCGCGGCGGTTGCGACAGCCGAACCAACCTCCTGTCTCGGAGCTGGCGCCGCGCCGGCCTCGTCTGAGAGCATTCCCGCGAGAACCGATTTTCCCCGGACGGAGCGGGATCATCGGACGCAAAGGGTCGTTGAGCGGGACGCAGGCCTGATAGACCCCCCGACGGGGAAGTTTGGTGCCTGAACGGCAGGTTTTGGCCGTCTCCGGCGTATCTCCCAGCGAGAGCCAATGACCGCGTGGCTGACATTGCTGGCGATCTGGACCGTCGCGATTCCAGCGGCGGCCCTCGCGCTCGGCGCGGCCTGGCGGCGAGCCCGCGGCTCCTGGCAGGCTCGTGTGCCGGTGCTTGCGATCCCGATTGGCGCCCGGGACGACTGCGGCCGAGCGCGTGGCCGGCCGACCTTGCAGCTCCCCGTCCGCGGCTACAGCCGCCGCCTCGAATCGCGCGGCGAGCGGCACAGGCCGTCGCGGACCAGCTACCGCTAGCCCTTCGAAGGCGCCTGCGGGGGGTCGGGTCCGGCCCGGACGGCAACTAAACTCGAACCATGGCGAAGCGCTCTGACGGAGACGAGCCCACGGGCAAGGCCCGCAAGCGGAGCACGGGATCGGGTACGCGAAGCTCGACTGCTAAGACCGCCAAACCTCGCGCCCGCAAGCGGGCGCCGGCGAAGGCAAAGGCAGCCTCGAACGGGCGTGGTGGCCGCGCGAAGGCAACGGCGGTCGCAGAGCGCGACTTCGCGCGCAAGCCGGTCGGCCAGGCAGCTTCCGCCGCACCGGCCGGGGCGGCCACGGAGCTCACCGCTTTCGAGCGGCGGCTGCTCGGGGACCTGTTCGCGGTCGTCGAGGAGCACGCCGAGCAGGCTGCCCGGCCGATCGATCGCGATCTTGTCGAGAAGGCGTTCGTGTTCTCGTGCGCGCACCACGCCGACCAGCGGCGGCGCTCGGGCGAGGACTTCATCATCCACCCGCTCGGCGTGGCCAAGATCTGCGCCGGCATGCGGCTCGACACCGAGACGCTGTGCGCGGCGCTTCTCCACGACACCGTCGAGGACACGAGCGCGTCGCTCGACGAGGTGCGCGAGGACTTCGGCGACGAGGTCGCCTCGCTCGTCGACGGCGTCACGAAGCTGACGGGTATCACCTTCCAGAGCCGCGACGACCGGCAGGCGGAGAACTACCGAAAGATGATGGTCGCGATGGCCCAGGACATCCGGGTCATCCTGATCAAGCTCGCCGACCGCCTGCACAACATGCGCACCATCGAGGCGATGCCGAAGCAGAAGCAGCAGGAGAAGGCGAAGGAGACGCTCGACATCTTCGCGCCGCTCGCCCACCGCCTCGGGATCCACGCGATCAAGTGGGAGCTCGAGGACCTCGCCTTCGCCACCCTCCATCCGCGCAAGTACAAGGAGATCAAGTCGCTCGTGAGCCAGCAGCGCGAGGAGCGCGAGAGCTATGTGGGGCGCGCGGGCGACATCCTCGGGAAGGAGTTGGCGGCCGTGGGCATCGAGGCGCAGATCTCGGGGCGCGCCAAGCACTTCTACTCGATCCACGTGAAGATGACCAAGAAGGGGCGCGAGTTCAACGAGATCTACGACCTGACCGCCATGCGCGTGCTCGTGGACTCGGTCAAGGACTGCTACGGCGCCATCGGCATCATCCACTCGCTCTGGAAGCCGCTGCCGGGGCGCTTCAAGGACTTCGTGGCGATGCCCAAGTTCAACATGTACCAGGCGCTCCACACGACGGTGATCGGGCCCGAGGGACGGCCGCTCGAGATCCAGATCCGCACTCGCGAGATGCACGACACGGCCGAGTACGGCGTCGCCGCGCACTGGATCTACAAGGACCGCGGCTACACGGACGGCGACGGCAAGCCGGTCGAGGACAAGTTCGAGTGGCTGAGTCACATGCTCGACTGGCAGAAGGAGTTGAAGGACCCGCAGGAGTTCGTCGAGGGCCTCAAGGTCGACCTGTTCGAGGACGAGGTGTTCGTCTTCACCCCGAAGGGCGAGGTCAAGTCGCTCAAGGCAGGGGCCACGCCGCTCGACTTCGCCTACGAGATCCACACCGACGTGGGACACCGCTGCGTGGGCGCGAAGGTCAACGGCAAGATCGTGCCGCTCCACTACGAGCTCCAGTCCGGCGACATCTGCGAGGTGCTGACCTCGAAGCAGGAGCGCGGTCCCTCGCGCGACTGGCTCTCGCTGGCGCGCACCGCGCGGGCGCAGTCCAAGATCCGCGCGTGGTTCAAGCGCGAGCGCCGCGAGGACTCGGAGCGCTCCGGGCGCGAGATGCTCCAGGAGAACCTCAAGCGGCACGGCCTGCCGGCGCAGAAGATCGCCGGATCGCCGCTGCTCGCCGACGTGATCCGCGAGATGGGCTTCCGCAAGGGAGAGGACTTCTACGTGGCGCTCGGCCAGTCGAAGATCTCGGCCAAGGTCGTCGTCAACAAGATCATCCAGCGCCTCAAGCAGGGCGAGGCCGCCGTGGAGGAGGAGCCCGCCGAGGGGCTGCTGGCCAAGCGGGAGATCGCGAAGCCGACCGCGCCGTCGTCCAGCTACGGCATCAAGGTCAAGGGGATCGACGACGTGAT
>JBKPHS010000205.1:0-4351 GCA_046729975.1 Actinomycetota bacterium
CCGGAGGAGGTCGACTCGATCAAGCGCTCGGCGCAGGCGCCGGTCTCGCTCGAGAAGCCGGTGGGCGACGAGGAGGAGTCGGAGTTCGGCCAGTTCATCGCCGACGAGCGGGCCGAGTCGCCGTACGAGCGCGCCGCAGAGATCCTCACGAAGGAGGCTCTGCGGGAGGCGCTCGAGAACCTCTCCTACCGCGAGCGCCGGGTCCTCGAGCTGCGCTACGGGCTCGGCGGCGAGCACCCGCGCACGCTCGACGAGGTGGGGCGCACGTTCAACGTCACGCGAGAGCGCATCCGCCAGATCGAGAACCAGTCGCTCAAGAAGCTGCAGAGCCTCGCCGAGGCCCAGAAGCTCCGGGACGTAGCCTGAGCGGCTAGTCCGGCGGGTGGCATACGGAGCCCGAGTTCGGGCACCGTCCGGCCTAATGCCCCTCTATGCGTGTACAGGGCAGGACGGCGCAGCGCGGACGCGGCGGCACCCCTTAAGGACCGCGTACGACCGTCCGATACAAGGCCTGTGTTCGACCTTCAGGCCGCGCTTCACCGCGTCATCGAGGTGGAGGGCTCCGATCTCCACCTCAAGGTTCCGTCCCCGCCGCTGATCCGCACGCACGGCGTTCTCGAGCCGATCCCGAACGCCGAGCGCCTCAAGCCCGAGGACACCGCCGGCGTCGTCGACGAGATGCTCACGGACGAGAACAAGCGGGCCGAGTTCGCTCAGGAGAAGGAGGTCGACTTCTCCTACGCGGTGCCGGGCCTCGCGCGCTTTCGCGTGAACGCCTTCCACCAGCGCGGCGTCATCTCGCTCGTGTGCCGCGCGATCCCACACACCATCCGCACGATCGAGGAGCTCAGCCTCCCGCCGGTCATCTCGGACCTCGCGGAGGAGGAGCGCGGAATCATCCTCGTGACCGGCACGACCGGCTCCGGTAAGTCCACCACCCTCGCGGCGATGATCGACCAGATGAACTCGAGGGACTCGAAGCACATCGTCACGATCGAGGACCCGATCGAGTTCCTGCACCGCGACAAGCGCTCGATCATCAACCAGCGCGAGGTCGGCCAGGACACGGGCTCCTTCAAACGCGCGCTCCGGCGCGTGCTGAGGCAGGACCCCGATGTGATCCTGGTCGGCGAGATGCGCGACGAGGAGACCGTCAGCACGGCGCTCTCGGCCGCGGAGACCGGGCACCTCGTGCTTTCGACGCTTCACACGGTCGACGCGCCCGAGACGGTCAACCGCATTATCGACTTCTTCCCGCCCCACATGCACCAGCAGGCGCGCGCGATGCTCGCCTCCACGCTGAAGGGCGTGATCTCGCAGCGCCTCGTGCCCACGCCCGACGGCCGCGGGCGGGTGGCCGTCTGCGAGGTCCTGCGCGCCACCGGCCGCGTCCGCGACTTCATCATGAACCCGGACGAGACCGGCAGGCTCCTCGAGGTCATCTCCGAGGGGGACTACTACGGGATGCAGACGTTCGACCAGGCGCTGCTCAAGCACCTCCAGGGCGGGCGCATCTCGATGGAGGAAGCGCTCGCCGCGGCGACCAACCCGCACGACTTCAAGCTGCTCGTCGCCTCCGACGGCCAGCGCGCAACCTCGGTCGACAGCGTGCTCGAGACCGAGGAAGCGCCCGTCTAGCGGGCGCGGCTCGGCGACTCCTGCTTTCCTCCTCCGCTGGGGGACGACCCACGGCGACAAGGAGGAACCTTGCAGAGCACGCTTGGCGAATTCCAGGAGACGCAGTCTCAGGAGGCGTTCGCGCTTCAGAACGCGAAGCTGCTGAAGGTCTCCCTGAACCAGATCACGATCCAGGCCAAGCTCGGCTCGATGGTCGCCTACCAGGGCGACGTCAAGTTCGAGCACGCCGGCTCCGGCGGCATGTCGCGGATGCTCAAGAAGGCCATGACCGGCGAGGGCACTCGGCTGATGAAGATGGAGGGGACCGGCGAGGTGTTCCTCGCGGACCAGGCGCAGGAGATCCATCTGATCAGGCTGGAGAACGACGCGATCACCTGCAACGGGTCGAACCTGCTGGCGTTCGACGCAGGCATCGACTGGGACATCAAGAAGGTCGAGGGCGGCTTCTCCGGCGCGCTGGCCGGTGGCCTGTTCAACATCGCTCTCTCCGGCAGCGGCTGGGTGGCCCTGCTCTCTGATGGGCCGCCGGTGCTGCTGAACACGAGCGAGGCGCCGACGTTCGCCGACCCTCAGGCCGCTATCACCTGGTCGAGCGGTGTCCAGACGTCGGTCAAGACCGACGTCAACCTGAAGAGCCTGATCGGGCGCGGCTCCGGCGAGTCGCTCCAGATGGCGTTCCACGGCGACGGCTGGGTGCTGATCCAGCCGAGTGAGGGCCGGGTCGCGGCCACCGCAGCCGGGACCGGCGGCCGGGGCGGCATGCTTGGGAACCTCACGAGCTGAGGCTGAGGTTCCCGCAGCAACGCCCATACTTCAGTTCCTGAAGTCTCGCGCTAGAATCGCAAGAAGCATGGCTACTCGCGCCGACGAAAGCTGTCCGGTCTGCGCAACCGCGGATGTGATCTGCGGCAAGTGGACGATCCTCGTGATTCGCGACCTCGCCGCCGGGCGCAGCCGGTTCTGCGAGCTCGAGCGGTCGCTGGCCGGCATCAGCCCGCGCACGCTGTCGTTGCGGCTGCGAGCCCTCGAGGAGCAGGGGCTCGTGGAGCGCCAGACGTTCCCCGAGGTCCCGCCGCGCGTGGAGTACACGCTCACCGAGAAGGGCCTCGCCCTCCTGCCGCTGATCGACGACATGCGCCGCTACGGGCGCGAGTGGCTCGGCGCCTGCGGCGCCGTCGGCGGCGGCCCCGTGGAAGAGCGCGAGCCCGCCACCGCAGCGGCCTGACCACGCGCTAGCGGAGACGCAGGAGCGAGGGCGCCGGCGGCGAAAGCGCCCGCATGCGAAATCGCGAGCTGCACGACTCGCTGCGCGACTTCGCCCTCGATGCCGCGGCGCTCCTCACGAGCGACGTGGGCGCCGGGGCGGAGCTCGGCTTCGACGTCGACGAGGAACCCGGCAGCGGCTCGATCCTCTACCGCTACAGGCCGCGCACGGCGGAGTACATCGCGGAGCGCTGGCCGCGGCTGACGATGCTGCCGAGCTGCGAGCCGGCGGCCCGCTCGCTCGGCACGGGCGCTTCCGGCTGGCTGCGGGTGCGCGGCGCCGACGGGGCCGAGGCCGAGCCCGCGCTGCGCGCGATGCTCGAGCGCCTCTACGAGGACGCCACCAGCTTCGACTTCCCCGAGGAGCGCTTCGAGCGCGTCTACATCGAGGTCGAGCGGACGCTGTACGAGCACACGCTTCGCACTGAGGTCGTCGCGCCGCTGGCTGGCATGTGGCTCGAGGTCGAGCGGGTCGAGCTCGCCGACGGACTGGCGCTCGCCCGCGGGGACCTGCTCGACGCCCCCGCCGAGGCGGTGTGGCCCGAGCGCGAGCGCGACGGCGAGCCGAGCGTCCTCTGTGTGCTCGCGCGCGACCAGCACGCCGACCTTCCGCTGCCGATCGCCGAGGCGCGCCTGCGCTTCCGCCGCCTCCTCGGCGGGCTGCGGCTGTTCAAGGCCGGGGCGCTGGCGCTGGGACCGCTTGCGTGGTCGCGAGCCGGCGACGGCGCCTGGCGCAGCGTGCCGCTCGGGCCCACCGGCCAGCTCCGGGGCGACTGGTGGACGCTGAGCGAGGCGGAGGCGGCCGAGCTGCCCGCCTTCCTCGAGCTCGTGGAGGCGTCCACGCACTCGGGAGTCGTGGGCTGGGCGCTGTCGCGCTTCGAGATGGGTCTCGAGCGGGCGATGGACACCGAGGCGCTCACCGATCACCTGCTCGCGCTCCGCGCGCTGCTCGACGCGACCGACGACGCCGGCCGCGCGAGCCTCTCGCTTCGGCTCGCCGCGCTGTGTGCCGAGGAGGGCGAGCGCCGAGCCGTGCAGCGGAGGGTCGAGATGGCCTTCGCCCTCGAGCGCTTCCTAATCGGGGGCGGCAGCGGCGAGGCCTATGCCGAGGCGATCGGCTCGGAGTCGCCCCACGCGCTCGCTTTCGAGATCGAGGCGTACCTGCGGGCCATCCTTCGCGACGTGGTCTGCGGCTACCTGGATGCCGACCTGAAGAGCGCCGCGGACGACATGCTGTTGACGAGCGGCGATCCGGTCCATATACGCGCGCGCGACCTGCGCGACCAGCCCGAGCCCGAGCCGGAGCCGCAACCGGAGCCGGAGCGCGAACCGGAGCCGGAGCCAGAACCGGTGCCGGAGCCCGAGCCGGAGCCGGCCGCCGAGGTCGCGGCGCACGACGTGTCTCCCACCTGGCGGCCGCCCGAGGTGTCCGAGGACGACTCGGACCCGG
>JBKPHS010000206.1:0-12507 GCA_046729975.1 Actinomycetota bacterium
ACCGGGCATCAGCGCGATTGCAGCGGCCACCTCTTCGCCGAGCTCCGGATGCGGTACGCCGATTACGGCCGCCTCGCGGACCGCCGGGTGCTCGTAGAGGACCTCCTCGACCTCGCGCGGGTAGACGTTGTAGCCGCCGCGGATGACCATGTCCTTCTTGCGGTCGACGATGAAGAAGTAGCCGTCGTCGTCCACGCGCGCCATGTCGCCGCTGTGGAACCAGCCGCCGCGGATCGTCTCGACGGTCGCTTCGGGCCGGCGCCAGTACCCCTTCATGACGTTGTGACCGCGGATCACGACCTCGCCAACCTCCCCCACGGCGAGATCGCGGCCATCGTCGCCTACGACCTTCATCTGGACGCCCTCGACCGGCGTGCCAATCGAACCGGGCTTGCGCTCGCGGTCGGGGTGGTTGAACGACGCTATCGGCGAGGTCTCGCTCAGTCCGTAGCCCTCCAGGATCGGGCAGCCGAACGCCTGCTCGAAGTTGCGCATGACCTCCACCGGCATGGCCGCACCGCCCGAGACGCACAGTCGCAGCGTCGAGACGTCGAAGCGGTCGCGCTCAGGGTGGTTCAGCAGCGCCGCGTACATGGTCGGCACGCCCTCGAAGACCGTCACCCAGTCCCGCTGGATGATCTCGAGCGCGGCGGCCGCGTCGAACCTCGGGATCAGCGTCAGGCACCCCCCGGCTCGCACCGTGGCGTTGAGCGAGCACGTCTGACCGAAGGAGTGGAACAGCGGCAGCGCGCCGAGGGTCACGGTGTCGTCGCCCATGCTGAAGAGGCCGAGGGCGATGTCGACGTTGCGCCGGAGGTTGTCGTGCGTGAGCTCCGCGCCCTTGGGCGTCCCGGTCGTCCCGGACGTGTAGAGGATCACGGCGGTGTCGGCGCCATCGCGCTCTGCGACGTCGGCGACATGCTCCGAGCGTCCGAGCAGCCCCTCGAAGTTCCTCGGCTCCACCAGTAGGCAGTCGGCATGCGCCTGGTCGCTGCCGGCATGCGCCGGATCTGCGAACTCGTGCCAGGCGAACAGGAGCCGCGCCTCGGAATCGCTCAGGTAGTACGCGACCTCGCGCTCCTTGAGGAGCACGTTCATCGGCACGACCACGCCACCGGCGCGCAGGATGCCGTAGTAGACGACGGCGAAGTACGGGACGTTGGGGAGCATCACCCCCACCCGGTCGCCTGGACTCATGCCCTTGGCGCGCAGAAGGCCCGCGACCCGGGCGGCGGCCAGGTCGAGCTCGGCATAGGACAGCTCCAGGTCGTCGAGCTTGACCGCGGTGCTCTCCGGCGAGCGCGCGGCCGCATCGGTCAGCAGCTGTGCGAGGTTCGTCATCTTTCGCTCCTACTCGTAGACGCGGATGAGGAATTCGGCGACGGAGACGGGCTTGTCGCCCCGTGCACGCTCGAAGGTCAGGGTCGTCGTGAGGGTGCCGCCACCGGGGACGGCCTCCACTCCGTCGAGCCGTGCGCGCAGCCTGATGGCGTCGCCGACGGGCAGCGGCGCCGGGAACCGCACGCGGTTCATGCCGTAGTTCATCGCGAAGGCGAAGCCGTCGAGGGGCAGCACCTCCGGGAGCAGCTTCGGAGCAAGGGACAGCACGTAGAAGCCGTGGGCGATGGTGCCTCCGAACGGCGTCTCGCTTGCCCGCGCCGGGTCCGTGTGGATCCACTGGCGGTCGCCCGTCGCTATAGCGAACGCGTCGACGTCCGCCTGCGTCACCTCAACCCAGCCGCTCGCGCCGAGCTCCTGCCCGGCTAGTTCGCGCAGCTCGGAGATCTGAGTCGTCGCCACGCTCCCGAAGGTAGATCCGCCGCGCCCGCGGGGCATGGGGCGCGAGCACCAAACTTGCGACGCGGTCCTTGTGCGGCGCCGACAGTCCGCGCGCGTCAGGCCCGAGCGATGTGAACCGCGATGAGCAGGTCGAGCACCTCGGACAGGCGCCGTAGGTCGCAGCCGGTGCGCTCCGCGATCTTCTTGAGCCGGTAGCGGACGGTGTTGACGTGCACGTAGAGGCGCTCGGCGGCAACCGTCGCGTTGAGGTCGGCGGCGACGTACTCGAGCAGCGTCGTCGTCAGCAGCCCACCGCCGTCGACGTCCTCCTCGACGAACCGCCGGATCTCGGGGCTCACGAGCCGGCTCGCCGTCTCGTGACCGAACAACGTGAGGGACTCGAACGCGCGCAGCGTCGGCAGAGCCAGAACGCCGCCTGCTTCCTGGAGTCGCTCAACCGCCTCGCAGGCCTCGCGGTATGCAGCCGGGAGATCCTCCAGGGGCTGGATGGTGCTCATGCCGATCGCGAGAGTGATCCCCTGGTCGGCGAGCCTGGCCTGGATATCCGCGAGCGTGCGAGCGAGGTCGGCCGCATCGATCCCCTCGGCGGGCGCGACGACCACGATCTCGTCGTGGCGCGCGACGGTCAGCGGTTGCACCGCCGCACCGCGGGCGCGGGCGAGCGAGGCGGCGGCCGATCGTATCCCGTGCTCGTCCGGCAACGGTTCGACCGGCCTCGCGGCGATCAGTAGGCACGGACGCGACGGCTCGAGCCCGGCTTCGCGGGCTGCGCCGAGCAAGGGGCCCGGTGCAGGCCCCCGTCCTTCGAGCAGATCCTCAAGGAGGTCGCGGCGAAGCCGCTCTCCCTGCGCGCGGAGCAGGCTCTCGGCCTCGAGGTATGCCTCGGAGGCATACGTCGCCGCCACGTTGATGTAGCGGATGACGATCCCCACCATCGACAGCGCCGCCGCGCGCGTCTCGTCGTCCGTGACCGCCTCGAGGACGGCGTCCCAGAACACCTCGTTGTAGAGCCGGAAGGCGTGCATGAAGTCCCCGAGCGGGATCCGCCCCACGCGGCGCGTCGCCACCGGTCGCACGAACAGCAGCTCCTCGGGCGTGAGCGGGCTCTGCTTGGCCAGGCTGCGCAGCAGCGCGTCGTTGTGCAGGTAAACGTGCTCGCGCACGTCCGCCAGAAAGGCGGGATCCTCGCTACGGGCGTACGCCTTGATCTCCTTGCGGATCGCCGCGACGCCCTTGTCGACCAGCTCGTCCTGGCGATCGCGGAGCGAATCGACCATCCGCATCACCGCTTCAGGCGTCTCGGCTGCGAGGGCCTGCGAATTCGGGTTCGCGCTCATCGGCTCACCGTGCGCCGATTGTAACCCGCCTACAAAGGTGGTTGAGACGCTTGCGCGTCTAACGTCGTGAATCGACATTACCTTCGCCATCGGGCTCCCCAGTCGGTCGTAGTTTTTGTCGAAATCGACAATCCAACGTCACGGGACGGCCGCCCCCGGAGGAGCGACCGTCCCTGACGCCCCGACGAGCTAGTCGCTCGTCGAGCAGGGCTTCGTGAAGTCGTACCCCTTGGCCGTGGGGCCGACGAAGAAGTCCTTCAGCACCGAGGCTCCGAGAGGCGCCTTCGGGTCCGGCTTGACGATGACGGCCTCGCGGACCACCGTGTCGTTCGGGTCGCCGCCGTACTTGTGCGCCGGCAGCGCGCCCTCGTAGTCGACGGTGACCTGGTCCACGGCCTTGCGGACACCGGCCCGGGTCAGGTCGCCGTCCTTCAGCGCCTGCTCGAGCACGGCCTTCACCGGGTAGGACCAGATCCAGCCGAACGTGTAGCCGTCGTTGGCCGGCGGCTTGCCGCCGGTCGCCTTCTCCATCGCCTTGTGGGCGGCTGTATCGGATCCGTACGGACCCCAGGGCGAGACGTAGTGGTACTTCGCCTCGACCGCCGGGGCCGCCTTGCTCTTCAGGATCGCCGGATTCCACGTCGGCACCGAGCCGACGAACTCCCCATCGAAGCCGCCGGCGACTGCCTTGCCGACGATCTCGGCCATCTCCGCCGGACCGGTCGCGAGGACCACCACATCCGGCTTGGCCTTGGCGATCGCTCCTACCGCCGCGTCTTGGTTGCCGGCGGTGGCGTTGGGAGCGGTCTCGACGGTCTGCGCCGTGCCGCCGTTGGCCTTGGCCCAGATCTCGACTCCGGCCGCCGAGTCGCCGCCGTAGTCGCCGGGGTAGCCGACCGCGAGCACCTTGCCGGGCTTGCCGAACTCCTCGGCCGCCCAGTCAAGCCCGTTCATGGACTCGGTGCAATAGCTCTCCCCGCTCTCGAGGACCAGGCCGTCGTCGTCGAAGGACCAGCCTGACCACCAGGTCGCGGGGGCGGCCACGATATCCCCTTGCTTCTGGATCTCGAGGCCGGCGAGCGTCGGCGGGGTGCCCAGCGACTGAGCGATCGCGAGCACGTTCGGCTCGATCTCGCGCAGCTTCGCCACGTGCTCCTCGGGGTTGTACTTGTTGTCCCGGGTGTACTTGCCGACATCGACGTCGTACTTGCCGCCGATGCCGCCCGAGGCGTTGACGCGCTTCCAGAACGCCTTCTGCGCGTCGGTGACCGGAACCGCAAGCGGAGCGAACGGACCCTCCGTCAGGTCCGACAGCGTGCCGAGGTAGATGCAGCCGCGATCCTTGCTCGCGCTGTCCGGACAGGGATCGGCGGTCACGCCGGTGTCTGTCTTGACCTCACCCCCGCCGCTTGCCGTGTCTTCCGCCCCGCAGGCCGCCAGGCCGAGGGCCAGGGCCGACAGCAGGGCCACCGGCCAGTATCGCAACAGTCTCGTCAGGGTCATTGGAACCCTCCTCTCCATTGACCGTCCGGCATCGGCGAGACCACCACGCCGGTCGGTGGTTTGACATCCCCCAGGTCCATGACGCCTTCGCTTAGGGCGGGAAGGGCCAGCCCCTGAAGTAGTTCCGGGCTCGGATCCACAGTCCGAACAGCCCGCGCGGCTCGGCGATCAGGAAGGCCACGATGAGGCAGCCGTAGATGATCGTCTGCAGCTGGAAGACGGTGAGGAACCCGCCGCTCGACTCGGCCGTGATGAACGGCAGGAAGCGCGGGACCTCCTCGACGAGGCGCGGCAGCAGCGTCACGAAGGCTGCGCCTAGCAGCGGGCCGGCGAGCGTGCCCGCGCCGCCGATGAGCACCATGGCGAGGAACTCGACCGACAGGAACAGGTCGTAGGTGCCCGGCTCGATGAAGCCGGTGACCGTGGCCAGCAGGGCGCCGGCTATGCCCGCGTAGAAGGACGAGACGCCGAAGGCGATGAGCTTGTACCTGGTCGGCTCGACCCCCATCACCTCGGCGGCGATGTCGCGGTCGCGCACCGCCGCGAAGGCGCGCCCTATCGCCGAGCGCGTGAGGTTCTTGGCGAGCAGGGCGAAGATCGCGAGCAACGCCAGGCAGAGGAAGTAGAGCTTCATCGTCCGATCGAGCCCAAGGCCGAAGAGCTGGCTGCGCGAGTCCAGGTCGACGCCAAACAGCACGAGCTCCGGCGCCGAGCGGCCGATTCCGGCGCCTCCGGTCACGTCCTTCAGCTCCCGGAACAGGTGCTCGCCGAGGAAGACGAGGCCCAGCGTCACGATCGCGAGATAGAGCCCGCGCAGGCGCGTGGCCACCGGTGCGACTGCGAGTCCAACGACTCCGGCAATCACCCCCGCAGCCGGCAGCCACACCCACATGTCGAGGCCGAGCCCGATCACGCGGCCGCCGGGATCACCCGCGAGCGCCGCACCGGTGTAGGCGCCGATGCCGAGGAAGAACGCGTGCCCGAGGGAGACCTGTCCCGCCCAGCCCGTGACGATGTTGAGCCCGATCGCCCCGATCGCCGCGGCGAAGGCGGTGGCCATCAGCGCGTTGAGCTCGGTCCCGAGCTGGAACGGCAGGACCAGCAGTGCCACCACGAGGGCGGCGAACCACGCGCGCTTGGCCCCCGTGTTGAGCGGCGCCTGGTCGGCCGCGTACCCTGTGAAGAGCTTCGGCCGGCCCCTCACAGCCGCTCCACCTCCCGGGTCCCGAACAGCCCGTAGGGCCTCACGAGCAGCACGATGAGCATCACCAGGTAGGGCACGACCTGGTCGAAGTTGGCGCCGAGCCAGGCGAGGTGCTCAGCCTGGTAGGTCTTGGTGTAGGCCTCGGCGAGGCCGATCAGGATGCCGCCCACGATGGCGCCCCTGATCGAGTCGAGCCCGCCGAGGATGATCGCGGGCAGGGCCTTGAGCGCGACCAGCGAGGTCGTCTGGTCGAAGCCCGGGCCGCCTGCCGCGACGAGCAATCCTGCGATCGCGCCCAGCCCACCGGCGAACGCCCACGAAAGCGAGAACATCCGCCCGACCGGCACCCCCTGCGCGAGCGCCGTCTCCTGGCTGAACGCGGTCGCTCTCATCGCGAGGCCCCAGCGCGTGTACTTGAAGAACGCCCCCAGGGAGACCACCACGACGGCGGCGATCGCGATCCTTGCGAGGTCGTTGTGGAACACGGTCACGCCGGCGATCCGACTCTTGTCGAGGCCCCAGGGATCGCCGACCTGGCGCTGCTCGAGGCCGATCAGATCCGCGGCGACCACCTGGAGGGCCAGGAAGATCCCCACGGTCACCATCGCGGCCGCGAACGGGGGCTTGCCTACCATGGGACGCATGGCCACGCGTTCGATGACGATCCCGACCACTGCCGTGACCGCGACCGCGGCGACCGCGGCGAGCGGGAACGGAACCCCGCGGTCGACGGCGAAGGCGGACGTGAAGTACGCGCCTAGGATCATCAACACGGGCTGGGCGAAGTTGACGACGCGCGTGCCCTTGTAGACGATCACGAAGCCGAGCCCGAGCAGCGCGTACAGGGAGCCCTGGGCGACGCCGCGCACGGTGGCGGTGAGCAGCTCCTCCATCTATGCCACCTCCTCCGCGAGGGCCGCGCCATCCAACCCGCGGACCTGGTGCAGGGGAATCCCGACCCCGAGGTACCACTCAACGAGCTCCGCAGGTAGGGGCCCTGCACCCGAGACCGCCGACCGGCACTTGCGCATCCCCAGCCGGTCGCGCAGCGGCCGGTACACGAAGGGGTAACCCGCGGCGTAGCGCAAGCGCGTCCGCAGGCTCTGCACTCCACCTGCGGCGGTGAGCTCGCGGCCGATCGCGGACGCGTTGCGCATCGCCATCTCGTAGATCCGGCGCTTCAGCCACGAGGCCGGCGCCATCCTGGTCCCGACCGTGGCCCACAGCTTCTCCCAGCTGCGCGGCGAGCCGAGGAACAGCGACGGCTGCACCTCCTGCAGCGCCTGCACCAGGCCGGCCGACGGCTCGCCGAAGTGGAGCTGGACCCCGGCGTGGGCGTTCAGCCACTCCGTGCCGAGCCGCTCGGCCAGATCGGACAGCGGGAAGTGGCACAGCACGAAGTCGCCGGGACCGGGATCGGCGAACGGCCCTCCCTCGTCCGCAAGGCTAGCCAGCGCAAGGTTCAGCTCGAGCGCCGTGAGCACGCGCGAGTGGGCGAGCGTGACCGGGTCGTCGTCGCTCACATCCGCCGCGAGTTCGTCGAGCATCTGCGGGTGCTGCCTGCGGTGGTCGTCCCCGCGAGCGAGCAGGTCGGGCCACCACACGAGCGACGGTTCGGCGTATTCGCGCACGCCGCGAGGCTCCATGTAAACGATCCACTCGAGGTCGGGCAGAGCCGCCTTCGCCGCGAGCGCCATGTCGACCTGCTCCTGGTCCTCGGCGATCAGCACGCGCGCGTCCGAGTCGCGCAGGAGTTGCTCGGTATCCGGAGTCGGGGTGTCCGGGTGCAGCCCCGTGGTGACGCCTCGCGCCGCCACCGCGCCGGCGTCCGCGACCAGCCACTCCGGCCGGTTCTCAGACTGAATGGCGACGCCGTCGCCGGGGCGCACGCCGATCGCAAGCAGGCCGTGGGCCGCCCGTTCGGCAAGATCCCAGTACTCGGCCCAGGTGGTCTCCTGCCAGATGCCCAGGGACTTCTCCCGGAGTGCCACGCCGTGCGGGTCATGTCGGGCCCTGTCGCGGATCCGGGTCGCGAGTGTGGCAACCGGCGGAGTCATCCGTTCACCGCCGCAAGCACGTCGTCTTTCACCGCCGACGGTTCCGCCACGGCGTGCTCCTCGCCGAGATACGCACGGATCACATCCGGATCGCTCTGGATCTCGGCCGGCGAGCCGAGGGCGACGGGCGAACCGAAGTCGAGCACGAGGACGCGGTCCGCGAGGTCCATGACGAGTCCCATGTCGTGCTCGACCAGCACGATCGGGATCGACAGCTCCTCGCGGATGTCGAGGACAGCACGCGCGATGTCCTCGGTCTCCGAGAGGTTCATCCCGGCGACCGGCTCGTCCATGAGCAGCAGCTTCGGCTCCATCGCGAGCGCCCTGCCGAGCTCGACGCGCTTCTTGACGCCGTACGGGAGCGACCCCACGGGTGTCTTGCGATGGGGACCGAGCTGGAGGAACGTGACGATCTCCTCGACGATCGCGCGCTCGCGCAGCTCCTCGCGGCGGGCGCGGCCGCGCCATAGCAGCGCGGCGAAGGTGCCGTAGCCGATGTGGAGGTGGCGCCCGAGCATCAGGTTGTCGAGCACCGTGAGCGTGTCGAACAGCGCGATGTTCTGGAACATCCGCGCGATGCCGGCTCGCGCGACCTCGGCCGGACTCTGGCACGTCAGGTCGCATCCGAGGAAGTCGATCGACCCCTCCTGCGGGTGGTACACGCTCGACAGGCAGTTGAAGATCGACGACTTGCCGGCCCCGTTCGGCCCGATGATCGCGAACAGCTCGTTCTGCCGGACGTCGAACGACACGCCTCGCAACGCGCGGACGCCGCCGAAGCGCAGGTGCACGTCCTTAAACGCCAGCACCGGGCGTCCCGCGGGCAGGTCCAACGCGCAGCCGGGCAGGATCTCGGCGAGGGTCTTCAGGCTGCCCATCGCTCGCGCCTCCTGTAGTGCTTGAGGTCGCGGAACGACCTGGCCGTACCCTCCTCGCGGAGGCCGAGATAGAACTCGCGGACGTCGTCGTCCGCACGCAGCGCGGCGGCGGGCTTGTCCAGCGCGATCCTGCCGGTCTCCATGACGTAGCCGTGCTCGGCGACGGACAGCGCCATCGCGGCGTTCTGCTCGACGAGGAGGATCGACGTGCCCTCCTGGTTGAGGCGCACGATCAGGTCACGGATCTGCTCGACGATCAGCGGAGCGAGGCCCAGGCTCGGCTCGTCGAGCAGCAGGTAGCGCGGCGCCGACATCAGCGCGCGCCCGATGGCCAGCATCTGCTGCTCGCCGCCGGAGAGGTATCCCGCCGATTGCCCGCGTCGCTCGCCGAGCACCGGGAAGAGGTCGAGCACACGCCGCAACCGCTCCTGCAGACCGGAGCGGTTGGTGTAGCCCCCGAGCCGAAGGTTCTCCTCGACCGTCAGCTCGGAGAAGACCCGCCGCCCCTCCATCGCCTGCGCAATGCCGGCGCGGACGATCTCCGGCGCAGCTAGGCGGTCGATTCGCTTGCCGTCCAGCGAGATCGATCCGCGCCTGACGCTCCCGCGGTGTATCGGCAGCAGGCCCGTGCAGGCCCGCAGCGCGGTCGTCTTACCCGCGCCGTTGGCCCCGAGCAGGGCCACGATCGCGCCCTGCGGCACCTCGAGGCTCACGCCTCGTAGTGCAAGCAGCACGTCGTCGTAGACGACCTCCACGTTCTCGATCACGAGCACCGTTCAAGCTCCTCCAAGCTGCGGGGAAGTCTCTGGTTTGCCCTGGCTCGCGTCGCTGTCTGCCGCTGCCAATATCCGCCGACCGAACCTGTCGGCGGGCTCCAAAGTGAGGGCTCGTCGGGACGAGCGTTCGGTTGCGACGTGGCCCGGAAAAGGAAGGGCCCCGCTTTGCGGGGCCTCCGTCGAGCGATCTTGAGATGGGCGATCCAGGACTCGAACCTGGGACCTCTTCCTTATCAGAGAAGCGCTCTAACCGACTGAGCTAATCGCCCGCGGGAGGCGATTCTAGCGTCGGCCCTGCCCGCGGTCAGGCGGCCGCGCGGCGCAGGATCCGCTCGGCGAGCTCGACGCCCTCGCGCGGGTCCTCGAGCTCGAACTCGGCGTGCCAGCCATCGCCGCGGCGGCGCACGCGCACGTCGCGGCCGAGCGCCGCAGAGAGGGTGTCGGCAGCGGCCGCCACGGCCTCCGCCAGGTCCGGGTGGACGACCACGCCGCCCCGCCGCTCGCCCTGACCGCCGCCCTGCTTCGCCTCACGCGCGCGGCGCTCCGTCTCGCGGACGGACCAGCCGTGGGCGCACGCCTCGCGCGCCAACCGGCGGCGGTCCGCCTGGTCGCGGCAGGTGAGGATCGCGCGGCCGTGCCCCTCGGAGAGCTCGCCGGCCTCGACCAGCCCGAGCGCCTCGTCGGGGAGCTCCAGCAGGCGGATCAGGTTCGAGATCGCCGCGCGGCTGCGGCCCACCCGGCGCCCCAGCTCCTCCTTGCTCACGCCGAGGTCCTCGACGAGAGTCGCGCACGCGCGCGCCTCCTCCACCGAGTTCAGGTCCTCCCTGGCCATGTTCTCGATCAGGGCGAGCTCGAGCCTGTCGGACTCCGGCGTCTCCCGCACGATCGCCGGCACGCACTCGAGCCCTGCGATCTTCGCGGCCCGCAGCCGCCGCTCGCCGGCGATCAGCTCGAACCGCCCGCCCGCCAGCGGGCGGACCACGAGCGGCTGGAGGACGCCTCGAGCCTTGATCGACTCGGCGAGCGCGAGCAT
Organism: Actinomycetota bacterium; assembly: GCA_046729975.1. Lineage (GTDB taxonomy): Bacteria > Actinomycetota > Thermoleophilia > Solirubrobacterales > Thermoleophilaceae > JBKPHS01. The sequence continues at coordinate 10,589 of JBKPHS010000206.1, forward strand.
GGACTCGCCGTCGAAGCCCCGCCGCGGCTGGCTCGGGTTCGGTTGCACAAGCTCGACCGCGATCTCGCGCAGCCCCTCGGACTCGCGCGGGGTGCGCGGGATGATCGCGCCGAGTCCCCTACCCATCCCGCGCTGCTGGGCGCCGTTCCCCTCAGCCACGTGCGGCAACCTCCTTCGCCAGCCTCAGGTACGCGACCGAGCCGGAGCAGTGCGGGTCGTGGTGGATGACCGGCAGGCCGAAGCTCGGCGCCTCGCCCACGCGCACGTTGCGCGGGATGACGGTCTCGAACACGAGCTCGGGGAAGTGCTCGCGGACCTCGCGCTCGACGTCCTGAGCGAGCCGCGTGCGACCGTCGTGCATCGTGAGGATCATGCCCGCGACGGTGAGGTGCGGGTTGAGCTCGCGCTGAATCAGCGAGAGCGTGTCGAGCAGCCCCGCGAGCCCCTCGAGCGCGAAGTACTCGGTCTGGACGGGGACGATCACCTTGTCGGCGGCAACGAGCGCGTTGACCGTCAGCGGCCCGAGCGACGGCGGGCAGTCGAGCACGGTGAAGAGAAAACGCCGGCGCACGTCGCCGAGCGCGTCGCGCAGCCGCGTCTCGGAGCCCGGCAGTCGCGGCAGCTCGACGTTCGCGCCCGCCAGGTCGGGCGTCGAGGGCACCGCCCAGAGGTGGGGCACGGGCGTCTCGCGGGCGGCGTCCGAGAGCGTGGGCCCTCCGGAGAGGCAGTCATAGACGCTGGGGCTCGCCTCTTTGGAGAGCCCAAGGGCCACCGTGGCGTTGCACTGCGGATCGAGGTCGGCGAGCAGCGTCTCGTAGCCGGCGTCCGCGATGCAGGCGGCGACGTTGACGGCTGTGGTCGTCTTGCCGACGCCGCCCTTCTGGTTCGCTATGGCGAAGATCGTGCCCACCTCGGTCGCGACGGTACTCGCGGCGCCGGTCAGAACATGGCGCTCGAACGTTGGTTCGGCACCGAACCGCCGGCTCCTCCAGCCCGTGGCTATCCGAGCGGCCGCTTGGCCGCGACCCCCGGCCGGCGGGGGAAGCGCTCGGGCGTCTCGCCGACCTTCCGGTAGACGTGCAGATGCCGGCTGTGGGCGCCCGGGAACGGCCGGACGGCGAGCACGGCGCCCGGCTCGAGGCCAAGCTGCTCGGCGGCGGCCGCGCCGGCCCGCTCCTCTTCCTCGTCCCGCGCGCCCTTCCAGGCCACGAGCACGCCTCCCGTTCGCAGCAGGGGTGCGGCGTACTCGGCCAGGACGGGTAGCGGCGCGAGGGCGCGCGCGGTGACCGCGGCGTAGGCCTCGCGGCCCTCCCCGGCGGCCCAGTCCTCGGCCCGGGCCCCGACCGCGCGCGCGTTCTGCGCGGACGCGGCTGCAGCCAGCCGTTCGATCACCTCACACTTGCGCTGGGCGCTCTCAATCAGGTCCACGCGGGCAGCGGGAAGTGCGATCGCGAGGACGAGGCCGGGAAACCCCGCGCCCGCTCCGATGTCCGCGATCGACTCCGCCGAGCGGAGCTCCGCGACCTCGAGCCCGCTCAGGCTGTCCGCGACGTGCTGCTCCAGGGCGTCCGCGGGCTCGCGAACGGTCGTCGGCGGGTCGGGCTCGGCCGCGAGGGCCTCGAGCAGCCGCTCGAACCGCTCCGCCGCGTTCTGGTCCAGACCATGGCGGACCGCCAGGTCTACCGCTGTTTCACGTGGAACGCCCATCCGTCCAGGCGCTTGTGAGCCGCCGAAGGGCCGCGCGTCAGGCCGCGGCGCCGGGCTTGACCGGCGTGATCACGAGCCGCCGCTCGGGCTCGTCGCCCTCGCTGTGGGTCTGCACGTCGGCGCGGTCGCGCAGGTAGACGTGCACCGCGCGCCGCTCGTGCGGCCCCATCGGCTCGAGCTCGACAGGGCGGCCGAACGAGAGCGCGTCCTCC
>JBKPHS010000207.1:0-4435 GCA_046729975.1 Actinomycetota bacterium
TGCAGCCCCTCTTCCTCCGTCTTGCGGAAGAGGGCCGCCAGGGGCCCCTCGCGCATGCTCGCTCGCTTACCGCTTGCCATTCCCGAGAACCTCCTCCGCGAGTTGACGGTAGGCGAAGGCCGCCTTGCCGTCGGGGTCGTACTTGAGCACCGACATGCCCTTAACGGGCGCCTCCGCGAACCTCACCGTCTTCCTGATCCGCGCCGCGAAGACGCGGTCGCCGAAGTTCTCCTCGAGGATCTCGATCGCCTCCTTGGCGTGAACCGTGCGCGTGTCCACGAGCGTCGGCAGGATGCCCTCGATGTCGACGCCCGGGTTCAGGTTCTCCCGGATCATGGAGAGCGTGTTCTGGAGCTGGATGAGACCACGCATCGACAGATACTCGCACTGCACGGGCACGATCACCTTGTCGGCCGCGGTCAGCGCGTTGATCGTCAGCAGGCCCAGGCTGGGCGGCGTGTCGATGCAGATGAAGTCGTAGTCGTCCTTGATCGGCTCGAGCGCCTTCTGCAGCGAGCGCTCGCGACCGATCTGGGTGGACATGGCGATCTCGGCGCCGGCGAGGTCGATCGAGGCGCAGGCCACGTCCACCTCGCGCTTGCGGATCACCTCGCGGATCGAGACCCGGTGGACGAGCACGTCGTACATGGACGTGTCGAGCGAGTCGGGATCGATCCCCTGGCTCATCGTCAGGTTGCCCTGCGGGTCCATGTCGACGCAGAGCACCCGGTGCCCCTTCTCGACGAAGGCGGCGGCGAGGTTGAGCGTGGTCGTCGTCTTGGCGACGCCACCCTTCTGGTTGGCGAAGGCGATCACCTTCGCCTTGGGCGTCTGGGGCTGCTCGGCGGTCACTGTGGACTCCGATCCCTCGGGCCGCTGTTGTGGATCGGCGGCGTGCTTGCGGTCGAAGAGACCCATCTCGGAGTGCGTATTCGCATGAGCGCAGGGGAATCCTTCCCACTCCCCGTGCGTAGTCTTAGCGGCCGCGCCGGACGTGGCCTCGCTCCTCGACAAACGCCTCGTACTCGTGACCGGGAAGGGCGGAACGGGGAAGACGACCGTGGGGATCGCGCTCGGACTGGCAGCGACGCGCGCGGGCAGGCGGACGCTCGTCTGTGAGGTGGCGGGGCAGGAGCGGATGTCGCGGGTGTTCCGCCGGACCGGAGTCGGGTTCACCGAGACCGAGCTGGCGGACGGCCTCTTCGGGCTGTCGATCGACCCCGACCGCTCGCTCCAGGAGTACCTGGCCCAGCAGGTCGGCTCGCGCACGCTCTCGGGCATCCTCTTCCACAACCGCGTGTTCCAGTACCTCGCCGCCGCGGCGCCTGGGGTCCGCGAGCTTGCGACTCTGGCCACGGCCTGGGAGCGCGCGCAGCCCGGCCGCCACCCCTGGGACCTCGTGATCCTCGACGCCCCGGCGATCGGCCACGCGCTCGGCATGCTCCGCACGCCGCGCACCTACCGCGACATCGCGCGCGTGGGGCCCGTGCGCCGGCAGGCGGACAAGATCGACTCCTTCCTTCACGACCCGGGCCGGACGGCCGTCGTGGTCGTGGCCCTGCCGGAGGAGATGCCGGTGAACGAGACGCTCGAGTTCCGCGACGCGCTCGACGAGCAGCTCGGTATGAGAGTCGACGCCGTCGTGGTGAACGGCCTCTATCCCGAGCGCTTCAGCGGCGCGGAGGCCGAGCGGATCGAGTCGGTCGACGGCGGCCACGGCGCGCCGGCGGTGGCAACCGCCCTCTCCGCGGCGCTCTCCGAGCATGAGCGGGCACGTGCCCAGCGAGCGCATCTGCGCCGGCTGCGAGGCGAGGTCGAGCAGGTGGTGACGCTTCCGTTCCTGTTCGACCCCGAGCTCCGCCTCGACGCGTTCGAGCGGCTGTCGCGCGAGCTGGAGCGCAAGCTGTGAGCGCCGCCCGCCTGCTCGAGGGCAAGGAGATCTGCATCTGCGCGGGCTCCGGCGGAGTGGGCAAGACGACCACCGCCGCGGCGATCGCGCTCGGAATGGCAGCCGAGGGCAAGAAGGTCGCGGTCCTCACGATCGACCCCGCGCGGCGCCTCGCGAACTCGCTCGGCCTGCCGGAGCTCGGTAACGAGGAGCGGCGCGTGGACGTGGACGTCGGAGGTGAGCTGTGGGCGATGATGCTCGACGCCAAGCGCACCTTCGACGAGCTGATCGAGCGCCACGCACCCGACGAGCGCACGCGCGACGCCGTCCTCGCGAACCGGATCTACAAGGAGCTTTCGAACGCCGTTGCGGGCTCGCAGGAGTACATGGCCATGGAGAAGCTCTACGAGCTCTACCAGGAGGAGCGCTACGACCTCCTCGTGCTCGACACCCCGCCCACCCGCAACGCCCTCGACTTCCTCGACGCGCCGGAGCGGCTGACGCGCTTCATCGACTCGCGCTCGCTGCAGCTGCTGCTGCGACCCGGCCGGACGGGCCTGAAGCTCTTCAGCCGGGGTACGAGCGTGGCGTTCTCGCTGCTCAAGCGTGTCACGGGCGTGGACCTGCTTCAGGACCTCTCCGACTTCTTCCAGAGCTTCGGGGACATGGCGGAGGGCTTCAACGAGCGTGCCCGGCGCGTGAACGAGCTGCTGGGCGACCGCGGGACCGCGTTCATCGTCGTGAGCTCGCCGCAGCGCGAGTCGATCGACGAGGCGATCTTCTTCCAGCGCAGGCTGCGCGAGCGCCGCATGCCGTTTGCCGGCGCCGTGGTCAACCGGATGGTGCGGCTCGGCACCGACGCCACGGCCGCGGACGTGGAGGGCGACCTCGCGGCGCTGCTCGACGACGAGCTCGGACGCAAGGTGGCGCGCAACCTCGACGACTTTCATGCGCTCGCGGAGCGGGACCGGGCGAACGTGCGGGTGCTGGAGCGGGCGTTCGATGGACAGCCGCTGATATGCGTTCCGGAGCTCCATCACGAGGTGTACGACATCAGCGGGCTTCGAGCCGTGAACGAGTTTCTGTTCGAGTCGTCAGTCGTCAGTCGTCAGTCGTCAGGATGAGGGTCGGGATCGTTCTTTTCGACGGGTTCGACGAGCTCGATGCGATCGGGCCTTACGAGGTGCTTCGGAACGCCGGCGTGGGGGTCGTGCTCGTCACCCTCGATCCCATCGAGCGCGTGACCGCGTCGCACGGGCTCGCGGTTGAGCCGCAGGGAGTGCTCGACGATTCATACGACCTCGTGGTCGTGCCGGGCGGCGGCTATGGAGATCGTGCGGAGGCGGGCGCGTGGGGCGAGATACGGCGCGGCCGGCTGCCGGACGCGCTGCGGCGACTCCACGAGCGGGGCACGGCGATGGCGTCGGTCTGCACGGGAGGGATGCTCCTGTCGGCCGCCGGCATCACGCGCGGCCGGCCGGCCGTGACTCACCAGGACGCGATCGCCGACCTCCGCGACCAGGGCGCCGAGGTCGTGCAGGAGCGGGTCGTGGACGACGGCGACCTGGTCACGGCGGGAGGCGTCACCTCGGGGATCGACCTGGCGCTCTGGCTCGTGGAGCGCGAGCTCGGACGTGAAGCGGCCGACGCCGTGGCCGCCGAGATGGAGCACGAGCGGCGAGGCGCCGTCTACCGCCGCACGCCGACGTAAGCCTCGCCGGAGACGTCGCCTTCCACGGTGATGAGCTTGTTCCCGCAGGTCGCGCGCGCGGGCATGCGGATGGTCGCGCGCAGGCGACCGCCGCGCGGCCGAGCCGTCGCCTCGATCGGAAGGTCGGTGACGCCGGCGAGCTGAACGAGAGCGGCCTTCGCGGAGGGGTCGGTGATCGTGACCGTGAAGGCCTCACCGGGCGCGACCACCGGCGGATCCACCTCGACGGGGCCCGACGCCGACAGAGCGCGCTGGCGCTTGCCGTCGCAGCGGAACGAGCGCCCGACAGGCCGGATCACCTCGTTGCCCTGCTCGTCGGTCGTCGGCTGCTCCTCCTCCGGCGGGCCCTTCCGCGCCCCCGGCGGCTCTCCCGTCGTTGCCGTCGGCGGTGTGGAGGTCTCCGGAGCCGTCTGCGCCGGTCTTCGACTCGGCTCGTCGTCGTCGCCCCCGCCGCAGCCGGCCGCGGCGAGCGCGAGGATCAGGAGGGCTGCGGCGAAGCGCACACGTGTCAGAACCCTCACACGGGCGCAGAGTAGCTGGCCGGATCCTCGTCGAGGTCCCAGTCGGCCGAGGGCGTGACGCCCGGGTCCGAGTCGTCCTCGGACACCTCGGGCGGCCGCCAGGTGGGCGACACGTCGTGCGCCGCGACCTCGGCGGCCGGCTCCGGCTCGGGCTCCGGCACCGGTTCTGGCTCGGGCTCCGGTTCGCGCTCCGGCTCCGGTTGCGGCTCCGGCTCGGGCTCGGGCTGGTCGCGCAGGTCGCGCGCGCGTATATGGACCGGATCGCCGCTCGTCAGGAGCATGTCGTCCGCGGCGCTCTTCAGGTCGGCGTCCAGG
>JBKPHS010000208.1:0-3212 GCA_046729975.1 Actinomycetota bacterium
ACGAGGATCACGTCGGGGTCCTGGCGCAGGGCGGCCTTGAGGCCGAGCGAGAAGCTCTGGGCGTCCGAGCCGAGCTCGCGCTGGTTGACGATGCAGTGCTGGTGGCGGTGCAGGAACTCGATCGGGTCCTCGATGGTCATGATGTGCTCGTGACGCTCCTTGTTGATGACGTCGAGCATCGCGGCGAGCGACGTGGACTTGCCTGAGCCGGTGGGGCCGGTGACGAGCACGAAGCCGCGCGGCTTCTTGGTGAACTCGCGCAGCACCGACGGCAGGCCGAGTGAGTCGAGCGCGGGGATGTCGTTCGGGATCGTGCGGAACGCCGCCCCGATCGAGGCGCGCTGGTAGAAGGCGTTGACCCGGAAGCGGGTCTTGCCCGGGATCGAGTAGGCCAGGTCGATCTGCCACTCGTTCTCGAGCTTCTTGCGCTGGTCGTTCGTGAGGATCGAGTAGACGATCTCCCGCGTCATCTGCGGGGTCAGCTTCGGATAGTCCAGCGCGCGCAGGCGCCCGCGCTCGCGCACCATCGGCGCCGAGCCGGCGGTGAGGTGGAGGTCGGAGGCACCGAGCTCCATCACCTCCACGAGGACGTCTGCGAAATCGAAATCCATTGCTCTCCCCTCTATCGGCAGCGGCTTTAGATCACGTGACCCGCGAAACCTCGGCGATGGACGTGAGCCCAAGCCGGACCTTCTCGAGGCCGTCCGCCCGCAGCAGGCGCATGCCGTCGCGGACAGCGGCCGCCCGCACAACATCGGCAGACGCCCGCTCGATCGTTAGCGAGCGAATCTCCTCGTTCAGCGCCATGACCTCGTAGAGGCCGATGCGCCCCTTGTAGCCGGAGCCGCCGCAGCGGGCGCAACCCGCCGGCTCGTACGCCTCGATGTCGAAGGAGGCGTCGAAGCCGGCGCCCCGCAGCGAGTCGACGGTCAGGACCGCGCGCTGCTTGCACTGCTTGCAGAGTGTCCGTGCGAGCCGCTGCGCGACGACCACGTCGAGCGCAGACGCCGTCAGGAACGGCTCGATGCCCATCTCGGTCAGCCGGGTGATCGCCGAGGCGGCGTCGTTGGTGTGGAGCGTGGAGAGGACGAGGTGCCCGGTCAGGGCGGACTCGACCGCGATGTGGGCGGTCTCCTGGTCCCGGATCTCGCCGACCATGATCACGTCGGGGTCCGCGCGGAGCATCGACCGCAGTCCGGTGGCGAACGTGAGGCCCGCGCGCGGGTTGACCTGGACCTGGGTGATGCCCGGGAGCTGGTACTCGACCGGGTCCTCGATCGTGATGATGTTCTTCTCGGGCGAGTTGATCGCGTTGAGCGCGGCGTAGAGGGTGGTCGACTTACCGGAGCCGGTCGGGCCCGTGACGAGCACGGCGCCGTAGGCCTGGGTGAAGCCCTCCTCGAAGCGGTCGCGCGCCTCGTCGCGCATCCCGAGGGTGTCGAGGGTGAGCAGCACCTGCTCCTTGTCGAGGATGCGCATGACGATTCCCTCGCCCATGACCGAGGGCAGCGTCACGACTCGCAGGTCGATGCTGTGGCCCTCGACCGTCAGCGAGACGCGGCCATCCTGTGGCACGCGCCGCTCCGCGATGTCGAGGTTGCCCATGATCTTCACGCGGGAGACGACGCCGGCGACCATGCGGCGGGGGATCGTCGTCGTGTCGTTCAGCACCCCGTCGACGCGGAACCGCACGCGCATGTCCTTCCCGTCGGGGGCGAAGTGGATGTCGGACGCACCCTCCTCGACCGCCTGCGCGATCACCGAGTTGACGAGCTTGATGACCGGGGCGTCGTCGGCGGACTCCCGGATGTCGCTGACGAGGGTGAGGTCTTCCTCTTCCTCCTCCTGGACGGCGGCGGCCACCGCGTCGTCGAAGCGGTTCATGCGCCCGATCAGCGCCGCGATGTCCTCGGCGGAGGCGACGACCGGCTTGATCGCGTTCTTCGTGAGGAGCTTCAGGTCGTCGAGCGCAAGCACGTTCGACGGGTCGGCCATCGCGATCATCAGCACCTCGCCGTCGAAGCCGATCGGCACGGCGTTGTAGCGGCGGGCCGCCTGGATGTTCACCAGGTTGACGGCGCCCAGGTCCGGCTTGTAGATGGTCAGGTCGACGTGGTCCAGGCCGAACCGCTCGGCCGTCGCCCGCGCGAGCTGGTCGGAGGATAGGGCTCCGTTCTCGAGCAGCAGCCGCTCGGGCGTGCCGCCCGACGACTTGGCCTGCTCGACGGCGGCGTCGACCTGCTCCTGCGGCAGGAAGCCGAGATCGACGATGACGTCCGAGAGGAAGCGCGAGCTGCGCCGCCGCTCCCGCGGCGCAGTGATCCCCGTGCCCCCGAAGGGGTCCTCTGCCGCCGCCGCGGCCGCCGCGCCCTCGGCGGAGGGCACGGGCCTCAGGTGCGGCGGAGGCTGTCGCTCGGTCATCAGCGCACGTCGCGGACGTGCTGGCGCAGCGAGCCCTCGTCGATGTAGCCCTCTACCACTCGGGCGTGAAGGTCGCGGCCGACGATGACCACTGAGGGCGCCTCCGAGACGCTCAGGCCTGCGACGATGCGACGGTAGTTCGAGAGGTGCTTCAGGTCCTCGTTGAAGACCGCTACGCCCCTCCTGCCGCGCAGGGACCGCACCGACGCGCGCGTGGCTGCGTCGTCCGCCCCCGTGTGCGAGAAGAGGAGTACGACCACGTCGCGGTCGGCGAGAGCCTTGGCGACCCGCAGGGGGAGGCCGTTGGAGGCGCCTGTGCCCGGCAGCGCGGCCTTCTTGGCCGGCTCCTCCCGCTTCTCCTGGGTCCGGGACGCCTGCTTCTCCGCGGGCTTCTTCTCCGTTCCCTGCGACTTGGTCGTGGAGGGCTTGTTCGCCGCCGCGTCCTTCCGGTCGGGCTGCGCCGGCGAAGCCGGCGCCGGGGCGGCAGCCGTCTTCGCGCGGTCATCCGTGGAGGCGCTGCGCGTCGCCATGAACGTTGCGGCGAGTAGCACGGCCCCCAGGAGGGCGAGGAGGACGGGGCGCGAAACAGCCATCGCGCGATCTATCGGCAGCGCTTGGACGGATGTTTAGCGACGGGGTGCGGTGTCCAGAACGGACCGTGCGCGCGCGGCGACCCGCATGGCGTCGAGCGGGGCCTTGCGTCCCGTCCAGAGCTCGAAGCTGAGGGCGCCCTGGCGGACCAGCACCTCGAGCCCGTCGATGACGCGGGAGCCCCCGCGCTTGGCCCATGC
>JBKPHS010000209.1:0-17839 GCA_046729975.1 Actinomycetota bacterium
GGCGGTGTGGGGGTGCAGCGTGGCCGCGGCGTCGCCCGCGAGCGCGGCACCGTCGGCCGTACGCCGGCGCGCCAGCTGGGTGCGGACGCTGAAGACGATCAGCTCGTCCCACGACGCGATTCCCTCCGTGATGTCGAGGCCCCTCGGAACCCGCCGCCCGTAGAGAGCTCTCCACTGGGTGAGGTCCCGGGCCTCGACGGCGGCTAGGTTCTGCGCGGTCACGTGGTCCCAGAAGAGCACCTGGCCGCCCAACGACACGACCCCGTCGCCGAAGCCTGGTCCGCAGTAGATCACGGCCTCGTTCGGCGTCGTCTCGGGCGGCAGGCGGCCGAAGCCGACGACGAACGAATCGGGACGGGATACCCTCGTCGCGCGGACGCCAAGCGCGCTCCGGACTCTCGACCCGGCCCCATCGGCGCCGACCACGCAGGCACTTCGGAGCTCCTGCTCGCGGCCGTCTCGGTCCCGGTAGCGAAGACCACAGACGCGGTCGCCTTCGCGGACGAGATCCTGAAACTCGCATGCGGTGCGCGGCGCGCCCCCACCGAGCTGAGCCATCCGCTGCGCCAGGATGGTGGCAACGTCGGCGCGCCGGATCGCCACCAGGAAAGGGTGACGATGGGCGAGCTCCCCCCAGTCGTACAAGGCGAGCTCCCGGTCCTGCAGGTCGCGCAGGCTGTACCGGTCGATGCGCGAGCCAGCCGCGAGGACCGGCTCGAGAACGCCGAGCCGATCGAGCGCCGCGAGGCCGTTGGGTTGCAGCAGGATCGCCGCCCCACCGCTGAGGATGTCGGGGCGCCGTTCGAGGACGCATGCGCGGCGCCCGTGCTCGGCGAGGTGGCAGGCAAGCGCCAAGCCGGCGAAGCCCGCGCCGACGATCGCCGCGTCCACACGCTCTTGCCCGTGCATACCTCTGCCCGCCGACCTTACGCCCCCCACACGGAGACTCCCAGCGGCCCACACGGACTACTTGTTCGCCTGAAGGGAGTCGAGGCTCCAGGGATCATGCCTGACGCCCCACGGCCGCTTTGTGCTCGAAGCGCGCGACAGCCGACCGTCCGTGCAGATGCCTGCTCCGGACGAACGGCAGGCGTCTCGGGCCCGGCCACCTGGACTCCTGCAAGTCGCGCAGAGCAACACTCGCACCGCGACCGCTCCCTTGCATGGAAAGCAACGCTCTTCGCCGGGCGCTCGCTTCTCGCGCAACGCGAGGGCCGTCGACGCAGGGGCGGCGCGCGGCCCAACGACTAGGATCGCCGTCACTCGATCGACTGTTGCTCACCCAATCGATAGGAGGCCCGATGATCGGCGTGCTCGTGACTTTCACGCAGACCGACAAGTTCGATCCCTCAACTGTCGCGAAGATTGCCGACGAAGAACGAGGAACGTTCGAAGGCATGCCCGGCCTTCGCTTCAAGAGCTTCACGCTCGATGATGACGGCCAGGCAAGGAACTTCTACTTGTGGGATGACGAGGAGAAAGCCCGTGCCTTCTTCACGGAGGAGGTCGTCGACATGGTGACGGGGATTTATGGCGTCGCGCCCAAGATCGAATACCTCGACGTATTGGAGTTCGTCGACAACTCTGGCACCTGATTCGTTCCGATCCTCTAAGCGGCCGGGGGATCGGAATAGCCGCTTCGGACGAGCCGACTTCGCGCTCGAGTGGTGGCGCGTGCATGCGCGACCGAATCTCGAGCGGGCAACGCTCGCCTCCTACAGCACGGTCTGGGATCGCCACGTGCTACCGCGCCTGGGGATGTATCGCATCCAGGAGATCACGCCCGAGGTCGTCTCGAACTTCCAGGCGGACCTACATGAGGCGGGAGTCGGCACGGCGATGACCCGCAAGGCGATGTTCCTCCTGCAGTCGGTCATGGGCTCGCCGCGCTGCGGGGCCTGACGTCGACGAACCCCGTCAAGCAGGTCAAGAAGCCGAGGCAGAAGCCGCGGCGGGTCCGCGCCCTGCCTCCCGAGCACGTCGAGTTCGTCCGCCGCCTGCTCCCGCCGCGCGACGCGACGCTGGTCTCCGTTCTCGCTTACGCCGGCCTCAGGCCGGGCGAGGCGCTCGCCCTCCGCTGGGGCCACGTCCGCGAACGCACTTTGCTCATCGAGGGCGCGATCGCCTTCGGCGAGGAGAAGGAGACGAAGACGCGCGCCACGCGCACCGTCCGCCTCCTCGCTCCGCTGGCGCGGGACCTCGCCGAGTGGCGGCTCGCCTGCGGCCGGCCGCCGGCAACCGAGCTCGTGTTCGGCCGTCCCGATGGCCGCCCCTGGTCGAACGACGACTACCGCAACTGGCGCAGGCGCTCCTACGTCCCCGCGGCGCTTGCCGCGGGCGTCGAGAACCCGCGTCCCTACGACCTACGCCACTCCTTCGTCTCGCTGCTGATACAGGAGGGCGTCTCGATCGTTGAGGTTCCGCGCCAGGCGGGCCACTCGGCTCAGGAGTGTTTGAAGACCTACGCCCACACGTTCGACGAGTTCGACCCCGCCGAGCGGCTCTCCGCCGAGGACACGATTCGGGCGGCACGAGCGGTCATCACCGATTCCGATGTACGCGTTTCGTACGCGCGCGGCCCCAGCGAGGAAGCCGAAAGCGCCGAACTCCGCTCCACGCCTGAAGCCCACTGCCGGACTCGAACCGGCGACCCCTTCCTTACCATGGAAGTGCTCTACCAACTGAGCTAAGTGGGCGTTCGCGCGGCACGATTCGCGCGCCCCGCCAACTCTACCGGCGGTCGGTTCAGGCGTCCGGCGCGCGGCCGGCTCGGGCCAGGTCCGGCAGGCGTGCCGCGTGATCGGCCGCGGCGCGGATGTTCTTGGCGTCGGCCGCCGCCCGCAGCTCCCGTAGCCCGGCATCGAGCCTTGCACGCTCGGCGGAGTCGAGCGTGTGCGCGATGCGGTCGCGGATCCACTCGAGTGTGGCCACGTCGCTCGTGACGCCGGTCAGGTCGTCGTCCGCCGCGTGGACGAGGACCCGGCTCGCCCATACGTCGAACCGCGCCCGATCGATCTCGGCCGCCGGCCGGTATTGCAGGCCGAGGTCGAGGCTCGCCTGGCTGACGTCCGTGGCGGCCAGTCCGGCCGGCACGGACCTGCGCGCCTTGACGGCTCTCCGCAACCGCACGAGGGCATCGCTCATCTGTTTCTCGAGGAGCGGCGGCAGCTTGCGCGCGCGGACTTCGTTCCAGGCGGCGGTCATCCTCTCGAGAGTGGCGGCCGCACCTTTCCAGTCCTCCGCCTGTGCCGATCCGAGCATGCCGGCGGCGCTGATCGACAGCCGGTCGAGCGCGGCGGGCTGGAGGCGATGGAGTGCGTCGGTCGGCACGGCGAGGGCGAGGGCCTCGAGCTCGCGTCTGCTGCCGGTCCGGAACTCGCCGTAGCCGGGCGCGAAGATCTTGTCCTCGTGGCTGCCCTCGAGGTGGAGCTCGTCCACGACGATCGCCCCGGCGACGGGACCTCGCGGGCCGTCGACCGTCTTGCCCACCGACTCGACGGTCACCTCCTCGAATACGACGCCCGGAACGTTCTCGGTCCGGTAGACGTCCCCGACCTTGGGGTGGGCGGGCATGATCATCGCGGCCGGCCCGTCCCTGCCGGCGAGCCAGGTGCCCTCCGTGTCGGCGACCGCGCCGTCGGCGTAGTTGAAGACGTCCTCGCCGAGGTACCAGACCGCCCCGGCGTCGTCTTGCGCGTACAGGTCGAGCGCCACCTCCTCGATCTGCCCTCCGAGCCAGGCGACGTACTGGGATGTGAGCGCCTCGACCTTCTGGCCGCCCAGCGAGATCGTCCTCGAGCCTGGAAGGAGAGTGGTCTCGGTACGGAGGGGCTCGCCCTCGACGTGTCCGAGCAGAACCGCCGAGCGGAGCCCGCCGATCGGGTTTAGCGGGTTCGTGACCTCGGTCGGGTGGGAGAACGACGGCGGCGCCAGGTCCACCCGCTCGCCCTTCGGCGCGCAGCCGCGGCCGCTGTAGGTGCCGCACTCCGTCGCCGAGAAGCCTGGGGTTGAGACCGGCCGGGCCTTGGACTCCTTGGCGCCGTCCCCCGAGCCGCCGCCGAGGTCGCAGGCGCCGAGCGCTAGGGCGGCGGCGAGTACAACGCCGACCAGTGCCGGATGGCGTCGCACTCCGCTCCCTCGGTCAGACGCCCGCCGGGATCAGTCGTTACCCGATCCGTCGTCCCCGGAGCCGTCGTCGTCTGACTGCGCGCCGAGGACCTTGAAGTCGCGACCGAGGTGGACGTCGACCTGGCTGCCGTCGTCGCGCGTGACCTCGACCTCGTAATACCCTTCCTCGTCGCCGACCTCGGTTTCCGTCACGCGGCCACCGCCCGTGTGGTCGAGCGCGGCCGCGCTGGCCCTCTGCAGCGCGCTGCCCGTGATGGCCTTGTCGCTGCCGTCATCGTCACCGCCGGTGGCCACCGCTATGGCCGCTCCGCCGGCGCCCAGCACTGCGATAACGGCCACCGCGATGATCGAGCGCTTGAACCTGCGAGTCATCGTGCCCTCCTGTCGTTGAGGAACTGTGAGGGCAAGTTAGGAACCCGTGATGAAAACACCGTGAAACCCGAGCGCGGGCAATGGGGGGAGCAGGATTCGAACCTGCGTAGGCAGAGCCATGCGGTTTACAGCCGCACTCCTTTAACCACTCGGACATCCCCCCAGGGGGAGCGAATCGATTCTAGGCGAGCGTCTTCGCGGGCGTCCGACCGGCGATGGCTGGGCCGCGATCGACCTCGAACTCGGCGTATTTCGGGCCGCCAAGCCGGATTCCCGAATGTCCGCCCAGAGACTCGGAGGGAATGAACCAGCGGCGACCGTCGCCGACCAACACGAAGAGGTAGTCACAGCGGGAAGGGTCGAGGAGCTTCGAAAGCCCGTTCCAGGATTGGTTGCCTCCGCGCGTGCACACCGTGACCTCCCACCGTCGGTTGCGGAAGTACGTCGACGTCTTGACCTGAACGCGAAGAAGCCGTCCGTCGAGCTCTGCGATCAGGTCCCAGTGCGGGCTATTGCCGACGGGGATCGCGACACTGGCGCCGGCCCCGGCCAGCCAGTGCATCGCCGACATCTCCCCGAAGTCTCCCTGCTCGCGAGTCGTCACCACACGAACATACGTTCGTGACCGGATGGAACCGGCAGCGTCAGGTGCCGTCCCGAAGCCGCTGCGCCTCGGGCAGGTTCTCCAGCTTCTTGAGCGTCGTGTTCTCGATCTGGCGGATGCGCTCGCGCGTCACGCCGAACGCCCGGCCGACCTCCTCGAGCGTCCGCGCCTTGTGGCCCTTCAGCCCGAAGCGCATCTCGATCACCTCGCGCTCGCGCACGGGTAGCGCATCCAGCGCCTTGCGGACGTTCTCGCGCCTCAGGTTCTCGACGGCCAGCTCGAACGGCGACTCCGCCGTCTCGTCCTCGACGAAGTCGCCGAGCTCGGAGTCCTCCTCCTCGCCGATCGGCTTCTCCAGAGAGATCGGCAGCTGCGCCATCCGCAGGATGTCGCGCACCTCGCGCACGTTCGACTCAAGCTCGGCCGCGATCTCCTCAGCGGTCGGCTCGCGCCCGAGCTGCTGCACGAGCTGCCGCTCGATGTGCACGACCTTGTTCAGCTTCTCGACCATGTGGACCGGGATGCGGATCGTGCGGGCCTTGTCGGCGATCGCGCGCGTGACCGCCTGGCGGATCCACCAGGTGGCGTAGGTCGAGAACTTGTAGCCGCGGCGGTAGTCGAACTTCTCCACCGCGCGAATCAACCCGAGGGAGCCCTCCTGGATCAGGTCGAGGAACGTGAGCCCGCGGCCGAGGTAGCCCTTCGCGATCGAAACGACGAGGCGCAGGTTCGCCTCGACCATATGCTGCTTGGCCTGCATGTCGCCGCGTTCGATGCGCTTGGCGAGCCCGACCTCCTGATCCGCGCTCAGCAGCTCGACGCGGCCGATCGAGCGCAGGTAGAGGCGCAGCGAGTCGAGGCTCGGCTCCACCGTCAGGTCGAGCTGTGGCTTCTTCAGGGCAGCAGCGGCCTTTTCAGTGGCGCCGTTCTCGTCGGCGGGCTCTGCGGTGACCGGCCGCCCGTCCGAGGAGACGACCTCGACGCCCTGCTCCACGAGATGCGCGTGTAGCTCCTGGACCTGCTCCTTCGTGAGCTCGATCTCCTCGAGACAGATGGCGATCTCGTCGAAGGTGAGGTAGCCGCGCTCGCGTCCGTCGGCGATCAGCGCCTGGAGCTCCTCGATCTCGGCGAAGGGCGGGTCCGCCTCCTGCGCGGTCAATAGACGAACGCCCTCGTCTCTTGCTGCCAAGCCCGGGTCCTCGGTCGGCCTTTACGGATGCCCGAAGACATCCCCACCAGGAACTGCCGCCTCTTTCGTGCGAGTACGCGACGTGCGCCGCGAGGGGCCTTGCCCTTCTGCCGGCTTGGGGGTCCGGTGGGCGAGCCGTGGCCCAGTGTACTGCCGATTCACGCGAATGGGAGATTCGCGCCGACCGCTATCTTGGACTTTCCGGTATGACGGACAGACTGCCACTGCTTGGCGCCACGGAGGACATCCAAGCGCGCCGCCCGACCTCGCACGTGAGTCTCTCGCGCGTGGGCGTAACGGGCGTGGAGAAGGTCGTGCGCATCGGCAACGGCGGCTCGGAGCAGCTCTTCTACGCCGAGATCGAGTGCTTCGTCGATCTCAATCCGAGGCAGAAGGGCGCGCACATGTCGCGCTTCGAGGAGGTCATCAACGAGGCGATCGAGACCGTCGTCCTCGGCGAGGCCTTCAAGGCCGAGACCCTGGCCACCCACATCGCCGAGCTCGTGCGCGAGCGCCAGCAGGGGCTGCGCGCCGAGGACACCATCGCCGCCCGCGACCCGGAGCGCAAGCGGACTCCGGACTCGGGTGCGGAGACGCAGGAGATCTACACGCTGTTCGGCTCGGCCGTCGCGTCGCAGCACGGCGTCAGGCGGCTCGTGGGCGTCGAGGCCCACGGGATGACCGCTTGCCCGTGCGCCCAGGAGCTGGTCATGGACCGCTCGCGAGAGCGCCTCGAGGCCGACGGCTTCACCGACGACGAGATCGAGCGGGTCTTCCGGCACGTGCCGGTCGCCACCCACAACCAGCGCGGCATCGGCACCCTCTACGTGGGCTGCGCCGAGGACTGCCAAGCGCCGATCGAGGCCGAGACCCTGCTTCACATCGTCGAGTCGTCGATGAGCTCCGAGATCTACGAGCTGCTAAAGCGTCCGGACGAGGTCGAAGTGGTCGAGAAGGCGCATCGCCGGCCGCGCTTCGTCGAGGACTGCGTGCGCGAGATGGTGCGGATGGGAGTCGAGGAGTTCGCCTCGCTGGGACCGGACACGTTCCTGCTCGCCCGGCAGGAGAACCTCGAGACGATTCACAAGCACAACGTCGTCGCCGAGCGTCACGGCGTGATCGCGGAGCTCGAGCGCGAGCTTGGATCGGATGAACACCTACCTCATCACGTGACCATGCGCGAGTGGCTCGAGGCGCCGGCCTCCGACGGCCCCGCTACTACATCGGTCTAGGGCCCCGAGAAGCCGTCAAGCGCACCTGGCCGGATTGCCGAAGCAACTCCCGGCAGGAAGAACAGACGAGCGAGCTCGGATCGGGAGGTCCACTTGGAGCAGCAGCCGCCGACCATGCAGACGAAGCTCTCCCAGGACGCCGCGATCGTCCTCGGCCTGGCCGAGACGGCCGTGCCCTTCGCGAACTCGGTGGAGGATGAGGCCGAGCGCTGGGTGCGCGTCCTGCGGATGCACGGAGGCGTCGGCGCGGCGCTCCAAGCGCTCGGCGTCGGCGAGGCGCCGCTCGAGACGGGCGCCGGCCCGCGCACGGTCAGGCTCCTGCGGCGGCACCCCGAGAGCGACGTCGTGGCCATGGTCGAATCCTGCGCCCGCACGTTCGCGGAGCAGCGGCAGGCCGAGATGGTGAGCACCGTCGACGTGCTGTTCGGGGTGATCGAGGTCTACGGCCAGACGTTCGACCGCGCGCTCTACATCCGTGGCTCGAGTCGCGACGAGCTGCTGCGGCGGCTGGCTGCGGACGGCTCGGACGTGCCCGCCCCCTACGACGGCACGCTGGGCGTAGAGCGCGTCCCCTAGCCGGGCGAGCGCTCGGGCGCGATCCGCTCGCGCGCCTCCTCTATGCGCCTGCGCACGTTCAGGAAGTAGTCGACGCCCGAGACCAGCGTGATGGCGACCGTCGCGTAGACCAGCGCGTCCACCCAGACGGCGCCCGCGTCGCTCGCAGCGATCAGCGCCAGCACCATCGCCACCTGGAAGATCGTCTTCAGCTTCCCGAGGGCGCTCGACGCGATCACGGCGCCCTGCGCGCCTGCGGCGATCCGCAGCGCGCTGACGGCGAACTCGCGCGCGATGATCACCATCGCGACCCAGGCGGCGACCCGGCCGAGGCTCACGAGTGAGACGAGCGCGGCAGCGATCAGCAGCTTGTCGGCCACCGGGTCCATCACCTTGCCGAACGTGGTGACGCTCCGCCGCGAGCGCGCGAGGTAGCCGTCCAGCCCGTCGGTGCAGGCGGCGACGGCGAACACGATCGCCGCCACGGTGTCCCCGTGCGGGGTCTCCACGGTCAGCGCCACCACCAGCACGGGCACGAGCAGGATGCGGACGACCGTGAGCGCGTTCGGCAGGTTGAGCGGGAACATCAGCGTGAGGCTACCCGCGACCGCCACCTGATCACCTCGATCCCCACGCTGCTCCCCACCGGACCAAGCGGCGACACGGTGGCCGCAAGCAGGGGCCAGGGGAAGACGCCGCGCCGGCAGCCGACCGCGACGAGCCCGCAGAGCACGATCCAGCCGATCCCATGGCACCACCCGAGCACCATCTCGGCGTGCTCGTCGATCCCGCCGAGCCAGACGACGACGAGCGCGCTGAACAGCACCACCTCGAGCGCTGAGTAGATGCGGACCGCCTGGAAGTAGGACACGCTCAGGCGGCCTCCGCGGTGATGGGCGAGGTTGGGCTCCACATCCGAAAGACTGCCACGCCGTAAGAGGTCCGCCCCGCAGCCATGGATTAGCGTTCCGAGCCGCATGCAGGTCCTGCAACCGGTGTCACGCCGGTCACGACCGAGGCGGCGGCGCAGGATCGGCCTCGCCGTCCTGGTCCTGCTGGTCGCGGCGCTTGTCGTCAACACCGTGGTGCTCGACAACGAGACGGACTCCGCGCGGGCGCGCGACGGTGGCCGGGTGCTGCGGCTTGCGGGCGCGGACCTCAATGTGCGGGTGGACGGCGACCGGCGCGACCCGCCCGTCGTGCTCCTGCACTGCTTCAGCTGCTCGATCCGCTGGTGGCAGCCCGTCGCCAGCGACCTCGCGAAAGATCATCGAGTGATCCGCATCGACCTGCTCGGCCACGGCGGCTCGGACAAGCCGAAGGAGGGCTACTCGATGGAGACTCAGGCCGGGTTCGTCGCCCAAGCGCTCGCCAAGCTCCGCGTACACGGTGCGACGGTCGCGGGCCATTCGATGGGCGGGACGGTGGCGACCGCGCTCGCCGAGCGCGGCCGCGGCGTGGTCGACCGGGTCGTGATCGTCGACACCGCGCCGACCCACGAGCTCGGCCAGCTGCCGTTCCTGGCACGGGTCGGCTTCTGGCCCGTGATCGGCGAGGCCATCGCGAGAGTCGCTCCGGACCCCCTGGTCGAGAACGAGCTGGCCAAGGCCTTCGCCGACGACGTCGATGTCCCGGACTTCGCCATCGACGACTTCCGCGAGATGACCTACAGCTCCTACGACAAGAGCCCCGCGGCAAGCGACGACTACGGCTCGGAGCGCTCGCTCAGGGACCGCCTCGCCGCGACCCGGCTGCCCCTGCTGGCCGTCTTCGGGTCCGAGGACAGGCTGATCGACGCCGACGACTCGCTGACCGAGTACCGAAAGGTGCCGGGCGCCCGCGTCCGCGAGATACGCGGCGCCGGCCACTCGCCGCCCCTCGAGCGGCCGCGGGAGGTGGCGCGCCTGATACGCGCGTTTGCTCGGTAGGGGAACTCGACTTAGGCCAGTGTGGGGTCGCGCGAGAGCTCGACGACCCGCCGTGCCAGGGCCCGCAGGACCTTGCGCTCCACGCGCGGGTTCTCGTCGACCAGGTGCCGGAAGTCCCTCCGCGTCAGCACGAACAGGCGGAGTGGCGTCTTCGCCGTGACGGTCGCCATCCGCGGCGTGTCCTCGAGCAGAGCTATCTCCCCGAAGAAGTCGCCGGCGCCGCGCGTCGCGACGCGCTTGCCCTTCCTGGTGATCTCGACCTTCCCGTCGATGATCACGAAGAACTCCTGGCCAACCTCGCCCTCCTTGCACAGCACTTGCCCGGGCGGGACCTCGAGATCGTCACTCATCCGCGCGAGCTGAACGAGCTCCTTGCGCGACAGGCCCTCGAAGAGCGGGGCGCTCCTGAGAGCGTCGACCTTCGTGTCCTGGGGGAACAGTTTCACGCGGCTACCCTAATCGCGCGCGCTCGCGCACGCGAGCCGCGAACAGGCGCCACTCCCCGGGGACGCCCTTGAGCGCACGCACGCCTCGGTCATCGAAGTCGATGCCGGAGCCCGCCGCGAGGTCCCTCACGATGCCCGATACGAGCACCTCGGATGGCTGCGCCTCGGCCGCGATTCGGGCGCCGATGTGGACGGCGATCCCCTCCACCTTGCCGCCGACGACCTCAACCTCGCCCGTGTGAATTCCGGCTCGAAGGTCGAGCCCGAGCTCAGCGACCGCGGTGAGGGCGCCGTGTGCGCAGGCGATCGCACGCGCCGGCCCGTCGAACGTTGCGACGAAACCGTCGCCGGTGCTGCGGATCTCCTTGCCGCCGTATCTGGCGAGCTGAGCGCGGACGGCGGCGTGGTGGGCCTCGAGGAGCTCGCGCCAGCGCTGGTCGCCCAGCTCCGCAGCGCGTGACGTCGATTCCACGATGTCGGTGAAGAGCACGGTGGTGAGCACCCGTTCCGGGGAAGTGTCCACGCGGCCCTCGGACAGGAATCGGTCCACGATCTCGGGGACGCTTGGGTCGGCGTAGATGCTCGTGTCAGGCGCCGTCGTCTCGACAGCCTCGGCGTTCGGAATGCGCTCGGCCATATACATGCAGCCCTCCCGCCACTCGGGGCGGTAGATGACGAGCGTGGGCACCGAGATCGTCGGGAGCACCTCGCGGATGTCAGTCTCCATCAGGACCCGCATGAACCACGCGGCGGCGCCGGGGCTCGCGGCAAGGCGCTCGTGGTTCACGTGCCAGTGCTCGAACTCCGGGTCGTCGGCGAAGCTCGGGAAGTAACGCCGCAGCTCGGCGCGCTGGTACTCACGGGTCCCCCAGCTCGACCGCGCTTCGCGCACGCGCCGGTGCCAGTACTCAACCGGATCGCCGGCCGGAAAATCCGGGGCGGAGACGACCCGCGGCCATGTGTTATGGAGGATGAGGGCGGCGACGCGCTCCGGGTAGGTGGCGGCGAACACTGCGCAGAGCTGCCCTCCAGGAGAGCCGGCGCCCAGCAGCGCCGCCCGATCGGAGCCGGCAGCGTCCATGACCGCGCGGATGTCGTCCATTCGGGTCTCGAGCGTGGGCAGGTCCCTGGGCCGGTCAGAGAGACCCGTCCCTCGCTTGTCGAACAGGATCAACCGGGAGAACGATGTGAGCTGGCTGCAGAAGTCGACGAAGATCGGCTGCTCCCACGCCCACACCAGGTTGATCATGTAGGGCACGAACAGCACGTCCACCGGGCCGTCGCCGACCACCTGATACGCGATGCTCACGTCGCCGCTCCGCGCGTAGCGGACGTCCGGCGTCTCGAGGTTCACGGCGCAAACACTAAGAGCCACGGGTACACGTATCTGCAGGATCTCGGTACTTCGACGACGACGGTGCCAACCACGGTGACAATCACGCGCAAAGAGCGCAAGGCGTTCCTACGCGCCGCGTCAGCCGACCTCGCCCGTGTGGCTGACGACGCCAGGAAGCTGCTCGCGGAGGGGGACCGCGCTGGGGCCGACGATCTAGCCAAGCGGGTTCAACCGCTCCTGGAGCTGGGCAGGCAGCTAAGGCGGGGACAGGCTCGCGGCCGCGGCCTTCGCAAGACATACGAGTTGAAGCTGGAGGGTGGGCTCGAGGACCTGCTGGCCGTTTGGGCCCGAGGAGAGTGGTGGTTTCCGCCTCGGCCACGCCCGAACCGGCGGCGAGGATGGATTCGTGGGTCTCGGCTCCTTCGCCGTCCGCGCTCCCACGACCGGTAGGCGCTCGTTGGCAATCCGTGTCGTGCGGGCGCCAGGCGGCGCCACGCACGGATTTGTCAGCCAGAATGCGCGCGGCGATGTGATCGAATTTCGGAGATGCACACGGCGACGATCGAGCTGACCGGCGACCGGATAGAGCCGGCCGACGTCGTTGCCGTCGCCCGCCGCGGAGCGCCGGCTCGGCTGTCCGACGAGGCCCGCGCGGCGATGACCGAGAGTGCGGCCGTGGTAGAACGGCTCGCCGCTTCGGACCGGCCCGTTTACGGCGTCTCGACGGGATTCGGGTCGCTCACGGGCACCTGGATCCCGCCGGAGCGTCGCGAGGAGCTGCAGCGCGCCCTTCTCCGCTCGCACGCCGCGGGCATGGGCCCGCCGGTCGAGCGTGAGGTGGTTCGCGCGATGATGTTCCTCAGGACCCGCTCGCTGTCAATGGGCCGCTCCGGGGCGCGCCCGGTCGTTGCCGACACAATGCTCGACCTGCTGGCGGCCGGGCTGGACCCCGTGGTCCCCGAGCACGGCTCGCTTGGGGCGAGTGGCGATCTCGCTCCCCTGGCTCACTGCGGCTTGGCGCTGATGGGCGAGGGCGAGGTCTGGAACGCCGCGGGAGATCGCGTCCCGGCCGCCGAAGCGCTGGCCGGCGCGTCGATCGAGCCGCTCACGCTCACCGCTAAGGAGGGGCTCGCCCTGATCAATGGCACGGATGGCATGCTCGGGATGCTGCTGCTGGCCCTCCACGATCTGACCGGGCTGCTCAAGGTCGCGGATGTCACGGCGGCCATGTCGACGGAGGCGCTCCTCGGCACCGACCGGGCGTTCGCCCCCGACCTCATCGCGATGCGCCCGCAGCCCGGCCAGGCGCGCAGCGCGGCCAATCTCACGCGGCTGCTCGCCGGCTCCCCGATCGTGGCCAGCCATCGCTACGACGATCCGCGCGTCCAGGACGCCTACTCGGTGCGCTGCGCGCCGCAAGTGAACGGGGCGACGCGCGACACTTGGGTTCACGCGGAGAACGTTGCCTCCGCCGAGCTCCACTCGGCGATCGACAACCCCGTGGTGCTGCCCGACGGCCGCGTGGAGTCGTGCGGAAACTTCCACGGCGCGCCCGTGGCACTGGCCTGCGACTTCCTGGCCATCGCGGCGGCCGAGGTGGGGGCAATCGCGGAGCGTCGCACCGACCGCATGCTCGACCCCAGCCGCTCGTATGGCCTGCCGCCGTTCCTCGCCGAGGACCCCGGCGTGAACTCCGGGCTGATGCTGGCCCACTACACCCAAGCCGCGATGGTGGCCGAGAACCGCCGTCTTTGCGTGCCGGCGAGCAGCGACTCGCTGCCCACGAGCGCAATGCAGGAAGACCATGTCTCGATGGGCTGGGGCGCCGCCCGCAAGCTGCGCACCGTGGTCGACAACCTCGGCCGTATCCTCGCGGTCGAGCTCACCTGCGCGGCGCGGGCGCTCGATCTGCGCGCACCGCTGGAACCGGGGCCAGGCACCGCGTCGGCTCGGGCGGCGGTGCGGGCCGCGATCCCCGGGCCGGGGCCGGACCGCTGGCTGGCTCCGGAGCTCGCCGAGGCCGAGAAGCTGGTCTCCTCGGGTGCGCTCCTCGAGGCGGTCGAGGGAGCGGTCGGGAGCCTCGATTGAGCGCACGGACGGTCCGCGCCTCGCGCGGCGCCGAGCTGTCGTGCCGCGGCTGGCCTCAGGAGGCGGCGCTGCGGATGCTCATGAACAACCTCGACCCGGACGTCGCCGAGCGGCCGGACGAGCTCGTCGTCTACGGCGGCACCGGTCGGGCCGCGCGCTCGTGGGAAGCGTTCGACGCCCTCGTCCGGACGCTGCGAACGCTCGCGGACGACGAGACGATGCTCGTCCAGTCGGGGAAGCCCGTGGGCGTGCTTCGCACGCATGAGTGGGCGCCGCGGGTACTGATCGCGAACTCCAACCTCGTTGGCGAGTGGGCCACCTGGGACGAGTTCCGCCGTCTCGAGGCGCTCGGACTGACGATGTACGGCCAGATGACGGCGGGGTCCTGGATCTACATCGGCAGCCAAGGAATCGTGCAGGGCACCTACGAATGCTTCGCGGAGATCGCCCGGCGGCGCTTCGGCGGATCGCTGGCCGGCACGGTCACGCTGACGGCCGGCCTCGGCGGCATGGGCGGGGCCCAGCCGCTCGCTGTGTCGATGAACGAGGGGGTCGCTCTCTGCGTCGAGGTCGACCCCGACCGCATCCGCCGCCGGCTCGAGACCCGCTATCTCGACGAGGAGGCGGACGATCTTGGCGATGCCGTCGAGCGCTGCTTGCACGCGAGGCGGGAGCGCCGCCCGCTGAGCGTCGGCCTGTGCGGGAACGCCGCTGAGGTCGTTCCCGCGCTGCTCCGCCAAGGCTTCGAGGCGGACATCGTGACCGACCAGACGAGCGCGCACGACCCCCTGAGCGGCTACGTGCCCGCCGGCCTGACACTCGCCGAGGCCGAGAGGCTGCGCGGGGACGATCCTGAGGAGTACGTCCGCCGCGCCCGCCGGTCCGCGGCCGCCCACTGCTTCGCCATGGTCGGCTTCATGGACGCGGGCGCCGAGGTCTTCGACTACGGCAACAGCTTGCGCGCAGAGGCGAAGCTGGGCGGGTTCGAGCGCGCCTTCGACTACCCGGGCTTCGTGCCGGCCTACATACGCCCGCTGTTCTGCGAGGGCAAGGGGCCGTTCCGGTGGGTCGCGCTATCGGGCGACCCGGACGACATCGCCGCCACGGACCGCGCCGTATTGGACGAGTTCCCCGACGACGAGAGCCTCGCCCGCTGGATCCGCATGGCGGGCGAGCGCATCGCGTTCCAGGGGCTGCCGGCGCGGATCTGCTGGCTCGGGTACGGCCAGCGCCGCCGGCTCGGGCTCCGCTTCAACGAGATGGTGGAGAGCGGCGAGCTGCGCGGGCCGATCGTGATCGGGCGAGACCACCTCGACTCGGGCTCGGTTGCTTCGCCCTACCGCGAGACCGAATCGATGCTCGACGGTTCGGACGCGATCGCCGACTGGCCGCTCTTGAACGCTCTCGTCAACACTGCCGCCGGGGCCTCCTGGGTCAGCATCCACGACGGCGGCGGTGTGGGAATCGGGCGTTCAATCCACGCGGGCATGGTGTGCCTTGCTGACGGGTCCGAACTCGCTGCCGAGAAGCTCGACCGCGTGTTGACGACCGACCCAGGCACCGGGGTGATGCGGCATGCCGACGCCGGCTACGAGCGCGCGCTCGAGGCGGCGGAGGAGCGCGGCGTCCGCATCCCGATGCACGAGCGCAACGGGTGAGCCGGCGCCACGTCGTCGAGATCGCGCCCGGGCTCGTCGAGCGGGTCGGCGCGTGACCGCCTACTGGTGCGAGCTGGCCTGGCTCGGCGGCGAGACGGCCGAGGCCGGGGTGCTGGTCGATGTCGACGACGGCCGCATCGGCGCAGTGACAGGCGGAGCATCCGAGCCACCACCCGGCGCGGCGCGCCTGGACGGGCTGACGCTTCCAGGTCTCGCCAACGCCCACTCGCACGCGTTCCACCGCGCGCTCCGGGGCCGCACCCAGCACAGCCGCGGCTCGTTCTGGACCTGGCGCGAGCAGATGTACCGGGTGGCGGAGGGGCTCGATCCGGACAGCTACCTGACCCTCGCGCGGGCGACCTATGCCGAGATGGCGCTGGCGGGCGCGACGGCGGTCGGCGAGTTCCATTACCTGCACCACGGTCCCGGCGGGGTGCCCTACGCGGATCCCAACGAGATGGGCCGCGCACTGATCGCTGCGGCCGCCGACGCCGGCATCCGGATCACCCTGCTCGACGCCTGCTACCTGCACGGCGGGATCGGGGAGCCGCCGAGCGAGCCCCAGCGGCGCTTCTCGGACGACAGCGCCGAGAACTGGGTGGAGCGCGTGGGGGCGCTTGTGGAGGAGGAGTCGGTACGGATCGGGGCGGCGGTCCACAGCGTACGCGCGGTCGACCTCGGCGCGGCATCGGTCGTGTCCACCTGGGCCGCCGAGCGGGACCGCCCGCTGCACGCGCACGTCTCCGAGCAGCCGGCTGAGAACTTCGCCTGCCTGGAGGCCTATGGGCGCACCCCCACGGCCGTCCTGGCGGAAGCCGGCGCGCTCGACACTCGCTTCACCGCCGTGCATGCCACGCACATCGACGACGCCGACGTGGCGCTGCTCGGGGGCAGCACCGCCTGCTGTTGCGTCTGTCCCACGACCGAGC
Source organism: Actinomycetota bacterium (assembly GCA_046729975.1). Lineage (GTDB taxonomy): Bacteria > Actinomycetota > Thermoleophilia > Solirubrobacterales > Thermoleophilaceae > JBKPHS01. Next base: position 16,466 of record JBKPHS010000209.1, read on the forward strand.
GCGACCTGGCTGACGGGGTCGGCCGGATGCGCCGCGTCGTGGACGCCGGCGCCTCGCTGTCGCTCGGCAGCGACTCCCACGCCGTGATCGATCTCTTCGAGGAGGCTCGTGCGGTGGAGCTGGACGAGCGCCTCGTGAGCGGGGAACGGGGCTGTCACAGCGCCGCCGCGTTGCTGCGGGCGGCCTCCGAGGACGGGCACGCCTGCCTCGGCTGGCCGGACGCCGGGCGGATCCGCCCTGGGGCGCGAGCCGACCTGGTCACGGTCGACCTTCACGGCGTCCGCCTGGCCGGCACGGAGCCGGAGGACGCGGTCGACGCGCTGGTCTTCGCAGCGAGCGCCGCGGACGTGCGGCATGTGATCGTCGACGGTCGCGAGGTCGTCCGCGACGGCAGGCACCGGACCATCGACGTGGCCCGCGAGCTGCACGAGGCGGTCCGGAGGGCGTGAGCGCCCTGGTAATCGACAACATCGGCCTCCTCGTGACGGGTGAACTGTCCCTTGGCGAGGAACCGCTCGGGCTCGTGCGAGACGCCGCCCTCGTGCTCGACGGCGAGCGCGTCGCGAGCATCGAGCGTGCGGGCGCGGCCGGCGACGAACGGCTGGACGCCGGCGGCCGCTGCGTCATCCCTGGATTCGTTGACAGCCACACGCATCTCGTCTTCGCCGGCGACCGGGCCGACGAGTTCGCCGCCCGGATGGCCGGTCGCCCGTACGCGGCGTCTGGGATCAGGGTCACGACCGCCGCGACCCGCGCGGCGAGCGAGGGCGACCTGCGTGCGCTCGCGCGCGCGCGCCGGACCGAGGCGCTGCGGGCTGGAACCACCCACCTGGAGATCAAGTCCGGCTATGGGCTCGAGCAGGAGGCCGAGCGCCGCTCGTGCGCGGTCGCTGCCGAGCTGACCGACGACGTGACCTTCCTCGGAGCGCACGTGGTGCCGCCCGAGTACGACGGCCGAGTGGACGAGTACCTCGAGCTGGTTTGCGGCGAGATGCTCGACGCCTGCCGACCGTACGCGCGCTGGATCGACGTCTTCTGCGAGGAGGGCGCCTTCGACTCCGATCAGTCGCGGGCCGTCCTGGAGGCGGGCCGCAAGGCGGGGCTCGGCCTGCGCGTCCATGGCAATCAGCTGGGCTTCGGGCCCGGGGTCCGTCTCGCGGTCGAGATGCGCGCCGCGTCAGTCGACCACTGCACCTACCTCTCCGCCGATGACCTCTCCGCCCTGGCCGCAAGCGACACCGTTGCCACCTTCCTGCCCGCCACAGACTTCTGCACGCGGCAGCCCTACCCCGACGCCCGCCGGGCAATCGACACCGGCGTCGAGGTCGCAGTCGCGACCAACTGCAACCCTGGTTCGAGCTACACGACCTCGAT
>JBKPHS010000210.1:0-2933 GCA_046729975.1 Actinomycetota bacterium
AAGGCGTGCCAGTGCGGCGAGGTGCTGAAGGGCGTGATCAAGCCCTGGGAGTGCAAGGTGTTCGGCACGGCCTGCACGCCCGACCACGCGATCGGGACCTGCATGGTCTCGCCCGAGGGGGCATGCGCCGCCTACTACAACTACGGCCGCTTCGCGCGCGAGCGGGAGGTGGTGTGAGTGGCGCAGGCCGCGGCCGACCGGGAGCAGCGGATCCTCGGCATCATCGAGACGGCGCGGGCCAAGCAGGCGCGCTTCAGGGACGAGCGCGTGACGATGGCCCATGGCGCCGGCGGCAAGGCCACGCAGGCAATGATCGAGGGGCTGTTCGTTCCGGCCTTCGGCTCCGATGCGCTCGCGGAGCTCGGTGACGCGGCCACGCTGACGGTCGACGGGGCCGGGCTCGCGATGACGACCGACAGCTTCGTCGTGAAGCCGCTGCGCTTCCCGGGCGGCTCGATCGGCGAGCTGGCCGTGAACGGGACCATCAACGACCTGGCAGTCGCGGGCGCGCGCCCGCTCGCGCTCACGCTCTCGCTGGTGCTGGAGGAGGGGCTGCCCGCCGATGAGCTGCGCGCAGAGGTCGACGCGATCGCGGCTGCCGCGCGCGAGGCCGGAGTGACGATCGTCGCCGGAGACACGAAGGTCGTCGAGCGCGGTCACGCCGACGGCATGTACGTCTGCACGACCGGGCTCGGGCGGGTCGACCCACGCGCCAGCCTGTCGCCGCGCGCGCTCGAGCCCGGGGACCGGGTGCTGGTCTCCGGCCCGATAGGCGAGCACGGCACCGCGATCATGCTCGCCCGCGGCGAGTTCGAGCTCGACGCGCCGGTGGAGTCCGACACCGGACCGCTGTGGGACGCGGCCGACAGGCTGCTCGAGGCCGCCGGGCCGGCGCTCCGCTGCATGCGCGACGCCACGCGCGGCGGGGTGGCGTCTGCGCTCAACGAGCTGGCGCGGGCATCCGGCGTGGCGATGCTGGTGCGCGAGGCCGACGTGCCGGTGCGGCCGCAGGTCACGGGCGCGTGCGAGCTGCTCGGCATCGACCCGATGTACGTGGCGAACGAGGGCAGGCTGGTCGCCTTCGTGGCCCCGGACGCGGCCGAGGCGGCGCTCGCCGCGCTGCGGTCGGCGCCGGGCTGCGAGGAGGCGGCCGAGGTCGGAGAGGTGAGGACCGAACCGCCGGGGATGGTTCTCGTGGAGACCGTCTTCGGCGGCAAGCGGGTGATGGATCTGCTGGCCGGCGATCCCCTGCCGCGGATCTGCTGAGGAGGGAGCGTGCACGAGCTCGCGATTGCGGAATCGGTGATCGAGATAGCCGACCGCCACGCCCGCGGGCGGCAGGTCACGAAGGTTGAGCTCAAGGTCGGGCATCTGCGGCAGGTCGTGCCATCCGCCCTGGCGTTCGCCTTCGAGCTTGCCGCCCAGGGCACGCTCGTCGAAGGCGCGGAGCTTGCGATGGAGCAGATCCCGGCGGCGGCCGTCTGCCGCGCGTGCGGGAGCGAGACGCCTCAGCCCGCCTTTCCGCTCGCTTGCGGCCGGTGCGGCGGCCTGGACATGGAGGTCACGCGGGGAGACGAGCTCCTGGTGGACTCGCTGGAGCTGGAGGAGGAATTGGCGAGGAGTGGAGGCTGAGCGATGAACGCAAGTGCAGGCGTTGAGGAGGTCCACATCCTGTGGACGTCGGAGGGGATGAGCTGCGACGGGGACACGATCTCGGTGACGGCCGCATCGCAGCCCAGCATCGAGGAGGTGCTGCTCGGGGCGATCCCGGGCCTGCCCAAGGTGCACCTTCACAACAAGTGCCTGTCCCCGACGCTCGGCGGCGAGGAGTTCCTCAAGCCGTTCCGCCAGGCCATCGACGACGAGCTCGGCGCTCCGTTCGTGTTCGTGGTGGAGGGCTCCATCCCGAACGAGAAGATCAACGGCGACGGCTACTGGAGCTCGATGGGCAACGACCCGGCCACGGGCGAGCCGCTGACGTTGCCGTGGTGGATAGACAGGCTCGCCCCGAAGGCCTTCGCGGTGGTGGCGATCGGTACCTGCGCCACGTATGGCGGTATCCACGCGATGGCGGGCAATCCCACCGGATGCATGGGGCTGGCCGACTACCTGGGCTGGGACTTCCGCTCGGCGGCGGGCGTTCCTATCGTGAACGTCCCGGGCTGTCCGGTCCAGCCGGACAACTTCATGGAGACGGTCACCTGGCTCCTCTACCAGGCGGCGGGGCTCGCGCCGATGATCCCGCTCGACTCGGCGCTGCGTCCTCAGTGGATCTTCAGCAAGACGGTCCACGAGGGCTGCGACCGGGCTGGCTACTACGAGCAGGGCGACTTCGCCAGCGACTACAACTCGCCGAAGTGCCTGGTGAAGACCGGCTGCTGGGGCCCGGTCGTGAACTGCAACGTGCCGAAGCGCGGCTGGATGGGCGGCATAGGCGGGTGCCCGAACGTCGGGGGGATCTGCATCGGCTGCACCATGCCGGGCTTCCCGGACAAGTTCATGCCGTTCATGGACCAGCCACCGGGGGCCGCCGCGTCGACGACGATCACGGGCCTCTACGGCCCGATCATCCGCAAGCTCCGCGGCTTCACGAACAAGACCGCCAACAAGGAGCCGAAGTGGCGACACAGCCGACCCGAGCTGACCACCGGCTACGACCCGACGGCGCTTCAGCGCTAGCGGCCAAGGGCTAGAGGCAGAGAGAGGAGATTGGAGATGGCAGTCCGGGAGAAGATCAGGCCCGAGGCCGGCAAGGTCGTCGACATGTCATGGGACCCGATCACCAGGATCGTCGGGAACCTCGGCATCTACACCAAGATCGACTTCGGACAGAAGGAGGTCGTGAGCTGCAAGAGCACGTCCTCCCTCTTCCGCGGCTACAGCGTGTTCATGAGGGGAAAGGACCCGCGGGACTCGCACTTCATCACGAGCCG
>JBKPHS010000211.1:0-2504 GCA_046729975.1 Actinomycetota bacterium
CACGATGTTCTCCGAGCTCTGCATGCCGACCTTGTGCTGGATCGCGCCCGAGATGCCGGCCGCGAGGTAGAGCTTCGGCGCGACCGTCTTGCCGGTCTGGCCAATCTGGGCGGCGTACGGGTACCAGCCGGCGTCCACGACGGCGCGGGTCGCGGCCACGGCGCCGCCCAGCGCACCCGCCAGCTGCTCGAGCATCTCGAAACCCTCGGCCTTGCCCAGGCCGCGGCCGCCGGCCACGAGCAGGTCGGCGTCCTCGATGTTCACGTCCGCGCCGCGCTGCTCGCCGCGCTGCACCATCTTGGCCTTGGTCGACCAGTCGGATAGCTGCACGTCGACGTCGGCCACCTCGGCCGAGGCGCCGTTGCCGGCCTCCTGGACCTCGAACGCGTTCAGCCGGCCGATGATGATCCCCGGCTCGCCGACGTATTCGACGTCTACCACAGCCGAGTCCTGGAGGATCGGCCGGACGGCCACGAGCTTGCCGTCCTGCGCCTTCACCTCGGTTACCTCCATGGTCACGCCCGCGCCGAGCCGCGCGGTCAGGCCGGCGCCGATCTCGAAGCCGAGCAGGCCGCCGCCGAACAGCGCGTAGTCGTAGCCGTTGTCCTGGATCAGCTTGGCCATCACGTCGACGACCGGCTGCGCCAGGCCCTCCGGCCCCTTCGCGCGCCATACCTTCGAGGCGCCGTAGTTGCCGAGGGAGGCCAGGAAGTCGTCGCTCAGGTCGTCGCCCTCGCCGACGACGACCGCGTGGGCCTCCGCGCCGAGCTCCTTCGCGAGCCTGCCGGCCTCGGAGACCGCGCCGAGGGAGTTCTTGTTGAACTCGCCCTCGTAGTGGAGGACGTAGGTCAGGATGCCGCTCATGCCAGCAACTTCCTTTCGTCGAGCCAGGCGACGATCTTCTCGACCGTCTCGTTCGTGTCCTCGTCCTCGAAGATCTCGCCGGCCTCCTTCTGCGCCGGGTCGTTGATCGCGAGCACGCGCGTCTTCGAGCCCTCCTCGCCGACGCTGCCGGCCTCGATGCCGACATCCCCCGCGGCCTTCGAGTCGAGCTGCTTCTTCTTCGCCCCCATGATCGCCTTCAGCGACGGATAGCGCGGCTCGTTGATCGCGTCGCCGACCGAGATCACCGCCGGCAGCTCGACCTCGACGGTGTCATAGCCGTACTCGGCCTGGCGCTCGCAGCGCAGCTTGCCGTCCTGCACGTCGATCTTGATCACCTGCGTCAGCGACGGCATCTCGAGATGGTCGGCCACGACGGCGCCGATCGTGTAGCACTCGCCGTCGTCGGACTGCTGGCCGAGCAGCACGAGGTCGGGCGACTCGGACTCGAGCACCTTCGCGAGCGCGTAGCCCGTCGCGCAGACGTCCGAGCCCGCGAGCGTCTCGTCGGTCAGGTGGACGGAGCGGTCGGCGCCGAGCGAGACCGCCTTGTGGAGCGCGCGCACCGCGGTCTCGGGCCCCATCGTCACGGCGACGATCTCGTCGACGTCCACGGCTCCGCCCTCGCGGATCTGCATGGCCGCCTCGATCGCGTGGGTGTCGAACGGGTTGAGGTTCTTCTCGCCGCTGCGGTCGAGGCGCATCGAGCTCGGGTCCATGCGCTTCTCCACCGCTGCATCGGGCACCTCTTTGACGAGGACGCAGATCTTCAAGGCTTCTCCTTCGTGTCGATGCAGGCGCGAGCCGCGGATGGCGGCTCGGCGGCCGGCATTCTACCCGGTTGACTGACGAGTCAATCGCCCAGGGCGTGGGCACCGCCGCGGCGGCATTCTTTCAGCCTGCAAGCCGAAGGGGCGGCTCGAGCCGCCCCTTCGGACCGTCCACTCGCGTCTGCTCTAGGCCGCGATCGGCTCCGGCAGCGCCTCCGGCACGCGGATCTCCTCCTCGGGAACGGCCTCCGGCTGCTCGCGCTCGATGTCGGTTTCGCGCACGAGCAGGAACGCCGCGACCGCGCCGATCAGGGCGAGCACTCCGCCGAGCAGCATGATCTCGTTGAAGCCGGCGAGGAAGCCGTCGCGCGCGGCCGTCGCGACCGCGCCCCGAGCGCCCTCGGGGACAGACCCCAGCGCCTGGTCGAGGTTGCCCGACGACACGGCCTCGACGAGCTGTCGCGGCCGCTCGCCGTCCGCCGCCGCCGTCCCGGCCGCGAGGTCCGATACCTCTGAGGCTCCACGACCGAGGAAGATCGCGCCCCAGGCCGCGATGCCGACCGCGATGCCGACCTGGCGGAACGTGTCGTTGATGCCGGAAGCCATTCCGCTCTGCTCCTTCCGCACAACGCTCACCGCGGTGTCGGCAATCGACGGATTGAGCACGCCCACTCCTATGGCGGCGACCACGAAACCGGGCAGCAGGACGGTCCAGCTGTCGCCCGCGTCGATGCTCGAGGTGAGAAGCAGGCCGATCCCGACCAGCCCCAGTCCCGCGCTCATGAGCGTGCGCGCCTTCACGCGCCCCATCAGCGCCGCGCCCACCGCCGCCGCCGCGAAGAAGTTCACGAC
>JBKPHS010000212.1:0-16436 GCA_046729975.1 Actinomycetota bacterium
GTTCCTGTTCGGGTACTCGGACGAGACTGCGCCGACCGCTTTCTTCATCGCGATCGGGGTCGTGCACCTGCTCGTGACGGTGGGGACCCGCTTCCTGAAGGGGGAACGCGAGCCCCGGCACGGGTTGCGCCGCCGCAGGGCCGAGCCGCCGCCCGCGGCCTAGGGCCTACAGACGAAGCCGCTGCGGCGGCCCAGCTCGATGCAGCCCACTCCGCGATATACGAACTTGCGGAGCTTCCAGTGGAGATTCCATGTCAACGTGCCTCTGAGTTCAGCGCCCGCGAAAGCGCGAACGGGCGCGCTACCGTTCATCTCGAACGTCGTCGTGCGCCTCCGGAACCGCGCGAGCCGGACGCGCATACCGGTCTCGGGAGAGTTGTCCCCCCGCTTGGGTCCGCTCGTCGCCTCGATGTCGAAGGGGTCCGGCATCTGAGCGTCGCACGAGAGGAACTCGCCGCCCTTTAGCCCGTCGAACACGACCTCGACCGGCCCGAGGCGCCGGGTGGGCGCGAAACCGACCGTCCTCGCGCCACCGCGAAAGCGCTTCGTGCCGCTCCCAGTGCAGCTCCTGTCCTGGTAGCTGCACGTGTAGGAATCGGTATCAGGGTCGTAAGTCGCCGTCGGGATGCGTCCGCGCTCGGAAGCGTCCTGCTGAACCTCCATGCTGACGAGGAAGCCCTGGATCACCCCTCCGAAGGAGCCGTTGTAAAACGCCCACGGGGTCGTGTCGTACCTCGCCGGCCCTCCGCGCACGCCCACCCGGTAGTCACCCCCGGTCAGGAACGGTTCCTCTAACGAGCTCTGGCACTGGGGCGGCGGCGCCAGCTCCAGGTGCAGCTTGTACTCGCCGGTGACCGAGATCAGCTTCCACGCCGAGGCGCGCGCTCCGGCGTCGGCCGGCATGGCTCCGAGAACAGTGACGACCGCGAGCGCCGTCAATGCAGCGCGCAGGACGGCTCTCCCCATGGGACGAGCGTAATCCGGGTCTGGCCAGCTCGCCAGCGCCGGGCCGCTAGTCCTCGCCGCCGGCCTTGGCCGCGATCACGCCCCCGATCAGCGCCAGCGCGACCAGTCCGGCCGCCCCCAGCTTGACCCGGTTCTGGGCGATATTGCGCTTGACCACCCGTGAGGCGAACTGCCACACGATCCAGCCGAGGACTGTGTATCCCCTTGTCGTCATGCGTCTGGCCTACCCCGGTTGCGGATGCCGTAAGCCATCCGTGACTGGAGCGACCACAGCTCGATGAAGCCGGGAGAGGCCTGCTGCGAGAACAGGCCCCCGGACTCGCCGAAGCCCGCGAGCGCGGGGTCGTAGAGAGCGTTCGGGGACGAGCGCGCGACCGGGACGGCGCTCCCCTTGTAGAGCTTCATCGTGATCGTGCCCGTGACCTGCTCGTTGACCGAGTCCATGTAGGCGTTGAGGTCGGACAGCAGGGGCTCGTACCAGAGGCCCGCGTAGACGAGGAAGGCCCACTGGTTGTCCATCTGGGGCTTGAAGGTGTTCTGGTGGATCGTCCCGACGAGCTTCTCGAGCTCCTTGTGCGCCGTGAGCAGGATCGCCGCCGCCGGCACCTCGTAGAGGTCGCGCACCTTGAGGCCGACGATGCGGTCCTCGATGTGGTCGACGATGCCGACGCCGTGGCGTGATCCGATCTCGCCGGCCCGCTGAAGCAGCTCCACGAGTGGGAGGCGCTCGCCGCCCAGGGCGACCGGGCAGCCGCGCTCGAACTCGATCTCGAGCTGCTCGGGCTCGTCGGGCGCGTCCTCGGGCCGGGTCACGAGCTCGAAGACGTCCTCGCGCGGCGGCTCGGCCAGGTCCTCGATCGGGCCGCCCTCCGACGAGCGGCCCCAGAGGTTGTCGTCGATCGAGTAGGGCGGTGCCTCGCTGCCCCCCTTGACCGGGATGCCGTGCTCGCGCGCGTAGCGGACCTCCTCCTCCCTCCCCATCTGCCAGCCGCGCACCGGCGCGATGATCTTCATCTCCGGCGCCAGCGCGACCACGGTGCCCTCGATCCGCACCTGGTCGTTGCCCTTGCCCGTGCAGCCGTGAGCGATCGTGTCGCAGCCCGCCTCGCGCGCCTTTTCCACCGCGAGCTTGGCGATCAGGGGCCGTCCGAGGGCCGTGAACAGCGGGTAGCCGCCGCCGTAGAGGGCATTCGCCTTGATCGCGGGCAGCACGTAGTCGCGCGCGAACTCCTCCTTGGCGTCGACGACGAAGCAGTCGAGCGCGCCAAGGTCGAGGGCCTTGCCGCGCACGACGTCGAAGTCCTCGCCGGGCTGGCCGAGGTCGACCGTCAGCGCGACAACCTCCGCCTCGTACTCGTCCTGGATCCACTTAAGCATCACGCTCGTGTCGAGGCCGCCGGAGTAGAGCAGGAGGACCCTCCCGACCTCGCCGGGCTCGGCCTCGTAGGAGGCGGTCTTGCTGAGCGCGCGCCGCTCGGTCGACATGGCGCGGAAAGCTAGCCGAGCAGCGCCGCGAGCCGGCGCAGCGCGTCGTCGATCTCGGGCCTGCTTACCGTCAGGGGTGGGAGCAGGCGGAGCGTGCCCGGCCCGGTGGCGTTGACCACGAGCCGCTCGTCCACGAGTGCGCGCCGCGCGAGCTCGGGAGCGCCGGCCGCGTCGAACGCGAGCATCAGGCCCCGGCCGCGGACGTTCTCGACCGGCAGCGCGCGAAGGCCCTCCGCGAGCGCCGCGCCCTTCTTGCGCACGTCGATCAGCAGCTCGTCGCGCTCGACCACGTCGAGGACGGCATTCGCCGCGGCCGCCACCACCGGTCCGCCCGCGAACGTGGAGCCGTGGTCTCCCGGGCGCAGCACGTCCGCATGCTCTCGAGCCGTGATACAGGCGCCGATGGGCAGCCCGCCTCCGAGTCCCTTCGCGGTGGTCATCACGTCCGGCCGCACGTCGAGGTCCTGCCATGCCCAGAGCGAGCCGGTCCGGCCCACCCCGCACTGCACCTCGTCGAACACGAGCAGCGCACCGTTCGCGTCGCAGGCCGCCCGGGCCGCCCCGAGCATCTCCTGCCGGATCGGGTGTATTCCGGCCTCCCCCTGGATCGGCTCGATCATGACCGCCGCGGTGCGATCGCCGACCGCGTCACGCAGCGCGTCGGGGTCCTCGCGCGGCACCACGACGAATCCGGGCACGAGCGGCGCGAACGGCTCCTGCTTGGACTCCTGCGGCGTGGCGGACAGCGCGCCGTAGGTGCGCCCGTGGAAGGCGCCTTCGAGCACCACGATCTCGCCGCGCGGGCGGCGCCGGCGGACGAGCTTGATCGCGCACTCGTTGGCCTCGGCTCCCGAGTTGCAGAAGAACACCTTGCCCCCGAGCGAGCCGCGCGCGAGCCGCTGCGCCAGCCGCATCGCCGACTCCGTGTAGAAGAGGTTCGAGACATGCATCAGCCGCCCGGCCTGCTCCGATACCGCGGCCACGAGCGCCGGGTGGCAGTGCCCGATCTGGGTTACCGAGATCCCCGACAGGAAGTCGAGGTACTCGTTGCCGGCGGTGTCCCACAGCCGCGTCCCCTCGCCGCGCACGAACGCGACCGGCTGGCGCGCGTAGGTCGGCATGACGTGATCGCGCTCGAGCGCCTGGAGGTCGCCCAAGAGGTCGTCGCCTGCTACGGCCAAATCTTCGTTCCTATGCCTTCGTCGGTGAACAGCTCGAGCAGCAGCGAGTGCGGCTGGCGGCCGTCGACGATGTGGGCGCTCTCGACCCCGCTCTCGACCGCGTGGACACAGGCCTCGAGCTTGGGCCTCATGCCGCCCGCGATCCCCGCGAGCCGCTCGCGAACGTCGGCGGCGGTCGCCTGGGAGATCCGGCTGGCCGGGTTCGAGGGATCGGCGAGCCAGCCCTCGACGTCGGTGAGGAAGATCACCTTGAACGCGCCGAGGGCCACGGCCACCGTCCCCGCGGCCTCGTCGGCGTTCACGTTGTAGGACTGGCCGTCGCCGTCGGCGCCGACCGAAGCGACGACGGGGATGTAGTCCTCGGCGATGTGGTTGAGCACGTCCACGTCCACGCGCTCGATCTCCCCGACGAAGCCGATGTCGCGCTCGCCGGCGAGCTGCTTGCGGACGGTGAACAGGAGGCCGTCGTCGCCGCATAGCCCCACGGCCGGCTGACCGTGACGGCCGAGCCGCAGCACGATGTCCTTGTTCTGCTTGCCGACGAGCACCATCTTCGCCACCTCGACCGTCTGCTCGTCGGAGACCCGCAGGCCGTCGACGAACTCGACCTTCATCCCCAGCCGCTCCATGTAGCGCGTGATGTCCGGGCCGCCGCCGTGCACGACGATCGGGTTCATGCCGACGTACTTGAGGAGCACGACGTCGCGCGCGAACTCCTCCCTGAGCGCCGGGTCCACCATGGCGGCGCCGCCGTACTTGATGACGACGGTCCTTCCGTGGAACTCACGGAGGTACGGGAGCGCCTCGAGCAGGGTGGCGACGTCGCGCATCACGATGTGTAGTCCGCGTTGAAGGTCACGTACTCCTCCGAGAGGTCGCTGAAGAAGACCTCGGTCTCGCCACCCTGGCCCGGCAGGGTCAGGACGAACTCGATCTCGTCGCCGCTGACGGCGCTCTCGAGGTCGCGTAGCTCATCGGCGCTCAGGTCGACGGCGTCGCCGGCGGAAACGACCGCCCGTCCCTCGATCTCGAGGTCGACGACGAACGGCTCCCCCGCCGGGAAGGCCTGGCCCGCGGCCTGGAGTATGCGGCCGAAGTTCGGGTCGGCGCCGTGTAGGGCGGTCTTGACGAGCGGCGAGTCTGCCACCGCGCGCGCGACCTGCTCGACCGCCTCGCCGTCGCCGCGGACTATTACCCGGCCGACGCGAGCCGCGCCTTCGCCGTCGGCGACGATCTCGAGCGCGAGCTGACGCATCAGTGCGTCCATCGCCTCGCCGAGCGCAAGCTCGTCCTGCGTCTCTGGCTCGACCGCCACTCCGGAGGCGCCGCTGGCGAGAGCGATCACCGTGTCGCTGGTGGAGAGCTGGCCGTCGACGGAGATGCGGTCGAAGGAGCGCTTGACGCAGACGCCCGTGAGCAGGTCGAGCGTCTCGCGCGAGACGGCAGCATCGGTCTGGAGGAAGCAGAACATGGTCGCGAAGCGCGGCGAGATCATGCCCGCTCCCTTCGCCTGGGCGGCGAGCCGGACAGTCCCGCCCGAAGGCAGCGACACGTCGAGGCAGGCGCGCTTGGGCGCTGCGTCGCTCGTGAGGATCGCCTTGGAGAAGCAGTCGCTGCTCGGGCCGAGCGCCTCGTGAGCGGCCTCGATGCCGGCGACCGCCTTCTCGCGCGGGAGCTCGTGGCCGATCACGCCGGTCGACGCGACGGCGACCCGCTCCGGCTCGAGGGCCAGCAGCCTGGCCGCCGCACCCTGCATGGCGCGGGCTGTCTCGAGCCCGCGCGAGCCGTCGCCGACGTTGGAGCAGCCCGAGTTCGCGACCACAGCCCGCAGCCGGTCGAGCGCGGCCTCGCGCGACACGATCACCGGCGCGCCCACGCGAGCGTTCGTCGTGAACCGCGCTGCCGACACGGTGTCTTCTTCGTCCGAGACGAGTAGCGCCACGTCGAGCCCCTCCGGCTTGATGCCGGCGGCCACGCCGGCCGCCCGGAAGCCGTCGGGGAGCGTTCCGGACGCGAGCTCGGTCACGTGCGGCGGCGCCTTCACCCAGCGCGAGCGGAAGAAGCCGCCGCTCATTCGAGGCCCTCGGTCTCGTCCAGCGCGAGCATGAGGTTCAGGTCCTGTACCGCCTGGCCGGCCGCTCCCTTCCAGAGGTTGTCGATCACCGCGAACACGAGCACCCTGCCCGTGGCCCGCTCGACCGTGGCGTGGATGCGGCAGACATTGGTGTCGCGCACGTCCCGGACCCCCGGCGGCGAGTCCGTGAGCTCCACGAATGGCTCGTCCGCGTACGCGTCCTCGAACAGCCCTCGCAAATCGTCGGCGTCGAGCTCCCGCGAGGGCCTTACGTAGCAGCTGGCCAGCAGCCCCTGGTCGATCGGCAAGAGGTGCGGCGTGAAGGTGATGGCTGCACCGTCGCCCAGCTCCTGCTCGAGCTCGGCTCGGTGCCGGTGCCCCTCGACCTTGTACGCGCTCACGTTCTCGGCCACCGAGACGAAGTGCGTTGTGCCGGTGGTCTCGCGGCCGGCGCCGGAGACGCCCGACTTGGCGTCCACGACGGCGTCGGCGATGAGGTCGCGCAGCGGCGCCAGCGCCAGGAGGGCGGCCGTCGGGTAGCAGCCCGGGGCCGCCACGAGCTGCGCGTCGCGCACCTCGTCGCGGTGCAGCTCCGTGAGTCCGTAAACGGCCTCGCCGAGCAGGTCCGGCGCCTCGTGCGGCTGGTAGTAGCGCTCGTAGCGCTCGCGGTCGAGGCGGAAGTCCGCCGACAGGTCCACGACCTTGAGTCCACGCTCGTGCAGCGCGCGAACGACCGCCGCGGCGGCACCGTGGGGGTAGGCGACGAGCGCGGCGTCGGCGCGGTCCGCCACGCGGTCGGCGTCGAACTCCTCGAGCTCGAGGCGCACCCGGTAACGGGGGTAGAGATCGTGCAGCCGGCGGCCGACGTCGCTGCGCGCGGTCACCGCGGTCAGCTCGAGCGAGGGATGCCGCTCGACGATCTCCGCGCAGAGCGCGCCGGCGAAGCCGGACGCGCCGACAACCGCGACGCTAGGCACGGAGCCGGCCTCCGATCCCTTCGAGCTGCCGCTCGATGGTCGTGCGCAGCTCGGCGACCTCCTCGTCGGTCAACGTCCGGTCCGGTGCCCGGAACTCGAGCCGCAGCGCCACGGACTTGCTGCCCTCGCCCACCTGCTCGCCTCGGTAGACGTCGAACAGCCGCAGCCGCTCGAGCAGCTCGCCGGCGCCTTGGCGCACCAGTCCCTCCACGTCCGCCGCCGGCACGTCCTCGTCGACAACCACGGCGATGTCCTGGATCACGGCGGGGAAGCTCGAGAAGGCGCGGAAGCGAGGCACGTCCGGCGCCAGCTCGGCCACCAGGTCGAGGTCGAGCTCGAACGCCGCCGCGCCCTCGAGGTCCCAATCACGTGCCACGAGGGGATGCAGCTCGCCGATCCAGCCGAGCTCGCGGTCGCCCGTGCCGTTGATCGACGCCGAGCGGCCCGGGTGGAGAAATGGACGCGGGGCCGGCTGCGCCGACCATTCCACCCCCACCGACGAGAGCAGGCCCTCGAGCACGCCGCGGGCCGCGGGGAAGTCCGCCGCGTCCATCAGCACCGCGACGTGCTGCCGCTCGTCGGCCGGCGTCGCTCCGCGCGGGCTCCCTTCGGGGGCGTCCAGGGGACCGGCGGCGCGGTAGACGTGGGCAGACTCGAACAGCGCGGCGCCGGGCCGCCCGTGGGCCGCGTTGTGGCGCGCCGCGTCGAGCAGGCCGGGCAGGAGCAACGGGCGCATGACGCTCTGCTCCTCGCTCAGGGGGTTGGCGATCCGCAGCAGTGGCAGGTCCCCGAGGCGCAGCCGCGCGATCGCTTCCGGCGAGGTGAAGCTCCAGGTCACGACCTCGTAGAGCCCGCGGTCGCGGAGCGCGTCCTCGACCCTGCGGCGGAGCCGTTGCTCCGGCGTCAGCCTTCCCACCGCCTGTCGCCGGGCCGGCAGGGTGGTGGGAAGCTTGTCGAGCCCGTGCACGCGCGCGACCTCCTCGATCAGGTCGGCCTCCCGCTGCACGTCCGAGTCGCGCCAGCTCGGCACGGTGACGTGGACGCTGCCGTCCTCGGCACGGGGCTCGAAGCCGAGCCGCGACAGGATCGCGACGACCTCGTCGGAGGGGATCGTTTCGCCCAGGAGGCGCTCGAGGCGCGCGAGCCGCAGCTCGAGGCGCCGCGGCTCGACCGGCCGCGGGTAGGCGTCGATCGTCCCGGGCACCATCCGCGCGTCGCAGAGGTCGACCATCAGTCGCGCGGCGATTCGCTGGGCGGCGATCGCCTGCTCGGGATGGAGCTGCTTCTCGAAGCGCGCGGAGGCCTCGGTGCGCAGTCCGAGCCTGGACGAGGTGCGCAGGATGTTCGGCCCCACCCAGGTCGCCACCTCCATCAGCACCCGGGTCGTCCGATCGGAGACCTCCGAGATCTGCCCGCCCATGATCCCCGCGATGCCGCTCGGCCCCTCGACGTCGCAGACAAGCGCCACAGACGGGTCGAACTCGCGCTCGACGCCGTCGAGCGTGGTCATCCGCTCGCCGTCACGTGCCCTGCGCACGACGATCCGCGAGCCGCGCACCTCGTCGAGGTCGAAGGCATGCAGCGGCTGGCCGGTGAGCAGCATCACGTAGTTGGTGATGTCCACTACGTTCGAGATCGGCCTCTGCCCGGCTGCCATCAGCCGCTGCTTTAGCCAGTACGGCGACGGCCCGATCTTCGCGTCCTCGAACACGCGGGCCGTGAAGCGCAGGCAGATGTCGGGGTCCGCGATCTCGACCGACGCGTGATCCTCGACCCGATCGGAGCCGGAGGGCTCGGCGTCCCCTGCGGCGGGGTCCGGCGCGAGGGGTGCGGCGGTGAGCGCGTGCACCTCGCGCGCCAGGCCGTAGACCCCGAGGCAGTCCGGCCGGTTCGGGTTGATCTCGAAGTCGAGCACCTCGTCGAGGATCGGCAGCTGCTCGGCGAGCGGAGCGCCGGCCGGCGCCTCGTCGGGGAGGACCATGATGCCCGCATGGTCATCGCCGATCCCGACCTCGTCCTCGGCCAGGATCATGCCGCTCGAGACCACCCCGCGAAGATTCGTCTCGCCGAGCCGGCCGCCGTCGGGCATCACCGCTCCGGGACGCGCGACCGCCACCGTCTGGCCCTCCGCGACGTTCGGCGCCCCGCAGACGATCGTGCGCGGCTCGCCCCGGCCGTCGTCGACCTTGCAGACGGTCAGCCTGTCGGCGTCCGGGTGTTGCGCCACCTCGAGCACCTTGCCTACGACGAACTCGCCCGGGTCGCCGACGCCAACGCGATCGATCCGGCCGAGCTCGACGCCCGCCAGGGTGAGCCGCTCGGCGATCTCCACGGCCGGAAGCCCGGGATCGCAGTAGGACCGTAGCCAGCTGACCGGGACTCTCACCGGAACTGCTCCAGGAGCCGCAGGTCGTTGTCGAACAGCATCCGCAGGTCCGGCACGCCGTGCTTCAGCAGCGCGATCCGGTCGATGCCCATGCCGAACGCGAAGCCCTGGATGCGCTCGGGGTCGTAGCCGTTCTCCTCGACGAAGCCGAAGACGTTCGGATCGACCATCCCCGAGCCGAGGATCTCGATCCAGCCCGTGCCCTTGCAGAGCGGGTCGCGGGAGCCGTCGCGGAGCCAGCCAGAGCCGCCGCACCGGAAGCAGGAGATGTCCACCTCCACGCTCGGCTCGGTGAACGGGAAGTAACCGCCGCGCAGGCGAACCTCGCGGTCCTCGCCGAACATCCCGCGGGCGAACTCCAGAAGCACGCCCTGCAGATCGGCGAGCGTGATGTCCTCGTCGACCGCCAGCCCTTCCAGCTGGTGGAACATCGGTGTGTGGCTGGCGTCCGAGTCGCGGCGGTACACGCGGCCGGGGATGACGATGTAGATCGGCGGTGGCTGGAGCTCCATCGCCCGCACCTGCATCGGCGAGGTATGCGTTCGCAACACGACTTCATTCGCGAGGTAGAACGTGTCCTGGAGCAGCCGCGCCGGATGGTCGGGCGGGATGTTGAGCGCAGTGAAGTTGTAGTAGTCGTACTCGACCTCGGGCCCCTCGACCACGTCGAACCCGAGCCCGACGAAGATGTCCTCCATCTCCCGGCGCGTCTGCGTGACGAGGTGAAGCGCGCCGGGGGGGCGAGGCGGATCGCCGGGCAGTGTCACGTCGATGCGGTCCTCCGCGAGCCGGCGCTCCAGCTGACCGGCCTCGACCTCGACAGAGCGCTCTGCGAGCAGCGTCTCGAGCGCCTGATGCGCCGCGTTCGCCGCCTGACCCGTCGGCCCCCGCTGCTCGGGCGCCAGCTCGCCGATCGAGCGCAGCACGCCGGTCAGCTCAGACTTGCGGCCGAGGTAGCGGACCCGTAGCTCCTCGAGCTCGGCCGCGCTGCTCGCCGCCCGAATCGCCGCCTCGGCCTCGCGCCGCAACTCGTCGAGCCGGCTCGTTGCTGGCGCGTCAGCCATGGCGGGCCATCCTATTCGTGGCTTGGTACAGCGCAACGGTCGCGGCCATCGCGACGTTGAGGGACTCTGGGCCGCCCGGCTGCATAGGTATCCGGGCGGTCCTGTCGGCTGCGTCGAGCAGCTCCCGCGGCACGCCCTCGCGTTCGGCGCCGAGGCAGATCACGAGCGGGGGCTCGAGCTCGAGCGAGTCGAGCGGCGCCTGCGCGGAGGCGTCGAGCACCAGCTTCGAGCCCGGCACGTCGGCGAGCTCGGCGCGCGCGGGCGGGCGCGCGAAGACCGAGCCCATGCTCGCCCGGACCGCCTTCGGCGAGTAGGGGTCCGCGCAGCCGGGGCCGAGCACCACCGGTCCGTCGGCGAAGGCATGCGCCGAGCGGATCACCGCGCCGACGTTGCCCGGGTCCCTGACGCCGTACAGGTACACCGACACCGCGCCGCCCGGTTCCGACCAGCGCTGGCGATAGACGCCGATCGCCTCTGTGCCCGATCCGAGGCTGCTCACCTGGTCGAGCAACGCGGGCTCGACGTCCTCGCCGGCGACGAGCGCGAACACCGGGTCAACCCCGCTGTCGAGCAGGTCGCGCCCCTCCGCCACGAACAAGCCGAGCTCCTCCCGGTGCTTTCGCTGATGGAGCTTGCGGATGAGCTTGAGCTTGTCGTTGTGGGCTGATGTGATCACTGGAAACAAAAGGGGCGCCTCGCTGGGCGCCCCGGGAGTGGTGCTCGAACGGCTTCTGCGATCAGGCAGCCGCCGCCTCCCGGGCGCGCTCGGCAAACCGTCGGAACGTCTCAGGGTCGCGGACGGCGATGTCCGCGAGGACCTTGCGGTCGAGCTCGACGCCCGCCTCGCGCAGGCCGTGCATGAGCTCGCTGTAGCTCAGGCCCTCGCGGCGCGCGGCGGCGTTGATACGCGTGATCCACAGGCGCCGGAAGTCGCGCTTGCGGTTGCGCCGATCGCGGTACGCGTAGGTGTCGGACTTGAGCAGCTGCTCCTTGGCCCGCTTGTAGCTCGAGTGCTTCTGCCCGCGATAGCCCTTCGCGCGCTCGAGCACCGCGCGGCGCTTCTTGCGTGCGTGAACGGAGCGCTTGACGCGGCTCACTTGCGCATCAGCTCCCTGACGCGCTCGGTGTCGGGGGCGGATATCACGACCGGCCGGCCGAGCCGGCGCTTGCGCTTCGCGTCCTTCTTGCCGAGGTTGTGGCTGGTCATCGCGTGACGGGCTAGCAGCTTGCCCTTCGCGGTGATCTTGAAGCGCTTCTTCGCGCCCGAGTGGGTCCTCTGCTTGGGCATGGCGGCCACCAAGTTAAGCAGACGACTTGCGCCCCGCCCCGGTCGCCGCCAGAGTTCCGGCAGCAATCCAGCCGAAAGGATTTCCGATGGCGACGGCCCCGCACGATGCCCTGGTGGAGCGCATCTTCAGCTCCGTGCTCGGAATGGCCGACGTGTACATGGTCTACGTCGGAGACCGGCTCGGCCTCTACGAGGCTCTGGCCCCCGCGGGCGGGACGGCCTCCCAGGTGGCGGCCGCCACGGGCACGAACGAGCGCTACGTGCGCGAGTGGCTCGAGCACCAGGCCGTGGCGGGAATGGTCGACGTCGACGACCCGAGCGCAGGCGCCACGGAGCGCCGCTACAGCCTGCCGCCGGGCCGCCAGGAGGTGCTGCTCGACCGCGACAGCCTGAGCTACATGGCCGCGTTCACGCGCATGATGGCGGGGATAGTCCGGCCGCTGCCCGACGTGCTCGAGGCGTTCCGCTCCGGGGGCGGCGTGCCGTACGCGCGCTACGACGCCGACTTCCTCGAGGGACAGGCCGACATGAATCGCGTGCAGTTCGTCAACCTGCTCGGCAGCCAGTGGCTCGCGGCCCTGCCCGACGTTCGGGCCCGGCTCGAGGCCGAGCCGCCAGCCCGAGTGGCCGACGTCGCGTGCGGCGGGGGCTGGTCAACGATTGCGATCGCGCGCGCGTATCCGGAGGCCCGCGTGGACGGCATCGACCTCGACCAGGCGTCGATCGCGCTCGCCGAGAAGAACCTGGCGTCCGAGGGACTCGACGACCGCGTGACGTTCCAGGTCGCGGACGCTGCCGACCCCAGGCTGAGCGGCCGCTACGACCTGGTCACGGTGTTCGAGGCGATTCACGACATGTCACGTCCGGTGGACGCGCTGCGCGGGATCCGGGCGCTGCTCGCGGATGGCGGCGTCGCGCTCGTGGCCGACGAGCGCGTGGCGGACAGCTTCACCGCTCCGGGTGATGAGGTCGAGCGACTGATGTACGCCTGGAGCGTGCTCCACTGCCTGCCCGTCGGGATGGCGGAGCAGCCGTCTGCCGCGACCGGAACCGTCATGCGCGCCGACACCCTGCGGGAATACGCGCGCGAGGCCGGCTTCTCCAGCGTCGAGGAGCTGCCGATCGAGAACGACTTCTGGCGCTTCTACCGGCTCGAGCCCTGACCGGCTAAGAGCCCTGTGTTAAGGGGTCTGACCCCTTGTTAAGGGGTATGACCCCTTAATAGGTAGCCGCGACCGGCTAAGAGGCTTGGCGGGCCGCGGGTTGCTCCGGCGCTTCCGCCTCGACAGGGGCGGCGGTGTCCGGCTGGCGGGCCTCCGGCTGCTGCGCCTCCTGCTTGCGCTCCTCGCGCTGCTTCACCGGCCCCAGCATCATCGTCATGTTCCGGCCGTCGAGGTTGGGTCGCTGCTCGATCGTGCCGAGCTCGGCCACGTCCTCCGCGAGTCGCATCAGCAGCCGCTCGCCGCGCTCGGGATGGGAGGTCTCTCGACCGCGAAACATGATCGTGACCTTCACCTTGCTGTCGTTGCGCAGGAAGCGTTGGACGTGGCCCTTCTTCGTCTCGTAGTCCTGGTCCGCGATCTTCGGCCGCAGCTTGATCTCGCGGACCGTGATGTTCTTCTGGTGCTTGCGCGCCGCTTTCGCCTTCTGGGCCTGCTCGTACTTGTACTTGGAGTAGTCGAGCACCCGCGTGACCGGCGGGCGTGCCTCCGCCGCCACCTCGACGAGGTCGAGGTCGCGCTCCTGGGCGTACCGCAGCGCGTCCTCGGTCTTGACGACGCCGACCTGATTGCCGTCCTCACCGATCAGACGGACCTCCGGCACGCGGATCATCTCGTTGATTCGGGTGAGATCCCGCTCAGGCGGGCGCCGATCGAACCTACGTGGGATCGGCACTAGGCGGAGACCTGGCTGGACTTCAAAGGCGAGTGGAGGACCGGAATCGAGAGGAGGGGCACGGGCGCGTCAGCTGGTGCGCGGTGTGAAGGTGCCCTGCATTCAGAGGCGAGTATAGGGCCTTACCCCCGTTTGTCGAGGGCGGCAAGGAGCCTTTCTAGGACCGCGTCTGCACCTGCTCGAGCGCCCGGCGGGCGAATTCGCCGACCGGCACGGAGCCCGCGTCGCCCTCGCGGTGGCGGCGCACCGCAACCTGCTCGGACTGCTCCTCCTGGTCGCCCACGACGAGCATGTAGGGCACCTTCCGGAGCTCGGCGTCCCGGATCTTCCTGCCCACGGATTCGGTGCGCTCGTCCACCTCCACGCGCAGACCCGCCTCCGCCAGCTCGGATGCCACCCGCTGTGCGTAGGGGACGTGGCGGTCGGCGATGGGCAGGACCAGCGCCTGGACCGGCGCGAGCCAGAGTGGGAACTCGCCGGCGTAGTGCTCGATCAGGATGCCGATGAAGCGCTCGAAGGAGCCGAGCAGCGCCCGGTGGATCATCACCGGCCGGTGCTCTGCGTTGTCCGCACCCGTGTACTCGAGCTCGAACCGCTCCGGCATCTGGTAGTCGAGCTGCACGGTGCCGAGCTGCCAGGGGCGGCCGATCGAGTCGGTCATGTGGAGGTCGATCTTCGGTCCGTAGAAGGTGCCCTCCGCCTCGTCCACGATGAAATCGAGGCCGTGATGGACCAGCGCGGCCTCGAGGGCGGCCTCGGCCGCGTCCCACATCTCGTCGCTTCCGAGCCGGCGCTCGGGCCGGGTGGCCAGGTGCACCCGCGGCTCGAAGCCGAAGATGGAGTAGAGGAAGAAGCCGAAGTCGAGGCACGCGATGACCTCCTCCTCGATCTGATCCTGGGCGCAGAAGATGTGCGCGTCGTCCTGGGTGATGTGGCGGACGCGCAGCAGGCCGTGCAGCGTTCCGCTCGGCTCGTGGCGGTGGACCAGCCCCTGCTCGGAGTAGCGGATCGGCAGGTCGCGGTAAGAGCGCCGGGTGGACTTGTAGAGCTGGACGTGCGCAGGGCAGTTCATGGGCTTGAGGCCCATAGGACGGTCCTCGACCTCGGTGAAGTACATGTGGTCGCGGAACTTGTCCCAGTGCCCGGACTGCTTCCAGAGCTCGACGTCGTAGAGGATCGGCGTCTTCACCTCGCGGTAACCGCGGCGCCGGTTCTCCGCCCGCCAGAGGTCTGTCAGCTCGTTCCAGATCGCCATGCCCGCCGGCTGCCAGAACGGCGACCCGGGCGAGAACTCCGACAGGAGGAACAGCTCCAGCTCCCGTCCGAGCTTGCGGTGGTCGCGCGCCCGCGCCTCCTCCACCTGGCGCAGATGCTCCTCGAGGTCCTCCTTCGAGAAGAAGGCGGTGCCGTAGATGCGGGTGAGCATCTGGCGGTTCTCGTCGCCGCGCCAGTAGGCGCCCGCCACCGCGAGCAGCTTGAACGCCTTGATGCCCTTCGTGCTCGGGCCGTGCGGGCCCCGGCAGAGATCGAGGAAGGGCCCGTTGCGGTAGAGCGAGACGGTCTCAACGCCCTCGTCGCGAATGAGGTCCTCGATCAGCTCGACCTTGTAGTCCTGCTCCTCCCGGACGAACACGTCGATCGCGTCGCCCGTGCTGACCTCGGAACGCTCGAACGGCTCGTCGGCGGCGATGTGCTCCCGCATCTTCGCCTCGATCGCGGGGAAGTCGGCGTCGGAGACCTTCACGCCCTCGGGGAACTCGAAGTCGTAGTAGAAGCCGTCCTCGATCGGGGGGCCGATCGAGACCTTCGTGCCGGGCCACAGGTCGAGCACGGCCGTCGCCAGGACGTGCGCGGTGTCGTGGCGCAGCAGCTCGAGGGCGCTCGCGCCGTCGCGCGGGGTGACGATGCGGATCTCCGCGCCGTCGTCGAGCGGGGCCGAGAGGTCCCGCAGATCGCCGTTCTCCTGCACCGCGAGCGCCGCGCGCGCGAGCCCGGAGCCGATCGCGGCGGCGGCGTCGGCGCCGGTCGCGTCGTCCTCGAGCTCGAGCTCGCTTCCGTCTGGGAGAAAGACCTTCTTCATCCAGACTCGACGGTAGCGCCATCGCGCGCCGCGACGCCCTGAAGCAGCTCGAGCTCGTCGGCGAGCAGCCGCGTGAGGAGGAAGCGCTCGCGTACCCGCTCGCGGCCGGCGGCGCCGAGCTCTATCGCGAGGCCCGGGTCGCGTACCAGCTCGACGATCCGGGCGGCGATCTCGTCGTCCTCCTCGGCGAGGAACCCCTCTCGGCCGTCGCGTACCTGAAGCGGGATCCCGCCGTCGGGACCTGCGACGACGGGAGTGCCCTTCCAGAGCGCCTCCGAGACCGCCAGCCCGAAGCCCTCGCGCACAGACCTCTGCACGCTCACCCGGGCCAGCCGCCGGATCGCGCCGAATTCGACGTTCCCGGCGCCGGTGTAAGCAGTCACGAGATGCACGTCGTCTTGGCCGGTCGCGTAGTCGGAGATCTCCTTGAACGTGCGCCATCCCTCGGGGTCGTCGGGCGCCGGCGCGCCTGCCAGGACCAGCTGCAGGTCGGGGAGCTCGTCGCGGGCGATGTCGAACGCGTCGATCACGGCGTGCGGGTCCTTCCAGGGATCGAGGCGCGCGACCTGGCAGACGAATGGCCGCTCGAGGTCCACTCCGAGCGAGCGCAGAAGCCGGCCCGCCAGCCTGACCGGCACGTCCACATTGGCGGCGCCGAGCGGGTCGATCGCGGGCGGGATCGCCCGCGTCGCCGCGGTCCCCGGAAGCTCGAACGACTCGACCGCGAATACGCGCTCGGCGCAGCGCTCCGCCAGCGGCGCAAGGCGCTCCGCCGTGCCCGCGTCGGCCTCGGAGGCGTCAACGTGGCAGCGCCACACGACGGGCCCCGCCTGCTCCAGCGCGGGCATGGCGGCAAGCGGCTGCGGATCGTGGACGACCACGGCGTCGTACTCGCCATGCAGGGCGGCGGCCGCGTCCTCGCAGGCGCCAGCGTAGGCGGCGTAGTCGGCGTCTCCGAGGCCGGTCTCGCCGCCCTGGGCGCCGTCGTGCAACGCCCGGCCCGCCGCCCGCAGCTCGGCGTCGCCGAAGAGCACCCGCC
>JBKPHS010000213.1:0-12269 GCA_046729975.1 Actinomycetota bacterium
GACCTGCACCGCGCGCTGCCGGCTCAAGGCCGGCGCAAGCCTGCGGGTGCCGGGCGCCGCGCGCTCGTACCGGCTCAAGGGCGTGGCGCGCATGCTCGCGGCGGGGCGCCGAACGCGGCTGCTGCTGCGCATACCGCGCCGCTCGATCCCGCCCGCGCGCCGCGCGCTCGCCCGCGGCGTCCGCGTGACGGCGCTGGTCTCGCTTCGGGTGGACGACGGAGCGGGGCGCACGCGAAGCACTCTTCGCAGGGTTTTCGTCGTCGGCTAGGAGCCCTTCGCCAGTAACCAGTAACCACTAACCAGTCGCCAGAAAGACCTGGTTACCGGTTACTGGCTACCGGTTACTCGCCTTTCTTCCGGCGCTCCTCCGCCAACGGCTTGCCCGTCTCGTCGGCCAGGCCCGGCGGCGGCCAGGGGCCGAACCAGTTGTCGCGTGCGCCATCGATCGTGAAGATCGCGCCCGAGTAGTAGTCGCCCGCCGGCGAGGCCAGGTAGGCGACCAGCCAGGCCTGCTCCTCGGGCCGGCCGAGCCGCTGTAGCGGTACCGTGCGCGCCACGCCCTCGTAGACGGGCTTCGGGTACTTCTCGAGCGCCTCGGTCGCGAAGTGGCCCGAGGCGATGGCCGTGAGCCTGATGCCGAACCTGGCCCACTCGATCGAAAGGACGCGCGTCATGTTCTCGACGCCCGCGCGCGCCGCCGAGGAGTGCACCATCCCCGGAAGCCCGTGGTGGGGCGACAGGGTGACGCTCACGATCTTGCCGCCACCGGCCGGGATCATCGCCTTCGTCGCCACCGCCTGGGTGATCTGCCAGGTGCCGAGTAGGTTCAGCTCGACGACGGTGCGGAAGCCCTTCGCAGTGATGTCCTCGGCCGGCGACATGTATTGCCCGCCGGCGTTGTTCACGAGCACGTCGATCTTCCCGTGCCGGTCGAGTACGGCCTCCACCAGGGCAGCCACCTGGTCCTCCTCGCGGATGTCGCAGACCTGCGCCTCCGCGGAGCCGCCGTCGCACAGCGAGACGGTCTCCTCGAGGGGCTCGGGGCGGCGTCCCGCCACGACCACCGTCGCGCCACAGGCCGCCAGCTCGACCGCGGTGGCGCGGCCTAGCCCAGACCCGCCGCCGGTGACGACGGCGACCTGTCCGTCGAGCAATCCGGGCGCGAAGATCCGCGAGGGCATGGGGGCGGCAGCCTACCGCCGGGCCGGCGGCCTCGACCGCAGCAACCCGTCACCGGCTCGCGGGTAGATTGTCCGTGCCATGGCGGCGGACGGCGACGTCGAGCGGGTGCGCCGCGGGTACGAGGCCTGGAACCGAGGCGAGCTCGACGGATTCCTCGAGCTGCTCCACCCGGACTTCGCCTTCCGGCTGTCGGGCACCTTCCCGGGCCTCGAGCGCGAGTACCACGGCGCCGACGGCATGCGGCGGTTCTGGTCGGTGATGAAGGAGCCCTGGGAGGAGCTGACGGTCGTGCCCGAGCGATTCGTGGAACAGGAGCCGCACGTGCTCGTGCTGTTCCGCTTTCATGGACTGGGACGGGACGGCATCAGGGTCGAGCGACCGTTCGCTCACCTGCTCGAGATGCGGGAGGGGCTCGCCCTGCGGCTCCAGGCCTACGCCGACTGGGACCAGGGCGTCGAGGCGCTCGAACGCCTGCGGATATCGTGACCCGATGGCCACCGCGGCGGAGCCACGGCCGGCGTCCCTTCCGCTTCCGAGCGGCCGTGACGGCGCGACGATCCGGCTGATCCCGCTCCAGTCCGGCCAGAGCATAGGCCCGCCTGGTTGGCTCCACCGCGAGGAGGGAAGACTGGCGGGACTTCACGCTCTCGGCTTTCGGGTGCCGAAGGACCGCTGGCTGAAGGTGCCCATCGTCTCGTTCCTCCTCGAGCACCCGGGCGCCGGGGTCGTGCTCGTCGACACCGGGCTGCACCCTTCGTGCGCCGTCGATCCGAAGCAGAACTTCGGACGGATGGGCGTGCGCGAGTTCCCGAGGCTCGAGGTGTCGCAGCCGGTGGCAGCCCGGCTGCGCGACCGCGGCATCGACCCGGCGGAGGTGCCGGTCGTCGTCCTGACACATCTGCATGTGGACCACGCGAGCGCGATCTCGGAGTTCCCCGGCGCCACCTTCGTCCTCGACCGCCGCGAGTGGGAGGCCGCGAACGGGCCGCGGCCCTGGTTGCGCGGATACCACCGCCGCCAGTTCGATCACGCCTTCGACTACCGCCTGCTCGACTTCGAGGCACCGGAGGCGGACTCGTACGCGACCTTCGGCCGGTCGTTCGACCTCTTCGGCGACGGCAGCGTCCGGGCGCTGGCGACGCCCGGCCACACGCTCGGCCACATGTCCGTCGTCGTTCGGTTGCGCGACGGCGAGGCGCTGCTGTGCGGCGACGCCGCATTCACCATGCGGACGATCGAGCGGTCGGCGCTGCCATACCGCTCCGAGGACGGGCACCTCTTCCGGCGCTCGCTGCGCGAGATCCAGCTCTACAGGGAGAACAGGCCGGACGCGCTGGTCATCCCCGGGCACGACGCGGAGGCTTGGAGCAGGCTCGATCCGGTATACCAGTAGGCGTGAGCCTGATCGTCTACCTGGTCCTGCTCGTCCTGAGCGGACTGGTCGTGGGAGCCCTCGGCCGCCTGGCGATCCCGGGGCCGGATCCGATGTCGATCCCGATGACGATCCTGGTCGGGCTGGCCGGGTCGTTCCTCGCGGGCCTCCTGTGGATGGCGATCTCCGACCGCGGGGCGCCGGGCATCCTGCTGGCCGTGCTGTTCTCGTCGCTGATCGTCTACCTGATCCGGCGCTCGCGCGGCGGGACGATGTTCGATCCCGGCCCGCGCCGAGAAGGTGGCTAGGGCCTAGCGCGTCAGCGGCCTGCGCCCGGCGGCCTCTGCGGCCCCCGCGGCGCGCCTCGCGGCGCGTGCGGCGCGCGAGTCGCGGATCGCCTTGCGGCGACCGCCCTCGAGCAGCCCGTAGTAGAGCTTCTCGACCTCGGCGAACACGACCTCTGACGCCGCCTGCGCCTGGTCGCGCGAGGGATGCTCGACGCGCTCGAAACGGATCGGGTCGCCGTAGCGGACCGTGACCTTGGGGAACTGGAGCCGCTTCCAGTTGCGCACGCGCGACGAGCCCACGACCGCGGTGGGCACCACCGGCACGCCGGTCTCGAGCGCGAGGCGGCCGACGCCGGGGCGTGGCGTGCCGAGGTGTTCGCTGCGAGAGCGGCCGCCCTCGGCGTACATCACCACGAGGTCTCCTCGGCCGAGGATCGTGCGGGCCGTCTCGAAGGCCTCCTCGTCCCGCCGCCCGCGCAGCACCGGGAAGACCCCGCCGTGGGTGAAGATGAATTGGAGCGGCCGCTTGAACAGCTGCGACTTGGCCATGAACTGGACCTTGCGCCGCAGGTAGACGGCCACGAAGAAGTGGTCGAAGAACGAGAAGTGGTTCGGCGTGATGATGGCCGGCCCGCGCGGGGGAACCTTGTCCGTGTCGATGCCGCGCACGCGGTAGAAGACGAGCACCACCGGCGTCAGCACCAGCCGGCAGAGCTCGTACACCCAGTCGGGCCGGCGAGTCCGCGCGCGCTCGTGGAAGCGCGTGAAGTACTCGGCCGGCCGGGGATCCTTGTAGACCTGCGGCTTCATGCCTGCTTGCTGCATGTGAGTCACTTGCTACCCGCTACGGCCGCTCCGGTTACGGGCGCTCGCGCGCCCAGTCGCGAGAGCGCTCGAGCGCCCTCCTCCAGTCGTCGAGGAGCGCCTCGCGGCGATCGGCGGACATGCGCGGCTCGTAGCGGGCCGCCTCGCGCCACATCTCGCGCGTGTCCTCCTCGGTCCAGAGGTCGACCGCCACGCCGGCCAGGTAGGCCGCGCCGAGCGCCGTGGTCTCGGAGATCTCGGGCACGATCACCGAGACGCCCAGCACGTCCGCTTGGAAGCGCATCAGCCAGGAGTTGGCCACCGCCCCGCCGTCGGCCTTGAGCTCCTCGAGGGGCGTGCCGGAGGCGCGCTCCATGGCCCGCACGGCGTCCGTCGTCTGGTACGCGATCGACTCGAGCGCCGCGCGCGCGAGCTGTGCGCGGCCGCTGCCGCGCGTCAGGCCGACGATCGTGCCACGTGCGTAGGGGTCCCAGTACGGCGAGCCGAGGCCGGTGAGCGCCGGCACGAAGTACACGCCGTCATTCGTTCGCAGCGAGCGCGCGAGCTCCTCGGTCTCCGCTGCGGTCTCGATGATCCCGAGCCCGTCCCGGAGCCACTGGACCGCGGCACCGGTGACGAACACGCTCGCCTCGAGCGCATAGTCAACCCGCTCGCCTACACCCCAGGCGACCGTGGCGAGCAGCCCCTCCACGCGCGGCGGCGCCTCGCCGCCCGCGTTCTGGAGCACGAAGCTGCCCGTGCCGTAGGTGTTCTTGCCGAGCCCTTTCTCGTGACAGGCCTGCCCGTAGAGCGCGGCCTGCTGGTCGCCGGCGATGCCCGCCACCGGCACGCTGCCGCCAAACGCGCTCGTGCTGCCGTACACGTGCGCGCTGGGGAGCGGGTCCGGCAGCGAGTCTGCCTCCACGCTGAGGATTTCGCAGAGCTCGCGGTCCCAGGAGAGGTCGTCGAGCGAGAACAGCAGCGTGCGCGACGCGTTCGAGTAGTCGGTCACGTGGCGGCCCGTCAGCTTGTAGGCGAGCCAGGAGTCAATCGTTCCGAAGGCTGCGCTCGGGTCGACGCCGGCCTCCTTGATCAGCCATTCGATCTTCGTACCCGAGAAGTAGGGGTCGAGCACGAGTCCGGTGCGCTCGCGGAAGAGCTCCTCCTTTCCCTGCTCTCGAAGCTCGTCGCAGCGAGCCGAGGTGCGACGGTCCTGCCAGACCAGCGCGTGATACAGGGGCTCGCCGCTCATCGGCTCCCAGGCGACGACCGTCTCGCGCTGGTTGGCGATGCCGATGCCGGCGAGCCGTGAGCCGTCGACACCGGCGTCCTCGAGCGCGGACCGCCCGACGGCACGCGTCACGTCCCAGATCTCGTTGGCGTCGTGCTCGACCCAGCCCGGTCGTGGATAGTGCTGGCGAAACTCGCGGTAGGCGCGGCCGGCGATCCCGCCGCGCTCGTCGAAGACGATGCAGGTGGTCCCGGTGGTCCCCTGGTCGATCGCGAGGATCACGCGCGGGAACCTACACGCGCAACTGCGGCCCGCGCGATGTCGGCGAGCTGGCGGGCGCGGTGCACGAACCCGGCCGCGTCTCGCCCCGTGGCGCGGTGCTCGAGCTCGAGCTCGACCTCGACGACGTGGAAGCCCGCGCGGTGGGCGTCGACCGTCATCCCGACCTCCATTCCGAAGCCGTGAGCAAACGGGACGACGGCCGCGAGGACCGCTGGTCGGAGCGCTCGCTGGCCGGACAGCGGCGCCTCGAGCTCCAGCCCTGTGAGACGGCGGATCGCGGCACGTGCGAAGCCGACGGCGATCCCGAAGCCGCCCCCGACGCGCTGCGCGAACGACGCGACGGCGAGGTCGGCCCGGCCGAGCGCCTCGACCAGCGCGGGCAGCTCGCGGGCCGAGAGGCCGAGATCGCCGTCGCAGAGTACGACCAGAGCCGGCTCGCCGGCCTCGGCGAGCAGCGCCCGGGCGGCAAGCGTGGCCGCTCCTCCCTTCCCCAGCCGCCGCGGCGCGCGCACGAGCTGCGCGCCCGCCCGCAGAGTCGCCTCCGGCGTCGCGTCCGAGGACGCGTCGTCGGCCACGAGCACGCGCGCTGCCGGGAAGGCCTCCGCAAGCCCGGCGAGGGTGTCACCGAGCCGGTCGGCCTCGTCGCAGGCGGTCACGATCACCGCGATTCCGGGGGACACGGCCGGGTATCGTGCCGCACTTCCGGCCATCCGAGACCCAGGAGGACGCATTGGCGGACGTCGAGGCCCACATCACGGGCACGGTCTGGAAGATCGAGTGCGAGATCGGCCAGGAGGTGGAGGAGGGCGACACTCTGGTGATCCTCGAGTCGATGAAGATGGAGATGCCCGTGGAGGCCGAGGAGGACGGCCGTGTGGCGAGGATCAGCTGCGAGGAGGGTCAATCCGTCTCGGAGGGCGACACGCTGGTGATCCTTGAGTAACGGCGCAAAGACCCTCGCTTCCGGCAAGCTCGCGCTCGACGAGCCGGCCGAGCACGTCACCCGCCTGCGCATCTCGAACCCCGACCGCCGCGGCGCGCTCGACCACGAGATCCTCGACACGCTCGCCGCGACGGTCTCCGAACTGGAGGCGCGCTGCCTCATCCTCACCGGCGACGGCCCCGTCTTCTCCGCCGGCTACGACATCGGCAACTTCGACGATGACGCCTTCGCGGCGGAGGCGGAGCAGCTCGTGGCGCACCCGTTCCACGACGCGATCGAGGCCCTCGACCGATACCCCTACCCCAGCGTCGCCGCTCTCAACGGGCACGCGATCGGCGGCGGGCTCGAGCTGGCTGTGAGCTGCGACATCCGCATCGCGGCCCGCTCCGCCAAGCTCGGCATGCCGCCGGCCAAGCTCGGCCTGGTCTACTCGCACACGGGGCTGCGCAAGTTCATCGAGGTCTGCGGAGTCGCGAACACGAACGAGCTCTTCTTCGTGGGGCGCAACATCGACGCCGACCGCGCAGCGGCGATGGGCCTCGTCAACCACGTCGTCGAGCTGGGCGGCCTGGAGGACACCTCGGTGGCGATGGCGCGCGAGATCGCCGGCAACGCCCCGCTCTCCCTCGAGGGCAACAAGCGCATCATCCGCGCGCTCAGGACGGTGCCGTCCGCGCTGCCCGAGGAGCTCGAGCGGGAGCTCGTGGAGCTTCGCGAGTCCTGCTTCCGCACCGAGGACTTCCGAGAAGGCGTGCGCTCATTCGCCGAGAAGCGACCGCCCGAGTGGAAGGGACGCTGACGCTGGGTTAGGCTCGGCGCAGGACCGCACCCAAGGAGGACTGATGGACCCGAGCCGGTTGAAGGCCCTTCCCCTGTTCAAGGACCTGTCGAAGGAGGAGCTGAAGGACGTTGCGAGGCACGCCGACGAGGTCGACGTGGACGAGGGCAAGCATCTGATCGACCAGGGCCGCAGCGCCTACGAGTTCTTCGCGATCGAGGAGGGCACGGCGGAGGTCACCCGCGAGGGGGGGCATGTGGCCGACCTCGGGCCGGGTGACTTCTTCGGGGAGATCGGGCTCATGGAGCCGGACCGCGAGCGCACGGCGTCCGTGGTGGCGACCTCGCCGATGCAGGTGATCGTCATGACGGGCCCGGACTTCCGGCGCGTCTCGCGCGAGATGCCGCACGTCGCAGCTCAGATCCAGGAGGCCATCCACCACCGCAGGAGGCACGACAGCCTGGACGCCTAGCGTCTGAGGTCTAAGCCTGCAGCTGGGCGCGCAGGAAGGGCACTATCGCGCCCGCGGCGCTCTCGGGATCGTCGATCCATGGCCAGTGGCCGCTGCCCTCGAGGATGACCAGCTCGGCGCTCGGAAACGCCTCGAGATTGCACTTGGCGTACTCGGCCGGCAGGTAGGGGTCGCCGGCCCCCCAGACCACCAGCGCCGGCCTGTCGAGCTCGCGGAAGGCGGGGGCCAGGAACTCGGCGAGCGCATTCGGGTCCGCCGTGTTGCGGTAGAGCTCGAGCACGGCGCGCCGCGTGTCGCGGTCGTACTCGTCGTACAGGCGATCGGTGAACTTGCGCGGCAGGCCGCGCCGGCTCCCCTTGCCGAGCCCGCGGCGCCAGGCGCCGCGCGTGACGAGCGCCATTGCGACCTCGCCGAGGCCGGGCGTCCGCCAGATCCGTGCCATCCGGTGCCAGCGCAGGCCGCGTAGGAAGCCGGTCTGCATCAGGACCGCGCTCGCGAAGGCTTCCTGGTGCATCGAGGCCCAGACGATGCCGAACGGTCCGCCGAAGTCGTGCAGCACGAGATGCGTCCGCTCGATGCCGAGCTGCGTGCGCGCCCCTTCGAGGAAGGCCGCGTAGCGGTCGACCCGGTAGCCAAAGTCGCGCGGCTTGTCGGCGTGGCCGAAGCCGGGAAGATCGGGGGCGACTGCACGACCGAACTCGCCGACCTGGCGCAGGAGCCCTTCCCAGTCCCGGCCGGCTCCCGGGTTGCCGTGCAGGAACAGCACCGCCTCGCTCGCGTCCGGCGGTCCGGCCTCGAGCACCGGCGCCCCTACGCCGTCCACCTCCACGCGCCCCTGGCGCAGCTCCACGACAGGAGCGTAACCGTCCGACAGCCTCCCTAGCTTGCCGGTAACTCGTCCGCCCCGGGAGGTCCAGCTTGCCGCCGTTGATCAGCCAGGAGGAGGCCCTCGCCCTCGGCGAGATCGAGGACCGCGACCAGATCATCGCGCTCGTCGAGCGTGCGTTCCAGGCCCGGCTCGAGCGCTTCGGCAACTCGACGGACATGTGCTCTCTGGTCAACGCCAAGTCGGGCGGCTGCGCGGAGGACTGCGGATTCTGCGCCCAGTCACGCTTCGCGGAGGCCGACACCCCCATGCACGCGATGATGAGCCCCGAGCAGATCCTCGAGCACGCGCGCGCCGCCGAAGCCGCCGGGGCACACCGCTTCTGCATGGTCACCCAGGGCCAGGGGCTCTCGAAGCGGGATTTCCAGAACGTGCTCGAGGGCGCGAGGCTGGTCGCGGAGCACACCAACCTCAAGCGGTGCGCGTCGATCGGCCACATGTCGGTCGAACGCGCCAGGGCGCTCAAGGAGGCCGGCATCCAGCGCGTCCACCACAACGTGGAGACGGCGGAGAGCTACTACGACGAGGTCTCCACCACCGTCAGGTACGACGGCCGGCTGCGGACGATAGACGCGGTCGAGCAGGCGGGGCTCGAGACGTGCGTCGGCGGCATCCTCAACCTGGGTGAGACGCGGGAGCAGCGCGTGGAGATGGCGTTCCAGCTCGCGCGAATCGATCCGACGAGCGTGCCGATCAACATGCTGAACCCGCGTCCGGGCACGAAGTTCGGCGACCGCGACTTCATGGACCCGTGGGAGGCCGTGAAGTGGATCGCGATCTTCAGGCTCATCCTCCCGGCGGCGCTCTTCAGGCTCTGCGGCGGCCGGATCGAGAACCTCGGCGAGCTCCAGCCACTGGCGGTCAAGGCGGGCCTGAACGGCGTGATGATGGGCAACTTCCTGACCACGCTCGGCTCGGAGCCGGAGGACGACCGGCGGATGTTCGAGGAGCTCGGCCTCAACACCGCCCGCCAGCCGGACAACGGCTCCAACCCCAGGCCCGACAACCGCTCGGGCTGGCTCGAGGGCGAGACGCCCGAGACGCCGCTCGACCGGCTGATCGACCACCAGGACGAGGCGAACTTCTGGGATCCCGCCACCCAGCTTCGACACAAGCGGAAGGCATCGGTTCCGCCCCGCCCGGACGGCGCGCCGAACGCGTTCCCGAGCGTGGTCCACGTCGAGCCGGAGGCGGCGCGATGACCGATATCGCCGGTCGCCTCGACGATCTGAAGGACCGCGGGCTGTACCGCCGGATGCGGATGATCTCGGGCCCGCAGGGGCCGCGCGTGCTGCTCGACGGTAAGCCCGTGCTCCTGCTCTGCTCCAACAACTACCTGGGCCTGGCCGACCACCCGCGAGTGCGCGAGGCGGCGGCCGACGCCGCGATGCGGTGGGGAGTCGGCGCGGGAGCGTCGCGCCTCGTGTCCGGCAACATGCGCGTCCACCGCCGTCTCGAGGAGGCGCTCGCGGAGTTCAAGGGAAGCGAAGCCTGCCTGCTGTTCGGCTCGGGCTACCTGGCCAACGCGGGCATCGTCTCGACTCTCGCCGGCGAGGGCGACGTCGTCTTCTCGGACGCGCTCAACCACGCGAGCATCGTGGACGGCTGCCGGCTCGCCCGGGCGAGGACCTTCGTCTACGACCACTGCGACATGGAGCACCTCGAGTGGGGCCTGGACCAGGCCGAGGGCCGCGGCGCCCTGATCGTGACGGACGGCGTCTTCTCGATGGACGGCGACGTCGCCCCGCTCCAGGAGATAGTCCAGCTCGCCCGGCGCTACGACGCGCGGGTGATGGTCGACGAGGCACACGCCACCGGCGCACTCGGGTCGGGCGGGCGCGGCTCGGTGGCGGCCGCCGGACTCGAGGACGAGGTCGACGTGACGGTCGGGACGCTCGGCAAGGCGCTCGGCTCGTACGGCGCCTACGCGTGCTGCGAGCGCAACATGGCGAAGTACCTGGTCAACACGGCGCGCACGCTCATCTTCTCGACGGCCCTGCCTCCGCCCGCGGTCGCCGGCGCCGGGGCGGCGCTCGAGCTCCTGCGCTCCGATCCGACGAGGGTGGACCGCCTGCGCCGCAACGGGGCGGCGCTGCGAGACGCCCTGGTCGAGGAGGGGATCGACCCCGGGACGTCCGAGACCCAGATCGTGCCGCTAGTGGTGGGATCTGCCAGCGAGGCGCTGAAGGCATGTGAGAAGGCGCTCGAGAACGGCGTGTTCGCGCAGGCGATCCGGCCGCCCACGGTCCCCGACGGCACCTCGCGGCTGCGGCTGGCCGTCATGGCGACGCACACCCGCGCCGAGCTGAGGCAGGCAGCGCGCGTGCTGTCGGGCGCGCTTCCGGAGGAGCTCGGGCCGGTCGAGCGGCCGGAGCCCACCCGCGAGAGTCGCGTGTTCGACGGGCTCGCCGAGGCCGCCTGATCCGCGGCCTCTTCGTCACGGGCACCGACACCGGGGCCGGCAAGACGGTCGTAGCAGGCGCGGTGTGCGCCGCTCTCCGCACGCGGGGCGAGCGGGTGGCCGCCTTCAAGCCGGCCGTCACCGGGCTGGACGAGGAGCGGCGGGATTGGCCGCGCGACCACGAGCTGCTGGCAACCGTCTCCGGGGGCTCACTCGAGCAGGTCGCGCCGTACCGCTTCGGGCCCGCGGTGTCGCCCCACTACGCGGCCGAGCTCGCCGGCGTGGCGATCGAGCCGGCGGAGCTCGTCGCCGCCGCCGAGGGTGCCGCAGGCGAGGACGGCACGTTGATCTGCGAGGGAGTCGGGGGCCTGATGGTGCCGCTCACACCCGGGTACCTCGTCCGCGACCTCGCAGTAGATCTGGCCCTGCCGGTGGTGATCGCCGCCCGTACCGGGCTCGGCACGATCAACCAAACGCTGCTCACCGTCGAGGCCGCCCGGGCTGCCGGCCTACGCGTCGCGGGTGTCGTCATGACTCCGTGGCCCGACGACCCCGCCTCGATCGAACGCTCGAACCGCGACACGGTCGAGCGCCTCACGGGCGTCCCGGTCTCCGGCCTGCCCTTCACCAATCCGCGCGAGCTCGCCAACGCCGGCGGGCAGCTTCCGGTGAGCGACTGGCTGGGAACCGGATAGCACACTTCAGGCAGCAAAGCCGTGCCGCCCGTATAGCCGAACGAAGTGGGCTCCGGTGACGAAGCGCTCGCGCAGGAGCAGTCCCCCGCGCTTCTCGAAGAGGACCACCTCCTCGTCGCCTCCCGAGCCGATCGGCTGTACGAGACGGCCGCCCTCGGCGAGCTGCTCGGCCAGCGGACCGGGGACCTTCGGGAACGCCGCCGACACGAGCACGGCGTCGTACGGCGCGTGCTCGGGGAGCCCCTCGCTTCCATCGCCCACCGTGACTTCGACGTTCCCCACATTCTGGTGGGAGAGATTCACCCGGGCCCTCTCTGCAAGGTCCTCCCAGCGCTCGACGGTCCAGACGAATGCCGCGAGTCTGGCGAGGAGCGCGGTCTGGAATCCGTAGCCCGTGCCGACCT
Organism: Actinomycetota bacterium; assembly: GCA_046729975.1. GTDB lineage: Bacteria > Actinomycetota > Thermoleophilia > Solirubrobacterales > Thermoleophilaceae > JBKPHS01. Next base: position 11,738 of record JBKPHS010000213.1, read on the forward strand.
CGAGGACGTGCTCGGAGCCCGACAGCTCGAGCGCCTCGATCATCTTCGCCACGAGCGAGGGTTGCGTCGTGACCTGCCCATGCGGAATATGCAGCGGGACGTCGCGGTAGGCGTCGGCGCGGCCCGCGGCGGGAACGAAGCCCGCGCGGGGAACGCCGCTCAGCACCTGGAGCACCCGGGCGTCGCGCACGCCGACCAGCCGTGCAGCCTCGACGAGATGCACTGGCGTGGACGCCTTCACGCGAGGAGTATGGCCCCGCCGGACGATGCGCTCGCGGTCTCGATGACGACTGAGACATTAGGCACGCCTTGGTGGGCCAAATGTCTCAGCGGCCCGAAGATGGGCAGCCGTCAGGCGGGCGCGAGCGAGGGTGCCGGTCGGCGGCCGAGCAGCGCGACGAGCATCGCGCCGGCCAGCGGCAGCGACCAGGCGAGGTAGACCGTGTTGACGAGCGCGGCGTCGCCGGTCGGAGCGATGACCCGCGTCAGCAGGAGGACGCCGCCGATCGCCCACAGCGAGAGCAGCGGTCGC
>JBKPHS010000214.1:0-5333 GCA_046729975.1 Actinomycetota bacterium
TGCCAGTAGGGCCCCCGGGTTTCCCAGGTCCCGGGCGATCCTCCCAGGTTCAAACTGACCCAATGCCACACCGCCCGAGTTCGCCTAAGCCCGAATCCACCGATCGGGTAGATCGGTTCTGTCCGGTCCGGAGCGAAGAATGACCTCCTGAGCAGGGAGAAAGCGGTCGATTTGGGCGGCCGCGTCCTGCGTCAGGAGGTCACCTTCGTGGTGCAGGATGACGGGCCGGTCGGACTGGACGGCGTGCGTGTGGAATTTGACGATGAGCGGGTCGTGTGCGATGCCGGGATCGCGCTCGTCGCGACGCTCGTTGGGCGGCTGGGGATCGAGGCGCTCGCCGGCCGCTTGGTGCGGTTGCGGCGCGATCGTCCGGGCGCGGCCAGCGCGGGGCGCAAGGTGATGGCGTTGCTGTTCGCGATGGTGCTGGGCGCGGACAGCATCGACGACTGCGACGTGCTGCGGGCCGGGCGCACGCGCCGGCTGCTCGGGGGCTGGTTGCCGGCGCCCTCGACGCTGGGGACGTTTCTGCGGGCGTTCACGTTCGGCCACGTGCGCCAGCTCGACGCGCTGCTCGGGCAGGCGCTGGAGCGGGCGTGGAGGGCCGGTGCCGGTCCCGGCGACGGGCGGCTGGTGGTTGATGTCGACAGCTTCGTCGGCGAGGTCTGTGGGCGCCTCAAGCAGGGCGCCGCCTACGGCTACACGCAGCTGTTGGGCTACCACCCGATCCTCGCCACGCGCGCGGACACGCGCGAGACGCTGCACATCCGCCTGCGCACGGGGTCGGCGAACACCCAGAAGGGGATCAAGCGCTTCTGCGAGGAGCTGATCGCGCGCGTGCAGCGGGCCGGCGCGACCGGCCCCAAGCTGCTGCGCGCCGACTCGGGGTTCTGGAACACCAAGGTGTTCGAGCTGTTGGAGAAGGCGGGCTGGCAGTACTCGATCGGCGTGCGGATGATCAAGATCGTCCGCCACGCCGTCGACGCGATCCCTGAGGACGCCTGGCAGCGCATCGACTACCCCGACGACGGCGAGGCGCAGATCGCCGAGGCCGACCACGGCGGCCGCCGGCTGATCATCAGACGCACCCGCCTGGTCGGCGCGCAGGCCGAGCTGTGGCCCGATTGGCGGCACTTCGCGTTCGTCACCAACCGCACCGACGCGATCGAGATCGTCGAGGCCGAGCACCGCGATCACGCCGTCGTCGAACAGGTCATCGCCGACCTCAAAGACCAGGCGCTCGCGCACTTCCCCTCCGGCCACTTCTATGCCAACGCAGCCTGGACCGTCCTGGCCGCGCTCGCGCACAACATGCTCAGATGGACCCAGCTGCTCGGGCTGCCCGACACCACCGTGCGCGCCGCGCGCACACTGCGCCGGCGGCTGCTTCAGGTCCCCGGCCGTCTGACCCGGCACGCGCGCGGCTGGACGCTTCACCTCCCCGCCCGCTGGCCCTGGCACGGCGACTACATCACCGCCTTGACCAGGATCCGCGCGCTCCCCGCCAGCGCCTGACCGCGCACGGCGCGCGCCGACAGCCACCACGCCCACCTCGGCGATCCTCCGCGATCACCGCTGCCCGCAAACACGCCAAAACGCTTCCGCGGAAGCGTCAACAACCGCCGCCGGGCCGATGACGCCCGCAGACCGACCGTGCCGCCCTACCCAACGCGCCGCCGCGCCCGACTTCGGATCACGAGCCGGTCGATCGGTGGATTCGGGCTAAGAACACCGCCGAGCAAGGCGCCTTCCGGCGCCGGATCGCCGAGACGCATTCCGCGTCGCCTGGCGGCGCGGTCGCGGTTGCCGTCTGACGTGAGCGCAGAGTCCGGCGAGCGCGGCCGAGCGTGCTCCGACCGAGCCCGAGCTCACTCTGCGCGAGGCTCGGCGGGGCGCGCGGCCTCAGGGCATGGTGCCCACCCGAGAGCGGCGCCGCACGAAGCTGGAGCGCGGCTCGATGCGCCCGTCGGACCGGCGGGGTCATCGGCATCGCCGTGGTCCTGGGCGCGGTGCTCGTGGGCCAGGACGTCGCCGGCTGGATCGTCGGGCCGGCAGTCGGCCTGACCTCGGTGATCCTGGCCGCGCTGCTGTGGTTGTCGCGGCAGCTCTAGCGCCGTCGGCTCTGGATGAGCGCGTGATTGAGCATCGCGCCGGTGTCGTCCTCGCGAGCGACGACGACGACCTTGTTCCAGACGCCCGGATGCACGACCCGCTCGTTGTAGATCTGGGTTCGGAAGCGCTCGGCGTAGATCGCCGGCAGCTTGTCGCCGATCCCGTACATGCGGCGAGCCCCGTCGCTGCCGCGGATGACCGCCACGAGCTCGCGCGTGTCCTCGAAGTCGTCGGCGGCGACAAACTCGACGAGCGGATGCTGCGGCGAACCGCCGCTCAGGAACGCGACGACGTACTTGCGCTCGCGCCCCCAGGCGTTCTCGCGGATCGTCTCCCCGAGTCCGATCTGCACGGCACCCTCGGCTCGCGTCGTGGCCATGAACACGCGGTAGGGCGAGTAGCCGTCGCGTCGTTTCGGCCAGCGATAGGACTCGCCCTCCCGCTCGTGCACGAGGCGCCAGGCTTCTGGCAGGTCCGGCGACCCGAGGCGCGCGGGAGCGCTGGCCACGTCGGAAGGGCCGCCGGCGCCGACATGAGTGATGATCGGATGCGCGAAGCCCGCCTCCGACAGTCGCGCCAGGAGCGGCCCGAGCTCACGGTCCGGGACGTGCTCGATGGTGACGGAGAACGGGCACATCGTTCTTACGAGAATAACGTAGAAAAACGTAGTACGTAATTCACCGTTGTTCAGAAGCTGCTAGGGTTGCTGCAAGCGCTCAGACCCCCTGCCGACGTCGACGAGCCTACGGTTCCTCGATCGTCCATCACGGGTCGGGCGCAAAGGAGGACTCAACCGAGACCTCCACCCCTGCAGAAACGAGCATCCATGTTTGCCACCATTCGACGCTACGAGTCGATCGACCAGAGCCGCAAGAGCGAGCTCGTCAAGAAGGTCGACGAGAACCTGCTCCCCACGCTGAGCGAGCTCCCGGGCTTCAACGCCTACTCCCTCATCGATGCCGGTAACGGCATCATGACCTCCGTCGACTTCTTCGACACCGCGGCGCAGGCCGACGAGTCGACCCGCGTCGTCGGCAGCTGGCTGCGCGAGCAGAAGCTCGACACCGTGTTCAGTACCCCGCCGAAGATCACGAGCGGCACCGTCGTCGTCCACAAGACGCGCGAGCTCGTCCAGGTCTAACAGCCCCAAGCCGTTCGGAAGTCACATTGGAGAAGGCCCGCACACGCGGGCCTTCTCCGCGCTGCGGGCAAGCCGGATCCGCGTCTCGAACCGTGTCCCGGACTCACACGAGAAAGGAGCCAGCGATGGCTCTGAAACCACCACGCACCCAGCGCGCGCGCACGGTTGGTCATATCTCGCATGACGCCCGCGTGCGGGTCGACCAGCGAGTGAAGGAGATCCTCGCCCGCCGCAACGACGCGCTGGAAAGAGCGCGGCGCGCCGCCCGACGCCTCAAGGGCACGTGACCGCGGCCACATCCGCCACCTGTGCGCTCCTCCTCGGGACCGCAAACTGAACCCACGGAAGCAGAGTCAAATGCCCAGCATCATGGTCGTGGCACACACCGCAAACGGAGGCGAGGCCGCGGTCTTCCTGGCTGAACGCCTGACGACCCTGCAGCTGGACGACACCCACTTCGCCGCACAACTCGTCGAGCCCCTCAAGTGGGCCGGCGAGGACGCCGAGCACGCCGAGCGCGAGGCGGCCATACGCCAGCCCCGGATCGACCAAAGCGCGCCCCCCAGCTTCGTAGATCCCGGTCTGGACGGACCGCTGGGGGAGGGTTACGTCCGAGAAGGACATTCCCGGACACGTCCGAAACCCTGGCCATGCTCCGCGCCATGGCCCATCAGCTCCAGCCTGGCGCTCTGGCGCTCACCACGGCGCTCGCCGGCGAGCTCGTCGATCCGGCTGGGCTCGCCGCGCGCGCCGCCGAGGTCGCCGCCCGCCAGCGCGCGCCCGAAACGCGGCGCACCTACGCCGCGGTTTACCGAACCTTCGGCGCGGTCCTCGGCCCCGACGCGACGCCTGCCGACCTCACTCCGGAGGCCGTGCGGGCCTACCGCGACGCGCTCGAGCGCGAGCGGGCGGACCGCGATCGGGACGATCAGGCCGCGCACGGCCATCGAGCCGGCCAACGCGGTGACGTGCTCGGCGTCGAGCTCGCGCACGTTGCCGCCGACCTCGATCCGGTCGAGCGCGATCTCCTGCGCGCGACGCGCCGTCGTGGGAGTGGACACGGAAGGTCCTCCTTCATGAGGCTCGGGGCCCCGCCGGATGCGGGACCGGTCCCCTCCCCCACTGCACGCGCCAGCGTGCTAGCCGTTTGGGAGGGGCCGGCCCGCATCCCGGCGCGTCCGCCACCCGGCCCGGGCCCGGATCATCGGCGCTGCCAGGCGCGCGAGCGCGCTGGGTGACCATGCGCGAGCGCGCGCTGCGCGTAGCGCGTGGCGGCCTTGTCCCTGTAGGGGCCCGGCCGCTCGCCGGCCTGGACCTCGAGCGCGTACAGGCACTTGGCCCGCACCAGCGCGAGCGCGCCGAGGGCGAGCTCGTCGCCGATCAGCGCGCGGCCGCCAGCGACCAGCGCGACCACGTGACCATCGTGTTCGATCGGTTGGATCGTGACCATAACGGCGACTGAAGCGCGATCCGCGCGGCTCGTGGGCCCGCGGCGCAGTTTCGGCACACTCTCGCCGCCGAGCTGTGACAGAGCGCCGGGCCGCCAACACTGCGCCAGCGGCCCAGCGCACGCGGTCACGGGCGCGGCGGCTCGACATCGGAGAAGCGGTAGCCAACGCCGTGGACATTCACGACCGCCCGGGCGCCGTGCTCGGAGAGCTTGCGCCGTAGCCGGCAGGCGTGCGAGTCGATCGTCCTGGTCCGGCCGGGCGCCCGGAAGCCCCAGACGTCGCGCAGCAGCTCGTCCTTCGTGAACACGCGCCGCGGGTCGCTCGCCAGCGCGGTCAGCAGCGAGAACTCCATCGCGCTCAGCTCGACCAGGGCGCCGGCGACGCGGACCTCGCGCGCCGCGGCGTCGACCTCGATCGCGCCGACGCGGTGTACGCGCCGGGCGGCGCCGCTCGCGCGGCGCGCGACGACCTGCAGGACGGCGCGCTGGTGAAGGTAGCCGGCGGCGGCGGGAAGGTGGTGGTCGCTGCCGGCCTCGTAGGCGCGCAGCGCGTCGAGCTCGCCGTCGCCGACCAGTGGGGCGAGCGTGATCGTCGGCAGCTCGAGCCAGGCGCGCGGGTCGAGCGTCCCGGCC
>JBKPHS010000215.1:0-8726 GCA_046729975.1 Actinomycetota bacterium
CGCGGGGGGGGCCCGGGGGGGCAACCCCCCGGGCCCCCCACTTCCATGCCATGCCCTTTCGGCATAAGCTCTTGAACTGATGGAGGCAGCCTCTGTCCCTCGGACTCGCGGCCCGGGCTTTGGTCGGGTTGTCGATGTGGCGGGGCGCTTCCTCTCGCGCTACGGGCTGATCCTGGTCCTCGTGGCGCTGCCCGTGTTCTACGGGATCAAGGACCTGGGCAGCGAGGGCGACCTGTCGCGTCTCGCCACGAATCTGAAGGACGGGCTCTCGAACGGCTCCATCTGGGCGCTCGTCGCGCTCGGCTACACGCTCGTCTACGGGATCATCGAGCTGATCAACTTCGCGCACGGCGACCTCTTCATGATCGGCTCGTTCGTCGCCGTGGGCCTCTACGGCACGTTCGGCCTGACGACGTCGACGGGCGGCGCCGGGCTCTTCCTCGGCCTGCTTGGCGTGCTGGTCATCACGATGGTGGCCAGCGCGGCTATGAACGCGATGATCGAGCGCGCGGGGTACAGACCGCTGAGGAATGCTCCCAAGCTCGCGCCGCTGATCACCGCGGTGGGCTTCTCGTTCATCCTCCAGAACGTCGGCCTGCTATGGCGCGGAGGCTCGCAGCAGGCGGCCCCCGACCTGATCGAGTCGCAGAAGCAGCTGTTCGAGGTCGCCGGCGTGTCGGTCACCCAGGGCGACGTGCTCGCCGTGGCCGTCACCATCCCGCTCCTGCTCATCCTCGGCGCGTTCGTCGCGACGAGCCGGATTGGCAAGGCGATGCGCGCCACCGCGCAGGACCCCGAGGCCGCCAGGCTGATGGGAATCAACGTAGACACCACGATCTCGTTCACGTTCATCCTCGGCGGCCTGATGGCCGGCGCAGCCGGACTCATCTTCGCCCTGTACCAGACCTCGATCTGGTTCTTCAACGGCTTCACCGCGGGCCTGATCGCCTTCACCGCGGCCGTCATGGGCGGCATCGGGAACCTTCAGGGTGCGGTGCTGGGCGGGCTGATCATCGGCTGCATCCAGCAGATCTCCGACAACCGCATCGGCGGGGAGTGGACGCCCGCCGTCGTCTTCGCCTACCTGGTCCTGATCATGGTCTTCCGGCCGCAGGGTCTGCTCGGGGAGCAGACGCGGGAGGCCGGATGAGCTCGGCGGCGGGTCAGGCGCGCCTGAGGGCGTCCAGCGTGCTGGCGGGCATCCGCCGGGGGCGCCGCACCGACCTGATCATCGCTCTGGCCGTCGCGGCCTTCGCCATCTTGCTGCCGTTCGGGTTCGAGTCGAACAGCAGCTTCATGGACGACGCGATCACCGCTCTGGCCTACGTCGTCATGGCGCTCGGGCTGAACATCGTCGTCGGCTTCGCGGGCCTGCTCGACCTCGGGTACGTCGCCTTCTTCGCGATCGGCGCCTATACGATCGGCTGGCTGGGCTCGGGCTTCGCGGACGCGGTCAACGGCGGGGAGGGGATCCACATCGGCGTCGCGGGCGTGGCAGCGAACCTCCCCGGCATCCACCTCAACTTCCTCCTCGTGCTCGTCGCGGCCGTGATCACCACCGCGGTCGCCGGCGCGCTCATCGGGCTGCCGACGCTCCGTTTGCGGGGTGACTACATCGCGATCGTGACGCTGGCGTTCGGCGAGATCATCCGGGTCTTCGCCCTGAACGGCGACGAGATCAAGTTCGGCAAGTTCCAGCTGACGAACGGGGCGCAGGGCATCACGCCCGTCGACAAGATCGACCTTCCCTTCACGAGCCAGTTCACGTCGCTGAACCTCAGACCCTGGTACTGGACCGCGCTCGGCCTCGTCTTTCTCGTGCTGTTCGTCAACTTCCGGCTGCGCGACTCGCGGCTCGGCCGAGCGTGGATCGCGGTGCGCGAGGACGAGGTGGCCGCCGCGAGCATGGGAGTGCCGATCGTCAGGACGAAGCTGCTCGCCTACGCCACCGGCGCCGCCTTCGGCGGGATGTCTGGCGCGTTCCTGGGCTCGTTCCTGAACACGGTCAACGCGGACCAGTTCCAGTTCTCGTTCTCCATCTTCGTGCTCGCGATGATCATCCTCGGCGGCCTCGGGAGCATCTGGGGGGTGGTCCTCGGCGCGGTCGTCCTGTCCTACATCAACACCTATCTGATCCCGGACGTGCTGAACGACGTGCCGTCGAAGATCGGCCTGGACTTCGACCTGACCGAGCTCAGCTTCGGCATATTCGGCTTCCTGCTCGTGATCATGATGGTCGCGCGGCCGGAGGGGCTGCTGCCCGAGCGAAGACGCAAGATGGAGCTCACCGAGGGAATCGGGACGGGCGAGGAGTCCGTTTACGAGGCGCGCGCATGACCAGCGAGCAGCTCGAGCACGCGAAGGGCGACGCGGACGTCAAGCACGCGGCGGCGATACTCGAGGCCAATGGCGTATCGAAGATCTTCGGCGGCCTGGTCGCGGTCGACGAGGTGGACTTCGCCATCCCGGAGCGGTCGATCGTGTCGATCATCGGACCGAACGGCGCCGGGAAGACGACCTTCTTCAACATGCTCACCGGCCTCTACAGGCCCTCGAGCGGCTGGATCCAGTTCGCCGGCAAGGACATCACAAGACGCCGCCCGGACAGGATCACGGCGCTCGGGGTCGCCCGGACCTTCCAGAACATCCGGCTGTTCTCCACCATGTCGGCGCTCGAGAACGTGCTCGTTGGCGAGCACTCGCGCATGAAGGCCAGCCTCTTCGGGTCGATCCTCAGGACCCCGGGCGTGCGGCGGGAGGAGCGCCGGGTTCGCGAGAAGGGACGCGAGATCCTCGCCTACGTTGGCCTGAAGTCCTCGTCGTTCGAGCAGATCGCGGCCAACCTGTCCTACGGCGACCAGCGGCGCGTGGAGATCGCGCGGGCACTCGCATCCGACCCGAAGCTGCTGCTGCTCGACGAGCCGACCGCCGGGATGAACCCGCAGGAGTCCGCCCGCCTGACCGACTTCATGGAGCAGCTGCGCGACGAGCGTGGCCTGACGATCCTCCTGATCGAGCACGACATGAAGGTCGTGATGGGCGTTTCCGAGCGGATCACCGTGCTCGACCACGGCGAGAAGATCGCGGAGGGCCCTCCCGGCGAGGTGCGGCACAACGAGCGCGTGGTCGAGGCATACCTCGGAAAGCAGGCATGACGCGATGGCCCTCCTCGAAGTCAGCGACGTCCACACCTACTACGGGAACATCGAGGCCCTCAAGGGCATATCGCTCGAGGTCAACGAGGGCGAGATCGTCACGATGATCGGCTCGAACGGCGCCGGCAAGTCCACGACGCTCCGCTCGATCTCGGGGCTGACGCCCCCGAGCCAGGGGTCGATCCGCTTCAACGGCGAGGAGATCGGCGAGACCCCGCCACAGGAGATCGTGCAGCGGGGGATCTCGCAGTCGCCCGAGGGCCGCAAGACCTTCCAGCGCATGTCCGTGCGCGAGAACCTGGAGCTCGGCGCGTACCTGCGCCGCGATGACGGCGTCTCATCCGACATGGATCGCGTCTTCGACCTCTTCCCGCGGCTCAAGGAACGCGAGCGCCAGAAGGCCGGCACCATGTCCGGCGGCGAGCAGCAGATGCTCGCGATCGGCCGCGCGCTGATGGCGAGTCCGAAGCTGCTGCTGCTCGACGAGCCCTCGATGGGGCTCGCTCCGGTGCTCGTCGAGCGGATCTACGAGACGATCGCCGAGATCAACGGGCAGGGCACCACCATCCTGCTGGTCGAGCAGAACGCCAACTTCGCGCTCGAGGTGTCGAAGCGCGGATACGTGCTCGAGACCGGGAAGGTCGCGCTGAGCGACGAGGCAGGCGCGCTGCGCGAGAACCCCGAGGTCCAGAAGGCTTACCTGGGGCAATGACCGTCTACGCGCTGCTCGGCGTCCAGGCCCTCTACCTCACCTACGCATGGCTCGCGTCGGCGATCATCGCCTCCTACATCTCCAACCGGAAGGGCTACGGCGAGCGGGCGGGGCTGGCCACGGGCCTCATCCTTCACGTGGTCGGCGTGCTGGTCTGGCTGCTCTGGCCAGCGCGCAAGGACTCTCGCTGGAAGGTGCAGGGGCCGTTCGGGAGGGGGAAGAAGACGGTCGCGGAGGCCCGCGCCGAGCGCGCGGGCGGTGGCCAGAGTTGAGGTAGCGCGGCTCACGCCGTGCGCGAGCTCGGACCGCTCGAGACGGTCGGTGCGTGGCTGCGGATCTGGACGCCGCCGCGCGATGCCGTCGTTCCGCCCGTGCCGTGGCGCAAGCTCGCGCTGGGCGCCCTCGTAGTGGCGGTCGTGGTCGCGGGCGCCGCGGCGATCATCGGTCCGGCCGTCGACGAGGGGAAGCAGCGCGGCGCGGAGCGGGCCCGCAGGGACCTCGCCGAGCGGCGCCAGGCCGCGACGGCGCGGCTGCGAGCCGACCAGCGCCCGCACGCCGAACGCGGCACGCCCGTTCCGGCGCGAGCCCCGGCTACGGAGGCCCGTCGCGCACGCCTCGAGCTGAGGCGGGATCTCGAGCGCTCGATCGCCCGCGATGCGCGGGCCCGCGTGTCCAGCGGGGTGATCGCCGGTCCGATCCTGAGGGCGGAGTGCGAGCCCGTCGCGCGCGAGGAAGCCGATCTGAGCCGGACCTCGGGCCTCTACAAGTGCCTTGCCGTCCGCGGCCGGGGGAGCAGGAGCGCAACCGGAGTCGACACCGTTCACGGCTATCCATTCGTCGCGACGATCCAGTACCCGCGAGGCGTCTATACGTGGTGCAAGACGAATCCAATAGCCGGGGAGAAGACCGGCCGCGCCTTCGTGCACGTCAGGCTGTCGCGGTCGTGCGCTGGGAGGCTCGCCGACGTCCTGTAATCGGTAATCGGTAATCGGTAATCGGGATCTGACTACCGACTACCGACTACCGACTACCGAGCGCCGCCCGCAAAGCGGACTCCAGCTCTGTGTATTTGAAGCCGTACCCATGCTCCACAAGCCGCTTTGGCACGACGCGCGCGCCGGTGGTCACGATTTCCGCCATCTCGCCGTAGAGCAGCTTCACAGCGAGTGCCGGCACCGGGAAGAAGGCCGGGCGGCGAAGCGCTCGGCCGAGCGTCTTCGACAGCTCGGCGTTGGTCGCGGGATCGGGCGCCGTCACGTTCACAGGCCCGCTGACCGACTGCTCGTCGAGGCAGAAGAGCATCGCGCCCACCACGTCGTCGATGTGGACCCAGGGCATGTACTGGCGGCCCCCGGCGACGGGACCGCCGACGCCGAGCCTGAACGGCGGCAGCATCTTCGCCAGCGCGCCGCCGGACTGCGACAGCATCACGCCGGTCCGGGTCGTTACGACGCGCACCCCGAGCTCCTCCGCCTCGCGTGCTCGGGCCTCCCACTCGACCACGACCTCGGCGAGGAAGTCGCCCGTCGCGGGCGGGAACGACTCGTCGACCTCCTCGTCGCCATGTGGCCCGTAGTAGCCCACCGCCGACTGCGATACGAGCGCCGCCGGCCGCGCCTCCGCGCGCCGCATGCCCTCGACGAGGTTGCGGGTCCCGAGCTCGCGCGACTCGCGGATGCGCCGTTTGGCGTCTTCGCTCCAACGCTGGTCTATGCGCTCGCCGAGCAGGTGGACGACGCCGTCCGCTCCGTCGAAGGCCTCCGCAGGGGCCGGCTGGGCCGTCGGCTCGGCCCACTCGACGACGTCGACGTCGCCGAGGGCGGAACGCGCCCGCTCGCGGCTGCGCGAGAGCGCCGTCACCTCGTCACCGCGCCCGCGCAGGGCGCGCACCACCTCGCGACCGATGGTGCCCGTGGCACCGGTGACCGCGACCTTCACCTCTAGCCGGTCGGGGTCAGGGGCTCGGTGCGGACGGCGCCGCTGCGCTCCGCTTCCTTCGCCACGGCGCTCGCGACGCAGGGACTCACGTAGCCGTTGAAGACGCTCGGGATGATGTAGTCCTCGCTCAGCTCGTCGTCGGATACGACGCCCGCGATGCCGTGCGCCGCCGCGACCTTCATCTCCTCCGTGATGCGGGTCGCGCGCACGTCGAGCGCCCCGCGGAAGATGCCGGGGAAGGCAAGGACGTTGTTGATCTGGTTCGGGTAGTCGGAGCGCCCGGTGGCGATCACGCGAACGTACGGGGCCGCCTCCTCGGGGCTCACCTCCGGCGTCGGGTTCGCCATCGCAAAGACGATCGGGTCGGGATTCATGCGGCGCAGGTCGCGTGCGGAGATGATCCCCGGGCCGGAGAGCCCGACGAACAGGTCCGCGCCCTCGAGGGCCTCGGCCGGAGAGCCGTCGCGGCGGTCCGGGTTGGTGTTCTCCGCGAGCCAGGTCTTGGGGACGTTCATCGACCCGTCCTCGTAGTCGGGGCGGCCGGCGTGGATCGCCCCGTAGCGGTCGCAGGCAACGATCGAGCTGACGCCGGAGTTGATCAGGATCTTCGCGACCGCGACCCCTGCCGCGCCGGCGCCGACCATCGCGACGTGCAGGTCCACCAGGCGCCGGCCCGTCAACCGGCAGGCATTGAGCAGCGCGGCCAGCACGACGATTGCCGTGCCGTGCTGGTCGTCGTGGAAGACCGGGATGTCGAGCTCCTCGATCAGCCGGCTCTCGATCTCGAAGCAGCGCGGTGACGAGATGTCCTCGAGGTTGATGCCGCCGAAGCAGGGGGCGATCCGCTTCACGGTCTCCACGATCTCGTCGGGGTCGTGGGTGTCGAGGCAGATCGGGAACGCGTCGACGTCGGCGAACTCCTTGAACAGCATCGCCTTGCCCTCCATCACGGGCAGCGCGGCCTGGGCGCCGATGTCGCCCAGGCCGAGCACGGCCGTGCCGTCGGTCACGACTGCGACGGTGTTGCTCTTGATGGTGAACTCGAAGGCCTTCTGCGGCTCCTCGGCGATCGCGAGGCACACCCGTCCGACGCCCGGCGTGTAGGCCATCGAGAGGTCGTCGCGAGTCTTCAGCGGCGTCTTCAGGCCGGTGTGGAGCTTGCCTCCTCGGTGCAGCTCGAACGTCCGGTCGGTGACCTCGATCAGGCGCGCTCCCTCGACCGACTCGGCGGCCGCGATCACCTCCTCGGAGTGCGCCTGGTCGGCGCATGCGACCGTGATCTGGCGGACCGCGTTCATCTCGCCGGTCTCGATCGTGTCGATCGCGCCTATCGAGCCCCCGGCGCGGCCGATGGCCGTGGCCAGATCGCCGAGCGCACCCGGACGGCGCTCCAGCTCGACGCGCAGCGCGATCGAGAATTGGGCGCTGGGCCTGACCGTCATGCGGATGTGGAGTCCAGGCGCACGGCGCATAGGATGCTAAGCGATGCCCGATGACGCTCGCCGCGAACTGTTCCTGATCGACGGGAACAGCCTGGCGTACCGCGCCTTCTTCGCGCTTCCCGAGACGATCGCCACCTCGCGCGGCATGCCCACCAACGCGATCTTCGGCTTCGCGTCGATGCTCGTGAAGATCCTGACCGAGTACGGCCCGAAGCCGACGATCGTCTGCTGGGACGCGGGCATGTCCGGGCGCGAGGTCGTGTACGAGCGATACAAGGAGGGCCGCCGCGAGCGCCCGGACCTCCTTTCGGAGCAGTGGCCCCATCTCCAGCCGCTGGTCGACGCGTTCGGCTACACGAACCTGAGGGTGCCCGGCTACGAGGCGGACGACGTGATCGCCACGCTCGCCGCCCGCGCGCGGGAAGACGGCCTCGAGGTCATGATCGTCACCGGGGACCGCGACACCTTCCAGCTGATCCAGGACGGCGTGAAGGTGATGGCCACGAGCCGCGGCATAACCGAGACGAAGGTCTACGACCGCGAGGCCGTGATCGAGCGCTACGGGATCCCGCCCGAGTTGATCCCCGACTTCTACGGCCTCAAGGGCGACACGTCGGACAACATCCCCGGGGTCCCGGGCGTGGGTGACAAGACCGCCGCGCAGCTGCTCCAGCAGTTCGGGGACCTCGAGGGCGTGCTCGCGAACGTCGATCAGATCTCCGGCGCGAAGCGCAAGGAGAACCTCACCGTCCACGCCGACGACGCGCGCGTCTCGAAGAGGCTCGCGACCGCCGATCGCAACGTGCCCGTCGACGTGGACATCGAGGAGTGCGTGGCCCGCGAGCCCGACCGCTCGCGGCTGCGCGAGGCATTCCGCGAGTTCGAGCTGCGCGATCCGCTGCGCCGGCTCGAGGAGGCTCTCGGAGGGGAGGACGCCGCAGCCCCGCGGGCCGTGGCCGAGGTCGTGATCGAGGCACGGGCGCAGGAGGTGCCCGCCGCTGACCTCGCGACTCTCGACGGGGAGTTGGCGGCGCTTGCCGCGGAGCGGCCGGGCGAGCCGGAAGAGGAGCCGGCACCCGAGCGTCCGCCGGTGGCAGAGGAGGAGGCAGAGCTGCTCGTGGAGGCAGCCGCCGCGGAGGCCGAGACGCTCGAGGAGGCCGCGGGCCTCGCCGACGGCGCCGGAGAGCCGGGGGACGCCGGCCCGGCGCGCCCCGGCGAACCGGCGACCGGGCCGCTGCGCTTCGCTGCGTACGCCGGCGGCGACGTGCTGGTCGGCGAGGCGGAGACACTGGCGGCGATCGCGCTCGCCTGGGGCGAGCGGCCGCTGGTCGCGCACGACTGGAAGTCGATCGCGGCCAGGGAGGAGCCCTGCGAGGCGCCGCCGCTCGAGCACGACACGATGGTCGCCGCGTACCTGATCGACCCGGCGCGGCGGCGCTACCCGCTGTCGGAGCTCGCGGAGGACGAGGGCCTCGGGGC
>JBKPHS010000216.1:0-15282 GCA_046729975.1 Actinomycetota bacterium
GACTTCCAGCAGATCGTCAAGGACGCGGAGGAGCTGCTCACGGCCTCGGCGGAGGAGACCGGCACCAAGGTCGAGACGGCCGACGACGAGTTCGGCTACCGCTGGATCGTGCTGCGCGATCCCGAGTTCGAGGATCTCGTCGTCTCGCTCAACACGATCTCGAGCGAGCTCCAGGGCGGCGGTTACGGCGATCGCCTGCTGGCCGCGGTGTTCGCGTTCGAGGAGGAGGGCCGCCCGCTGTACTTCATCTACAACTTCAAGCGGGGCGCCTTCTATCCGTTCGTGCCGGTCGGCGACAAGAAGCGCGACAACGAGCGGGAGCTGCGGCTGAAGGCCCAGGTCGCGAACGACCTGCCGATCGAGCCGGAGCTCGAGCGCTGGTTCCCGCTGTGGGAGATCCCGCTCTAGGCAGCGAGCTCACCTCCCTCGGCGACCCCGCGACTCACGCTCCTGGCGCCCCGCCGGAAAGGGCAGCATCGACCGGCGTCCCGAGGGCACGAACCCCTTTGCCCCCGCTTGAGCCGCTGGCGTGAGCACCGGAATCGAGGGTTGGGCGCAGGACAGCGTCTGCCAACAACGCTATCCGAAGGCGCTGCGGCTCTACGAGGTCTGTGGCTCGTCGTCCTGATCGGCGTCCTCGCCGAACAGGAGGTCGGCCGCGGACTGCGGCTCGGCGGCCTCGACCTCTTCGGACTCGTCCGCCGGCGCGGGCTCGTCCTCTTCCTCGGCCGTCGCCCACGCGTACTCGACGGGCTGCGCCTTCTCGTCCAGGGGCACGCCGAGCTGGTCAGGCTCGACGGGCGGCTCGGTATGCGCCTGTGGCTCGATCAGCTCGAGCGGCGCACCCCCCGGCTCCACATCGACGTGCTCCTCGGCGCGCATCTCGATCGACTCGAGCGGCGCGCTGCTCGGCTCGGGCTCCTGGGCGGGCTCCTCGTACGCCTCGGGCTCGACCTCCTCGAGCGGAGCGCCGAGCGGCTCGAACGCAGGCTCCGGCTCCGGCTCCGGGACGATCTGGACATCGACCGTCTCGACTGGGGCCTCCGCAACGGGCTCCACCGGCTCGGAGTGGGTCGCCTCCGAGCCGGCGTCAGGCTCGTCCGCGCCGGGCGCGGCAAAGCCGTCTCCGTAGGTCTCGTCTCCGGTCGTGTCTGCAGCGACAGCGGGCCCGCCGGCCGTGGCCAGCCGCGAGTCCGCGACGATCGTCTTTGCCGCAAGGTCGCCGATGCGCTGGCGTCGTTCGCCCGTCCGCAGCATCACGACGAGACCGAGCAGGTAGCCGAACAGCGAGTCAACGAGCCGCAGCGCCGTGCGCACCGCGATCGCGCCCATGTCCGCCGGGCGGCCGTCGGCGCGCACCACGCGCAGCTTCATCAGGTGCTTGCCGGGCGTCTGTCCGGCGCCGGACTCCCAGGCGAAGTAGTAGAAAAGCGCCCAGCCGGCGGCCAGGAGCGGGAAGCCCGTCGTGTCGCCGACCAGGGCGGACAGCAGGAGCAGCAGCGGCAGCATGATCGCGACGTCGATCAGCGCGGCGCCTACGCGCCGGTTGTCGAGCTTGGACCCCGAAGGCAGGTCGGAAGCGGGCATGACGCTCACGCCCGGCTTATCGGCCACCATGGCCCCCCGCTTTAGCCGGATGTGCCCGCTTTCGACGCCGGCCGACTAGTCCGGGATCAGGCCCTCGCCCGTGAAGTCCGCCTTCGCCTCCTCGATGCTTATGTCGCGCGGCGGCAGGATCACGTCGGACTCGACCAGCTCGTCCTCGTCGAGCGCGTTGCCGTCCTGCGCCACGAGCGCGAGCATCTGCGCCCAGAGCCCCTGGAAGCGGGCCTCGTCGCCCGCCTCCACGGCGGCTACGGCCTCGTTGTCGAGCTCGTTGAGGCGCGCTGCGTCGGCGTCGGGCAGCCGCCACTGCCCCTCGCCCGAGATCCGCACGATCACTGCTGCTGCTCCTTCTGGCCCTCCTCGAGCGCGGGGGCCTCGCCGCCGCCCGTGCCGATCTCCGCCCTCATGCGCGCGAGCTCGTCGTCGACCTGCTGGCCGGAGCTGAGCTTGGCCAGCTCGCGGTCGATGTCGTCGGTCCCGCCGCCGAGCTGCGAGAGGTCCTCGAACGTGCCCGCCTGCTCCAGCTCCTCGACCGCCTGTGCGCGGGCCCGCATGCTCTCGGTCTTGTCCTCCGCACGCTGGATCGCGAGGCCGAGGTCGGCCATCTGCTCGCCCACCCCAGAGGCCGCCTCGCCGATCCGGACCTGAGCCTCGGCCGCGGAGTACTGCGCCTTGATGACCTCCTTCTTCGACCGGAAGGCCTCGATCTTCTGACGCAGCTTGCGCTCGTTCTCGGTCAGCTGCTCCTGCTGGTTCTCGAGCTCCGAGACCTGCTGGTCGAGCGACTGGAGCTCATTCTGCGCGAGCGTCTTGCGCTCGAGCGCAGCGCGCGCGAGGTCCTCGCGGTTCTGGGACAGCGCCTGCCGGGCCTGCGTGTCGAGCTTCACGATCGACTGCTCGAGCTTCTGCGACTGCATCTGGAGCCGCTTCTTCGACGTCGTGACGTCGGCGATCCCCTTCTTGACGTTCTGGAGCAGCTCGACCTGCTTCTGATAGCCGTACTCGAGCGTTTCGCCGGGATCCTCGGCACGGTCGAGCAGCTTCGAGATCTTGGCCTTGATGACTGTTGACATGCGGCCGCCGAGTCCTGGCATGGGCGCGCCTCCTAGACGTGGTTGGTGGAGCGCTTCTTAGACTACCCGGCGTCCCGTGGAGCAAAGGCCGCCATCCCGTTCCGTCTCGATCCTGACCCACTGGATGGGGATCGGCGACGCAAACACGCGCGGCAACGTCCACGGCGGAGCGATCATGCGGCTCTGCGACGAGGTGGCCGGCATCGCCGCCATCCGCCACTCGGGTCGTCCCGCCGTGACCGCGGGAATGGATCGGATGACGTTCCTGCACCCCGTGCGCATCGGGGACCTGGTGACCGTCAAGGCCACTGTCAACGCGGCTTGGCGCACGTCGATGGAGGTGGGCGTCCGCGTCGAGTCGGAGAACCTGCGATCGGCCGAGGTGCGTCACACCTCTACCGCCTACCTGACCATGGTGGCGCTCGACGACGACGGGCGGCCGACGCCGGTGCCGCCTCTCGCACCGGAGAGCCCCGACGAGGAGCGCCGCCGGCGCGAGGCCCAGCTGCGGCGCGACACCCGGCTCGCCGAGCGCGATCAGATCGTGCGCGGGCGCGAGGTCGACGCGACCGGGCCGGACGGTCCCGCGGGCTCGGGGAGCTGACTCCAGACGGCGATCCGCCCGTTGCGGATCAGGAACCGCACGCGGGCGTTGCCTCCCTCGGCGCAGCGACCGCCGCGCCCCTCTCGCAGGCGGAAGGCCGCGAGCGTCGTGTCCCTCTCCTTCTCGATGTCCGTCACGTCGGCACGGCACGGAAGTCCGCGGTTGAAGGCGATGGCCTCGGCTTTCGTGTCGAGACGGAAGACGTCGGCCTGCTGGACCAGGGCGCCCTGCGCGAAGTAGCCGCCCGCTCGCTCGAAGTCGCCGGCGTTCAGGGCCCGGATCCAACCGCGGATCACCTGCTCGTCACTGGGCTCCGGCCGAGCGTCGTCGCCGCCCCCGCAGCCGGCCGCGAGCGCGACGCCGGCGAGCAGGACGGCGGCCCGTCTCATCCCACGCTCGCTGCCGTGCGCCGGCGCTCTTCCGCCTCGGCGCGGTCCGCGTCCACGCTCGCCCGCCAGAAGAAGAACGCAAGCGCGAACAGCATCGTCAGGACATCGAGGCCAAGCATCATGCCGCCGGCGAGCTGCTGGTCGAACAGCGGTTCCAGGCCGTGCTCGCGGGCGCGGTCGCCGTAGAAGCCCTCGTACGCGGGGGTGGTCATGAGGATGAACGCCATCCCGAGGAACATGCCGGCAAGGCGGGCGCCCATTATGTGGCCGATCTTCCAGAGCTCGCCGGGCATGCGCGCACGATCGGGCTCGAGCGCGACCCACCAGACCATCACGCTGCCGATCACGAACGACTCGTGCTGGAGCACGTGCACGAGGTCGTGGCGCGCCGCCCCCTCGAACGCGAACGGCAGATGCCAGAAGTAGAGGACGAAGACGTAAACGCCGATCGCCACGAGCGGGTTTCGCAGACGGCGCAAAAGCCGCCGCAGGGGCTGGTGGCGAGCGAGCGGCGCCAGCACCGCGGGCGGCAGGAAGTTCTGTAGCAGCGGCGTCCGGATCCCTGCGAGCAGCAGCGGCGCGGCGAGGTCGGCGATCAGCAGGTGCTGGGCCATGTGCGCGCTCAGCAGATCCTCGGCGTAGCCGTCGATCGGCGACAGCAGCCCGGCCGCCGTCAGGGCGATCCCGCCGTACCACGCGACCTGCTGCCAGATGGGAACGCGGAAGCCGCGCCGGCCGAGAACTCGGACCGCACGGACGTACAGGGCAGCCGCGGCGAGCAGCGCCGCGCTGACCACGGGGTCGAAGGTGACGCTCACCTGACACATTTTGGCGCGCGGCCCGCGTCCTGCCGGCCGGCTGACCAGAGAGGAGACCCACGATGGCCGACAGCTTTGACGCGGTGGTGATCGGGGCCGGCCCCGGCGGCGAGGCCTGCGCCGGCGATCTGGCCGACGGGGGCATGAAGGTCGCGACCGTCGAGCGTGAGCTCGTGGGCGGAGAGTGCGGCTACTGGGCCTGTGTACCGTCGAAGACGCTCTTGCGCCCGCCGGAGGCCCGCACCGAGGCCGAGCACGCGCCCGGTGCGCGCGAGGCGGTGACGGGCCCCGTCGACGTCGCGAGCGCGCTCGCCTGGCGCGACTTCATGGTCTCCGCCTACGACGACTCGCATCAGGCCAAGTGGCTCGAGGACAAGGACATCGAGATCGTGCGCGGTCAGGGACGGATCGAGGGCCCCGGAAGGGTGTCCGTTGACGGCCGCGTGCTCGAGACCGACCGCATCGTGATCGCGACCGGCAGCGACCCCGTTGTCCCGCCGATCGACGGCCTGGACCGGATCGACTACTGGACGAACCGCGAGGCCACGGGTGTCAAGGAGATTCCCGAGCGCCTGCTCGTTCTGGGCGGCGGCCCCGTGGGGGTGGAGATGGGACAGGCCCTTCGGCGCTTCGGCGCGTCGGTCGCGATCGTCGAGGGGCAGGACCGGCTCATCTCCCGGGAGGCTCGAGGGACGTCGGCCGCGCTCGGGGAGGCGCTCTCGGGGGAGGGCATCGAGCTTCGGCTCGGGTCGCACGCCAAGCGGGTCGCGCAGCAGGGCGACGGGGTCTCGCTGACCCTCGACAACGGCGACGAGCTGCGCGGCGACAAGCTGCTCGTCGCGACGGGCCGCAAGCCGCGGCTCGACGGGCTCGGCCTGGAGAACGCCGGGATCGCCCCGGGCGAGCGGGGCATCGAGGTCGACGAGCGCCTGCGCGCCGGCGAGGGCATCTGGGCGATCGGCGACGTGACCGGGGTGTTGCTCTTCACGCACGTCGCGAAGTACCAGGCGCGCGTCGCGGCCGCGGACATGCTCGGCGGGGAGGTGAGGGCGGACTACCGCGCGGTGCCGCGTGTGGTCTTCACCGACCCGCAGATCGCGGCCGCCGGCATGCACGAGGATCAGGCGCGCGACGCGGGCTGCGACGTAGCGACGGCCACGGTCGAGCTCTCGACGGTCACCCGCACGCAGACCTACATGCGCAACTACGAGGAGGCACCGGGATTCCTCACCCTGGTGGCGGACCGGCGACGCGGCGTCCTACTGGGGGCCTACGCCGCCGGGCCCGAGGCGGGCGAGTGGATCCAGCAGGCCACGCTCGCGATCCGGGCGGACGTCCCGACGCGTGTGCTGAGGGACACGATCCAGCCCTTTCCGACCTTCTCGGAGGCGTTCGTGACGGCCCTCAAGGACCTGGCGGGTCGGGGCTACGGGCTGTAGTCCTACGGGTAGATCTGCTCGCCGCTGCTCGAGTCGACGATGGCGATCGCGTCGACGGGGCAGTCCTGTGCGGCCATCACGATGCTGTCGTGGTCGTCGCCGTTCGGGTCGATCACGACCGACTTGCCCTCCTCGTCGAGCTGGAAGACGTCCGGTGCCGAGTCGACGCAGTCGCCGAACCCGAAGCAGAGCTCGCGATCGACCTCGATCGTGAAGCCGTTGCGCGTGGACTCGACGGCCCCCTGCGCAGCGGCCTGGGTCATGCGGCTACGGGCTCCCCGGTCGCGGAGTCGCCCGTCGCGGCGCCAGGGGCCTGCTCGACCACCTCGCCGGCGGCCTTCAGCCGGTCGAGGTACTCCTGGCGCTGCATGCGCGAGATCACGAGTCGCTGGACCTGGGCCGTGCCCTCGAAGATCTGGTAGATCTTCGCGTCCCGGAACCACTTCTCGAGCGGGCATTCGGTGGACTGGGCATACGGCCCGACGAGGTCCATGAGCGTGGTGGTGGCCCACATCGTCACATCGCCGGCCTTCAGCTTCGACATCGAGCCCTGGCCGCCGGTCATCGGCACGGCCGCGCGGCCCATCCACGCCGCGCGCCAGACGAGCAGGCGCGAGGCCTCGATCTCGGTCGCGACGTCGGCGAGGACCTGCTGCACGCGCTGCTGCTCCATCAGCGGCACGCCCTCCTCGACCTTGTCCTCGAGGTACTCGAGCGTCCACTCGTAGGCGGCCTGCGCGATTCCGAGCGCCGAGGCGCCGACCAGGGGGCGCGTTATCTCGAACGTCGCCAGCGCGCCCGAGGCGCGACCGGTGGACTGTCCCGAGCGCGCGCGCTCGAGCTTCTTCTCGAGCTTGTCCATCCCGCCCAGCTGGTATTCGACGGGGATGCGCACGTCCTCGAGCACGACCTCGGCCGTGTGCGAGGCGCGGATGCCGATCTTCGTCTCCTTCTTGCCCTGCGAAAGGCCGGGCGTGCCCTTCGGCACGATGAAAGAGGCCTGGCCGCGGTGGCCGAGCTCCGGATCGACGGTCGCGACGACCACGTGGACGTCGGCGATGCCGCCGTTCGAGATGAAGACCTTGGTGCCGTTGAGCACCCACTCGTCGCCGTCGAGCTTGGCGGTGGTGCGCAGCGACTTCACGTCTGAGCCGGCGCCGGCCTCCGTCACGGCGTAGGCGCCGAGCTTGATCTCGTCGCCCGTGCCGTAGCACTCAGGGATCCACTGGCCGATCTGCTCCGGGGTGCCGGAGGCGGCTATCCCGGCCGCAGCGAGCGACGAGGCGGAGATGGCGAGCGCGATGCCGGCGCAGCCCCAGTGCAGCTCCTCGGCGTAGATGACGCCGTACAGGCCCTCCGGGTCGGTGGCCATCTTCTGGATGTAGTCGAGGCCGTGGAGGTCCCACTTGCGCGCCTCCTTGAGGACCTCCCACGGCACGCTCTCCTCGCGGTCGTGCTTGTCGGCCACGGGGCGGATGACCTCCCGGGCGAACCTGCGGCAGCGGCTCTGCCACTCGAGCTGCTCGTCAGAAAGCCGAAAATCCACTGATTTCTCCGCTTCTCCGGTCGCTCGGGGACGCCTCCGCCCGCCTCCGCGACAGTTGACTGACCAGTCAACCAATACCCAGTGTACCGTCGCCGGGGGCCTGGTAAACGACCGCCCGCGGCAGCCCGGCGCGTACCGGGGGGACCGTCGTTATGGTGCGACCCATGCCGCGTAGCCCCGCGTTGGCGCTGGCGCTCGCCTGCGTCGCGCTTTTCCCCGCCGGCTGCTCGCTCGGCGACGACGACGAGCAGGTGCCCTCCGGGCTCGGCGCCTCGGCCGGTGACGAGAACGCCGCGGTAAAGCTCGGCTTCCCGGCAATCGCGACCAAGAACACGACGCGCGTGGGCGGTGGCGACGCGACGGCCGACGTCGCGGGCGCCGTCAACGCCGTCTTCCCCGCCACGAGCGACGACAACCGGCCGCGCGCGGTCGTGCTGGTCGATAAGGACGACTGGCAGGGCGCCGTGGCGGCGGCGGTGCTGATGGGGCGCCCCCTGTCGGCCCCCACGCTGCTGAGCGACGGCGAGGACCTGCCCGCGGCAAGCGCGGACACTCTGCGCAGGCTCAACCCCCGGGGCGCGGACCTCGCAAAGGACGCGCAGGTGATCAGGATCGGCGTGAACACCCCCAAGCCCTCGGACCGGCGCACCGCGATCATCCAGGGCGGTGACCCCTTCGAGCGGGCCGCGGCCATCGACCGCTTCCAGTCCGCCGCGCGCGGGAGGCCCTCGGCCGACGTCCTGGTCGTCTCCGCGGACCGGCCGGAGTACGCGCTCCCCGCCGCTGCGTGGGCCGCGCGATCTGGCGATGCCGTGCTGTTCGTACGCCGCGCGTCCGTGCCGAGGGCCACGAGCCGGGCGCTCGCGAGGCGCGAGAAGCCGGACATCTTCGTGCTCGGCCCGGAGTCCGTGATCGGCGGTGAGGTGACGAAGGCCCTCAAGGCGCAGGGGCGGGTGCGGCGGATCGAAGGGCCCACGCCCGTGCAGAATGCGATCGCCTTCGCGCGCTACCAGCGGTCCGGGTTCGGCTGGGGCATCACGGTTCCGGGTCAGAACTTCACGCTGGCGAGCACCGACCGGCCCGCCGACGCTGCCGCCGGGGCGGCGCTCGGCACGCAGGGCGTGTTCGCGCCCCTGCTCCTGACGGACGACGACGACCGCCTGCCCCGCTCGCTCGAGAGCTACCTGCTCGACCTCCAGCCCGGGTTCGAGCAGGACCCGAACTCGAGCGTCTTCAACCACGTCTGGATCCTCGGCGACGAGAAGACCATCTCGGTCGACGTCCAGGGGCGGGTGGACGAGATCACCCAGCTCGTGCCCGTCGAGATCAACCGGCCCTGAGCGCTCGGTAGCTTTCCCGCGATGAGCGAGTTCGAGCGGCCCGATCGGTATACGCGCGAGGTCACGGTTGAGGACGTGCGCCAGCTCATGGGCGCGTCCACGCCCCATTTCGCGCTTCAGCTACGGAACCGCATCCGCAACCTGATCGAGGGGCTTCCGCCGGATCACCCGGCGCGCGTGGAAGGCGAGCGCGAGATCCGCAGGCTCGAGCAGCTGGCAATCGAGGGCGAGCACCGCGGTCCGAGCGAGGGCGAGCCGGAGCTGCCGAGCGCCCGGCCGCCCGCGGCATAAGACGTCATGGCCACCGCCGCGCCCACCCTGCCGCCCGGTCTCGAGCGTGCCGTCCCGCTGCTTGCGCCTGATGCGCGGGAGCTTGTCACGCCGGAGCGGACCGCGCGGGGCTACCTCGACCTGCTCGCCCCCCGGGAGGAGCCGGATTCGACCGGCCTGGCCCAGGACCTGATGCTGTCCGGGCTCGTGCCGCAGATCTACGAGCGCTGGTGGCGGCCCGCGCTCGGGCGGCTCGCCAAGGGGGTGCTCGGTCCGGGGATGGCTGACGAGCGCCGCATCGCGCGCCTGCTGCTCGGGCTCGGTCCCGGCGAGGGGGTGCTCGACGTGGCGTGCGGGACCGGCAACTTCACGCGCGACTTCGCCCGCTCGGTCGGCGCAACCGGTCTGGCCGTCGGGATCGACGTGTCACAGACGATGCTGGAGCGGGCGGTGCCGGACACCGAGCGGGCCGGCCTGGAGCAGGTGGCCTACGTCCGCGGCGATGCCCAGGAGCTGCCGTTCCGCGACCGCAGCTTCGACGCGGTCTGCTGCTTCGCAGCGCTGCACCTCTTCGCCGACCCAGGGCGCGCGCTCGACAGGATGACCGCGATCCTCACACCCGGCGGGCGCATCGCGATCTTCACGTCCGCGGGTGGGCGCTCGGCGCCCCTGCGCGCCGTGGAGGGGCTGTTCGCGCACCGGAGCGGCATGCGGCTGTTCGACCAGCAGGAGGTGGTCGAGGCGCTGGAGCGGCGGGGCTTCGTCGAGATCCGTCAGCGCCTCACGGGCGTGACGCAGTTCGTGGGCGGCCGGCTGGCGGCCTGACTACCAGCCGCCGTCGGTCGTCTCTGGGTTGTCGCGCTCGTTCGGGCTCATCCCTGCTTCCATCGGAAACCCCAGCCTGTTCCTGAAGTTTCGCGCTGAAAGAGATCTGTCCTGCGGCGCTACGCGACCGGCGTCGCGCTCGCGAGCCCGGCGAGCTCGGCGACCCGCTCGCGGTGCTCGCGCGCCGAGCCGAAGAGGTGACCGTCGGTCTTGGCGCGCTTCAGGAAGAAGTGGAGGTCGTGCTCCCAGGTGAAGCCGATCCCGCCGTGCACCTGCAGGGACGAGGCGGTCACGCGCCAGCCCGCGTCCGATGCGTAGGCCTTGGCCGCCGAGGCGGCGATCGCGAGCGACTCCGGCTCGTGGTCGGCGGTCCAGCCGGCGAAGTACGCGGTCGAGCGGGCGCTCTCGACCTCGAGCAGCATCTGGGCACAGCGGTGCGAAACCGCCTGGTAGGCGCCGATCGGGCGGTCGAACTGCTTGCGCTCCTTCGCGTATTGCACCGCCATCTCCATCGCGCGCTGACCGACCCCGACCAGCTCCGCGGCCAGCGCGGTCTCCACGCGATCGAGCCCGGCCGAGACCTCGCCGCCAAGCTGATCGCCGCCGTTCGCGGACACGGAGAAGTAGCGCCGCGTGGAGTCGATCGTGTCCCGCTTCTGGACCTGCGCCTCCGTGCCTTCGAGCAGGGTCGCGGAGTCGCCCTCCACCAGCACGATCACCGCGGCCGAGTCCGCGTCGGGCACGAGCCCGGCCTCACCGTTCCGGACAAGCCCCACCGTCCCGAGGGCCTCACCCGACGCGATGCCCGGCAGCCAGCGCTCCTTCTGCTCGTCGCTGCCGGCGGCCTGGATGACGAGGCCGGCTGCGGCGTTCGAGAAGAAGGGCGAGGGCGCGAGCGCGTAGCCGAGCTCCTCCATCACGATCACGAGCTCAAGCACGCCGAGGCCCTGGCCGCCGTGCTCCTCGCCGATGAAGATGCCCGGCCAGCCCAGTTCCGCGACCTCCTGCCAGAGCGCGTCGTCGTACTCGCCGGCCTCCGCCAGCTCGCGCATCTTCGCGGCCGTGTAGCGCGCTGCCAGGAACTCGCGCGCGGTGCTCTTGATCGCCTGCTGGTCGTCGTTGAAGTCGAAGTGCATTCGCTACCGCAGCTTCGGGAGGCCGAGCACGCGCTCGGCGACGATGTTCTTGAGGATCTCGGTGGTCCCGCCCTCGATCGAGTTGGCGCGGGCCCGCAGGAAGCGGTAGGTCCAATCGGAGTCCACGGCAGGCGCGTCCCCGTCGCGTATCTCCATGGACAGCTCGGTGAGGGACTGGTTCAAGTCCGACCACTGCCACTTCGGCAGCGAGCCCTCGGGGCCCGGCTGTCCGGTCTTCATGATCTGGGTCAGGCCGCGGTAGGCGTTCAGGCGCAGCGCCTCCGACTCGATCCAGAGCTGGCCGATGCGCTGCCGAACGATCGGGTCCTGGTCGAGGCCCTGCTCGCGGGCCAGCTCGACGAGCTGGCCGAGCGCGATCTTGAGCTGGATCGCCGAGCCCGCGCCGAGACCGGCGCGCTCGTGCATCAGCGTGGTGAGTGCGACCGCCCATCCGTTGCCGACGCCCCCGACGACGTTCTCGTCGGGGATGCGCGCCTCCTCCATGAAGATCTCGTTGAACTCGGGCTCGCCCGTGATCTGCACGAGCGGCCGCACGTTCACCGCTTCCTGCTCCATGTCGAGGATGAAGTAGGTGAGCCCCTTGTGCTTGGGCACCTCGGGGTCCGTGCGCGCGACCAGCATGCACCACTTGGCGTGGTGGGCGTAGGTCGTCCAGACCTTCTGGCCCGTCACGACCCACTCGCCGTTCGACTTGACCGCCTTCGTCTTGAGCGAGGCGAGGTCGGAGCCCGACTCGGGCTCCGAGAACCCCTGGCACCAGATCTCGTCCGCCGACAGGATCGGCTGCAGCCAGCGCTCCTTCTGCGCGTCGCTGCCATGCGCGATGACCACGGGGCCGCCCATCACCAGCCCGAGCACGTTCGCTGTCTGCGGAGCGCGGGCGCGGACCATCTCCTCGTTGAAGATCGCCTGCTCCATGAGCGTGGCCCCGCGGCCGCCGTACTCCGTCGGCCAGGAGATGCCCGTCCAGCCCGCCTCGTTGAGGCTATTCTGCCAGTCGCGCCGGAACTGGAACGCCGCCTCGTCCCCCTCGGGCTCCTCCCCCGGATGGTTCTGCTCCAGCCAGCCCCGCAGCTCGTCGCGGAACTCTTGCTCCTGCGGCGTGAGAGTCAGGTCCACGAGCGCGGCATCCTACAGGGACGCCGGCACTAGGATGCGCGCGTGCGCGTCGGGCTCTTCCTCGCCTACTGGCCGTGGTTCTCGCCGGAGGAGCAGGTCGCTCTGGCAGTGCAGGCGGACCGCGACGGGCTCGACTCGGTGTGGGTCTCGGAGGCCTGGGGCCAGGACGCCGTTTCCGTCCTCGGCCACCTGAGCGCGCGCACCGAGCGGATCGGGCTCGGCTCGGGCCTGCTCCAGATCCCGGCCCGAACGCCGGCGATGGCCGCGATGACGGCCGCGACGCTCGACACGTTGTCCGGCGGGCGCTTCCGGATGGGGCTCGGCGTCTCGGGACCGCAGGTGTCCGAAGGGTGGCACGGGGTCTCGTTCGCGCGGCCGCTCAAGCGCACGCGCGAGTACGTGGAGATCGTCCGTGCCGCGCTCGCACGCGAGGAGCCGCTCGAGTACGACGGCGCGGAGTTCAGCCTGCCGGTGGGGGGCACCGGCCTGGGCAAGCCGCTCAAGCTGTTGATCAGGCCCCCGCGGCCCGACGTGCCGATCTACCTGGGGGCGATAACGCCGAAGGCCGTCGACCAGGCGGGGCGCATCGCCGACGGGTGGCTGCCCTTCATGTTCGACGAGGAGCTGGTCGAGTCGGTCCGAGCCGGGGGCCGTGAGATCGACGTGTCACCCGTCGTCCAGCTCTGCGTGCACGAGGACGTGGCCGAGGCGCGCAACCTCGCGCGCCCCTGGCTGACGATGTACATCGGCGGCATGGGCGCCAGGGGCAAGAACTTCTACGTCGATGCTGCCGAGGCCCGCGGGCACGGTGAGTCGGCACGTGAGGTTCAGCGGCTCTTCATGGAGGGAGACCGCGCGGCCGCCGCGATGGCGCTGAGCGACGGGCTGATCGACTCGTCCGCGGTGTGCACCACGCCGGCGGGCATCGACGAGGCGCTTGCGCGCTACGAGCGCATGGGCGCCGATACGTTCCTCGCGATGCCATTCGGCGACCGGCCGCGCATCGTTGAAGCGCTCGCGGCAGCCATCGCACGCGCCCCGACCACCTGAGAGACTGCGCGCGTGCCGCTCGAGCACGTCGATATAGCTCCGCGAGACCCCCGCCGCTTCGAGGAGGTCATCACGGAAGCCCAGGCCGAGCAGCTCCGGCGCACGATCGAGGGCGGTCGCGAGCTGTTCGAGGGCCGCGTCGTCTGGAACGTCAACTCGACCGCTGCCGGTGGCGGTGTCGCCGAGCTGCTGCACTCGCTGATCGCCTACGCGCGGGGCGGCGGCGTGGACGCGCGCTGGGTCGTCATCGAGGGCGACGCCGACTTCTTCCGGGTAACCAAGCGCATACACAACAACCTCCACGGCTCGGCCGGCGATGGCGGGGCCCTTGGCGAGGAGGAGCGCCTCATCTACGAGCGCGTGACGAGCGCCAACGCCGGAGAGCTCGCCGAGCTCGTTCGGCCCGGCGATCTCGTGATCGCTCACGACCCGCAGACCGCGGGCCTCGTGCAGCCGCTGCTGGACGCCGGCGCCCGTGTCGTCTGGCGCTGTCACGTCGGGCTGGACACGCCAAACGACCTCGCTCGGGACGCGTGGAGGTTCCTGCTCCCCTATGTCGAGCCGGCCGAGGTCTACGTCTTCTCGAGGCGCGGCTTCGTCTGGGAGGACCTCGACACCGCGAAGATCGCGATCATCGCGCCCTCGATCGACCCGTTCGCACCGAAGAACCAGCCGCTCGCCCCGGACGCGGTGCGCGCGATCCTGCGAGCAGCGCAACTCGTGGAGGACCGCGAGGAGGGCAACCCGGTGTTCGAGCGCCAGGACGGGACGCCCGGCCGCGTCGATCGGCATGCCGGCCTGACCGAGGACGAGCGCGTTCGGGCCGACACGCCGCTCGTCGTGCAGGTGTCACGCTGGGACCGCCTGAAGGACCCGCTCGGTGTGATCGATGGCTTCGCCCGTCACGTCGCGCCGCGCTGCGAGGCGCATCTGATGCTCGCCGGGCCCGACGTGTTCGCCGTCGCGGACGACCCCGAGGGCGCGGAAGTGCTGCAGGAGGCCACCGACCGCTGGCAGAGCCTCGAGCCCGATGTGCGGCGCCGCGTGCATCTCGCCCGCCTGCCCATGGACGACGCCGAGGAGAACGCAGCGATCGTCAACGCCCTCCAGCGGCGCGCGAACGTGATCGTCCAGAAGAGCCTCGCCGAGGGCTTCGGGCTGACGGTCGCCGAAGCCATGTGGAAGGGACGACCGGTGGTCGCCAGCCGCGTGGGCGGCATCCAGGATCAGATCGCGGACGGGGAGACCGGCTTCCTCGTCGACCCGCAGGATCTGGAGGCCTACGGGGACGTCGTCGTGCGGCTGATCTCCGACCCCGAGCTTGCCGAGCGGATCGGGCGTGAGGCCCAGGAGCGTGTGCGCAGCGAGTTCCTCGGCACGCGCCACCTCGCGCAGTACCTCGAGCTCTTCGAGCGGCTGATCGCGAGCGAGCCGGCCGAGATCCGCTAGCCCGCGGCCTGCTTGGCGCGGTCGAGCTCCGCCTGCACCTTCGCCCGCTGATTGGGGTTCTTCAGGCGCTCCTCCAGCACGGGTATCGCTTCGTCGGGCCTGCCGGACCGGTTCAGCGACCAGCCGAGGTTGTAAAGCGCGTAGGCGTAAGGGAGATCCCCGATCGAGCCCGCGGGGAATGCCTTGACCGCCTGCTGGAGCTTCGGGACCGCCTCCTCGAACTTGCCCTGCTGCGCCAGCCGGTAGCCCTCGTCGTTCAGGCGCTGGCCGAGCGCGGCGTCCTCGGGTCCTCCCGCGGCGAAGTCTTGACCGCCGCTTGACGGCGTCTCGCCACCGCCCTGTCCGCCACTGCCCTGTCCGCTCTCCTCCGCGGCAGGCGTCTGCTGCTCGTCGCGGCTACCCCGGTCGGCGCGTCGTTCCGAGCGCTGCCCCGAGTCGCTCCCGCGATCGCCAACCGCGCCGTCGTCGCCGCCGCCCGTAGCCAGGGCAACCACGCCGGCCCCCAGGAGGACCAGCACGGCCGCAGCCGGAACCCACGCCGGGATCCCCCGGCGTGAGCGGGCCACGACCGGCGGCGCCGGTCGCCGCGGCGGTGGGG
>JBKPHS010000217.1:0-19128 GCA_046729975.1 Actinomycetota bacterium
GCTCGGGCTCGCCAGCCGGCTCGGGCTCGCCCTCTGGCGACGGCTGCTCGGGCGTCTCGCCCTCGGCCTGCTCGGGTGCCTCGGCCGCGGCCTGCTCGGCCGGCGCCTCCTCGACCTGCTCCGGGCCCTCCGGCTCCTCGCCCGCGCCCGGCTCCGTCGGCTCCTGCTCCTCGTCTCTGCGCTCGTCTTCAACCATCAGGCGTCAACCTCCAGGGCCTCCGGCTTCTGCGCGGCGTGCGGGTGGTCGGGCCCGGCGTAGATCTTCAGCTTCCGAAGCTGCGTGCGACCCAGCCGGCTGCGAGGCATCATGCCGCGCACGGCCAGGCGGATTACCTCCTCGGGCCGGCGCTCGAGCATCTCCTCGAGCGAGCGCGACCGCAGGCCGCCCGGATAGCCGGAGTGGCGGTAGTAGCGCTTCTCCTCGCGCTTCTTCCCGGTTACCGAGATCCGCTCGGCGTTGACCACGATCACGAAGTCGCCCACGTCGCAATGAGGCGTGTACTCCGGCTTGCGCTTGCCGCGCAGGGTGTCCGCGATCTGGGTCGCGAGGCGGCCGAGCGTCTTGCCGGCCGCGTCGATCACGACCCAGTTGCGCTCGCGAGTTGCAGGTGTGGCTACGTAGGTTCGCATCGCGAAAAAGGCGCGCCCCGCGGCGCCTGGAGCGCCGCCGCCGCGACGGGCGGACATGTTAGCCGCCCCACGACCGGGTGCCCGGGCGGGTGCGGCGTTGCAGGCCGAGGAGAAGCCGCACCGGCGCGAAATCTCCGACTGGAAAGTGCTGATCCGTACGAGGCGCCGAGACGCCTCGACGGACCGGCGAACGCGACCGGAGATGGGGGTATAGTGCCGCGCCGTTGTAGGACGCCTGCCGAATCCTTCGCGGCCCGCCGCGGGGGAACGGGGGAACCGATCGGTGGCCTCGAGGGCCTCCGAAGGGGCGAATCGAACCGAGCGCCTTCGCGCGCCTGGTCGTAGCGCGGCTCTTTCTGCGCGAGCCCGACAGCTAACCCCGTAGGCCGGAGAAAGAGAGGCTGGCTCGTGCCGAGGACTCGCTCCTCAGACGATGCAACGCGAAAGCGGTTCCTGACGGGTGGCTGCGGCGCGGCCGCCTGCGTGCTCGTCGCGACTTCCCCAGCGCTCGGCTCCGGCACGGGGGGCGTGGGCTACGTCGCCACCCCGAAGATCTCGAGGATCGCATGCGTCCAGGCGTGCGCATCCCGGAAGCGCGCGCGCGGCGGCAGCCAGATCAGGTTGAGCGGAGCGAACCTCGCCGCGGTCACGCGGATCGTGTTCGCTGGCGGCCCCGGCAAGACCGACGACGTCGAGGTCAGGGTGCGGCCGCGCGGGGAGCGCAGCCTGAGGGTCGCCGTGCCGCTCGACGCGCCGAGCGGCCCGCTCGTGGCCTGGGTGGCCGACACCGTCCGCTCGAAGGCCAGCGAGCCCTTGGCCGTGCTGCCTCCGCCACCTCCACCGCCGCCCACCGGCGAGCTGACCCCGGTTGAGGGCCCGGCCGATCCCGGCGCGCCCAGGCTCGAGACTGCAATGAGCGCCGCGAAGATCTTCGTCGGCTCGCGTTACGGGGTCACGTTCTCGTACCGGGTCAGCGACGAGGCGCCCGTCGACGTGAGGGTCGATCTGCTCCGCCTGAACGACGGTGCGACCGTCCAGACCTGGACCCCGGGCGCGGTTCAGCCCGGCCAGGTGAACAACCTTCAGTGGAAAGGCTTCGCCGGAGAGCTGGCCGCGCCGGAGGGCCGCTATGCGTTCCGCCTCTCGGCCAGCGGCTCGCACGGGGCACAGGCCAAGAGCGCGCAAGGGGCGGACCCTCAGCGCGACGCGTTCGACCTCTACCAGCACATCTTCCCGGTGCGCGGACGCCACGACTTCGGCCAGGCCGGTGCCCGCTTCGGCGCGGGCCGCGACGGGCACGTGCACCAGGGCCAGGACGTCTTCGCCCGCTGCGGCACCCGGATCGTGGCCGCCCGTGGCGGTGTCGTGAAGTTCAAGCAGTACCACTCGGCCGCCGGGCACTACGTCGTGATCGACGGCGACAGGGAGGACGTCGACTACGCGTATGCGCACCTCCAGTCGGCGTCGCCCTTCGACGTCGGGGACCGGGTCTCGACCGGTCAGGAGATCGGCCGCGTAGGCGACAGCGGCAACGCCAGCGGCTGCCACCTGCACTTCGAGATGTGGGGGGCGCCCGGCTGGTACGACGGCGGCAGGCCCTTCGACCCGCTGCCCAGCCTGCAGGGCTGGGACACGTACAGCTAGACCTAGCCCCGGTCGCGCGCCTCTTCGCGCTCGCGCCTTGCGCCGGTAAGGCCCTCGAACAGCGCGAGCAGTACGACGGAGGCCCCGACCGCGATGATGAAGCTCCCGAAGTCGAAGTCGTCGGAGTCCCCGATGTCGAGGAGCTCGGTCGCGACCAGGCCGCCCAGCACGGAGCCGATGATCCCGATCGCGATCGTCAGGACGATGCCGATGCGCTGGCGGCCCGGCAGCAGCAGGCGCGCGACCGCCCCGACGACCAGGCCCCAAAGTATCCAGCTGATGATTCCCATAATGGTCGCTAGTGGCTAGCCCCTAGGAAAACAAGAGACTAGGGACTAGGGACCAGGGACTGATTAATTACTCCCACTCGATCGTGCCGGGGGGCTTCGACGTGATGTCGAGCGTGACACGGTTCACCTGAGGGATCTCGTTGATCATGCGCGAGGCGATCCGTTCGAGCAGGTCGTAGGGCAGGCGCGCCCAGTCGGCCGTCATGGCGTCGTCGCTGGTGACCGCGCGGATCACGACCACGTACCCGTAGGTGCGTTCGTCGCCCTGCACGCCGACCGTTCGCAGGTCGGCGGGAAGCACGCAGAACGACTGCCACAACTCTCGGTAGAGACCGGCCGAGCGGATCTCGTCCTGCAGCACGTAATCGGCGTCGCGCAGGATCGACAAGCGCTCCTTCGTGACCTCCCCGCCGACGATCCGGATCGCCAGGCCCGGTCCGGGGAAGGGCTGGCGCCACACGAGCCGGTCGGGCAGCCCAAGCTCGAGCCCGACTTCGCGGACCTCGTCCTTGAACAGGGTCCGCAACGGCTCGACGAGCTCGAAGCCGAGATCCTCGGGGAGGCCACCGACGTTGTGGTGCGACTTGATCGTAGCCGCGCCGGTGCCACCGCCGGACTCGATCACGTCCGAGTACAGCGTCCCCTGGACAAGGAAGCGGGGGTTGCCGAGCTTGGCGGCCTCCTCCTCGAAGACGCGGATGAACTCCTCACCGATGATCTTCCGCTTGCGCTCCGGCTCGCCGACCCCCGCGAGCCTGTCGAGAAACCGGTCCTCCGCGCTCACGGCTACGAGCGGCACCTTGAAGTGATCCCGGAAGGCCGCGATCACCTGGTCGCCCTCGTTCTTGCGCATGAGGCCGTGGTCGACGAACACGCATGTGAGCTGGTCACCCACGGCCCTGTGCACCAGCAGCGCCGCCACGGACGAGTCGACGCCGCCCGAGAGCCCGCAGATCACGCGCCCGTCGCCCACCTGACGGCGAATGCGCTCGATCTGCTGCTCGGCCACCGAGGCCGCGCTCCACGACATGTCGCAGCCGCAGATCTCGTCGAGGAAGGTCTTGAGGATCTCCGTCCCGTACGGTGTGTGGACGACCTCGGGATGGAACTGGATGCCGTACAGGTCGCGCGAGCCGTCCTCGAGAGCCGCCACCGGCGACTCGGTCGACGACGCCAGCGGGGTGAACCCCGACGGCGCCTCGAACACGGTGTCGCGGTGACTCATCCAGCAGGCCTGCTCGACGGGAAGCCCGCGCAGCAGCCGTCCGGGCTCGTGCACGTCCAGCCGCGAGCGGCCGAACTCGCCGACCGCGGCGCCCTCCACGCGCCCGCCGAGCTCGAGGACCATGGCCTGCATCCCGTAACAGATGCCGAGCACGGGCATGCCGAGCTCGAGAAGCTCCATGCGGAGGCGCGGCGCGCCCTCGGCGTACACGGACGCCGGGCCGCCGGAGAGGATCAGCCCTCGCGGCGAGCGGCGGCGAATCTCGTCGAGCGGGACGTCGTGCGGCAGCAGCTCAGAGAAGACGCCGCACTCGCGCACCCGGCGCGCGATGAGCTGCGAGTACTGGCCGCCGAAGTCGAGCACCAGCACCTCGTCGACGCCGGTCCTCCCGGCGGCGTGCTCCTCCGGGGAGACGGCGCCGCTGACGACCGCCCTCGGCACTACACCACTACTCGACGAGCGCCGGATCCGTCGGCTCGGGCACGGCGGGTGGGCCGTTCGTGCCGCTCGCGTCCGCGGGAGTCGCCGCGGCGGCCGCGGTCGCGCCCATTCCGACCGCCTGGTCGCGCTGCAGGTGCTTGCCCTCCGTCTGGAGGGCCGGAGCGACCATCACCTCGGCGCGGTGGAAGGAGGGGATGTCCTCGTACCCGCACGTGGCCATCGAGGTGCGCAGGCTGCCCATGAGGTTGAACGTGCCGTCGTTCTCGTGGGCGGGGCCGAGGACGATCTGCTCGAGCGAGCCGTTCTGGGTTGTCTTGACGCGCGCGCCCCGCGGGAGCGTGGGATGGAAGGTGGCCATGCCCCAGTGATAGCCGCGCCCCGGGGCCTCGTACGCGCGCGCCAGGGGCGAGCCAACCATCACGGCGTCCGCGCCGCACGCGAACGCCTTGGCGATGTCTCCGCCGTTGCGCATGCCGCCGTCCGCGATCACCTTCACGTAGTCGCCGGTCTCCAGCATGTGCTGCGAGCGCGCGGCCTGCACGTCGGCGATCGCCGTGGCCTGCGGCACGCCGATTCCGAGCACGCCGCGCGTGGTGCAGGCGGCCCCCGGCCCCACGCCCACCAGCACCGCCACGGCACCGGTCCGCATGAGGTGCAGGCCCGTGTGGTAGGAGGCGCAGCCCCCCACGACGACCGGCACCGGAACCTCCTTGATGAACTCCTTGAGGTTGAGAGGCTCGCTGACCGTCGAGACGTGCTCCGCCGAGATGACGGTGCCCTGGATCACCAGGATGTCGAGGCCCGCCTCGAGCGCGACCTCGTAGTGCCGGCGGACGCGCTGCGGCGTGAGCGAGGCCGCGCAGACGACACCCTGGTCCTTGACCTCACGGACGCGCTGCGCGATCAGCTCGGGCTCGACCGGCTTGCGGTAGATCTCCTGCATCTCGGCCGTGGCGGCCTCGGGCGGCAGCTCCGCGATCCGCTCGAGCTGGGCGTCGGCGTCCTCGTAGCGCGCGTAGATGCCCTCGAGATTGAGAACCGCCAGTCCGCCGAGCTTGCCGAGGATGCCCGCGGTGAGCGGGGAGACGACGCCGTCCATGGCGGACGCCATCAGCGGCAGCTCGAAGCGGTAGGGCCCGAGCGTCCAGGTGATGTCGATCTCGTCCGGGTCGCGCGTGCGACGCGACGGGACGATGGCGATGTCATCGAAGCCGTAGGCGCGACGGCCCTTCTTGCCTCGGCCGATCTCTACTTCCATGGCGGCATCCTAGGTTCGCGAACGGACGACAGGTGACCATAGCGGAAGGCCTCCGAGCCGGCCCGCGGCGTCCTTTTCGCATCTTGCGAGGATTCTCCGGCGGCTATCCGCGCGCCTCCAGGGCGGGCTGGGCCAGCTCCTCGACCTCGACCTCGGGCATGAGCCGCCCCACCTCGCGCGGGTCGAGCACGCCGGCGCCGAAATGCTGGGTCGATTCGGCTCCGCAGGCCACCGCGAAGCGCAGGCACTCGGCCGGCTCGCTGCCGCCGTACCGGGCCGCGACGTACCCGGCCAGAAACGCATCGCCGGCGCCCACGGCCGAAACCGGCTCGCGCGGCTCGACGCTTGCGCGATAGAGGCGCTGCCGGTCGGGGCCGCCGACCAGCGCGACGCAGCCCGACGGGAGGGTCATGATCGCTTCGCGTGCGCCGCTCTCGGCGATCTCGCGCACCGCCGCGAGCCGGTCCTCGTCGGTGGAGAACTCGTGGCCCACGAGCTCCTCGGCCTCCAGCTCGTTGGGGGTGACGATCGTGGGCTCCGCGCGGGTCGCGAGTCGCAGCGGCTCGCCCTCGGAGTCCAGCACGGTGGTCACGCCGAGCTTCGCGAGCTCGCGCAGGAGGGTCGCGTACAGCCCGCTGTCGACACCCCGCGGGAGGCTCCCGGAGAAGACGCACACCTCCGCACCCTTCGCGAGGTAGAGCAACTTGTCCGTGAACAGCTCGAGCTCGGCCTCGGTCACGGCGGGGCCGTGCTCGTTGATCTCCGTCTGGACGCTGTTGGTCGGGTCGACCACGGCGGTCGACGTCCGGGACTCCTCGCGGATGCGCACGAAGTCGTTGAGGATCGCCTCCTCCGTCAGCTGCTCGATGATGCGCGTGCCGGTGGGGCCGCCCGCCACGCCCGTCGCGATCACAGGCTGCCCGAGCGTCTTCAGCGCGCGCGCCACGTTGACGCCCTTGCCGCCGGCCATTGCCGTCTGCTCGACGGCCCGGTGGCGGCGGCCGAGAGTGAAGTTCGGGACCGCAAGCGTCTTGTCGATCGCCGCGTTGAGGGTGACGGTGATGATCATCTCGAGCCGGCGGTCATTCTTGCGCGCTTGACGCGGGTGGCCCTCACTCGCAGCGCGACGAGCGCCACACCGCCGAGCGCCGCGAGTGCCAGGAGCAACGTGAGCAGCGGTCCGAGGGCCGACGTGAGCCGGCGCGGAAGCCCGGCTCCCGGCACGTCGTCGGCCGTCACGAGCGGCACCCTGCGAACGACCTTGCCGCGGTAGACGACCTGGGCGCTGCCGACCCGCTCACCTCTCGCGAGCGGGCCCTCGACCTCTCCGGGTGCGTCGAGCTGCCTCATCACCCGCTCGCCGCGGCGGACCGTGAGGGCGACCGTCGCCGGGGTTGTGAGGCGCGCTGTCTCGTCTCCCCGCCATTTGACGGCGACCTTCGCCACGGTGGCTCCTCGGGTCAGCACGCGCTCGCGCCGGAACTGGTCGATGCCCCAGCGCAGCAGAGCCACCGTGTCCGAGTCGCGGGCCGACTCGCTCGGCTCTCCTAGTACCACCGTGATCACCCGCACGTCTCGCCCGGTGCCGGAGCCCACCAGCACATAGCCCGCGCTGCGCGTGTGGCCCGTCTTGACTCCGTCGACGAACGGGTAGCGGGCGATCAGCAGGTTGCGGTTGTCGACGACCCGGCGGCGGGAGCCGCTGGCGAGCACCGCCTCGGGCAGGTCGACGATGCGCTCGAAGCGCCGGATGCGCATGAGCCGCGCGGCCAGCGCGGCTAGGTCGCGCGCGGTCGAGTAGTTGTCCGGATCGTCGAGGCCGATCGCGTTCGCGAAGCGGGTGCGTTCGAGGCCGAGCTCTCGAGCGCGGGCGTTCATGTCGCGCACGAAGGCCGCCCGAGAGCCGGAGACGTTCTCCGCGATCGTCACCGCGGCGTCGTTCGCGCTCTCGAGCAGCAGGCCCTCAAGCAGATCCTCCACGGTCATCCGCTCGCCCTTGCGGAGATTGATCTTCGACTCAACGGGCAGCGCGCGGTAGGCAGGAGCCGTAAAGACCTCCCTCGGCCGCGCGCGCTCGAGCGCAAGCAGGGCGGTCATCAGCTTGGTGGTGCTCGCGATCGCCCGTCGCGCATTCCCGGCGCGATCCAGCAGCACCTCTCCCGTGCGGGCGTCGATCACCGCGTAGGAGGCCGCGCGGACCTGCGGGCGCGGCAGCGGCTTGGCCGCCGCGGCGCCCGCCGGCAGAGCCACGAGCGCCAGCACGCCCGCCGCGAATGCCGCTGCGACTCGACTCCTCACTCGCGCAGCTTGATCTTCTGCCCCGAGACCAGCGCCTGCGGGTCGAGCTCGGGGTTCAGCTCTTGCAGCTGCTCGACGGTCACGCCGGTCTTCTCGGCGATCCCCGCGAGCGTGTCGCCGACCTGGACGGTGTACGTGCTCCTTGCCCCGCCCTGCTGCTTGCCGGCCGCCGGTCTGCCCGCCCGCTCGCGGGATTGTGGGCGCTCGGTGGCCGACGACTTGCCGTTCGACGAGCCAGAGTCGCTCTCGTCCACTCCCGACGTCGCCACGACGAAGAGGACCGCGACGGCGAACGCGATGAGCGCCATGGGTGCGAGCGCGCGCAGCGGACTCCTTCGGCCCTCTTCCATGGCCGCCGGATGGTAGCGGCGCGAACGGGGGCAAACTGCCGTTTCTGAGCACGCTTAAAGCGCGTCACCGGCGGCCAGGTGCTTGAAGAAGACGTCCTCCGTAGGACCGTTGCCGTCGAATGGGAAGCCGGTCGCCGCCGAGCTGAACGCGACGAAGTTCGCGCGCGCGCTCGTCGCTATCTCGGAGATCGCGGCGGAGGCGTGCGCGAGGTCGTCGATGTTCCCGCTGTGGTTGTTCCGGTAGTAGAGCGTGGCGCCACCGGCGTTCTCGGTCGCGAACGTGACGATCCCGCGCCGCGCGGCATACGCCGTGATCCCGCCACGCGAGCTTGTGCCGCCGAGGCTGCCTGCGCCGCGGCGGTGGGCCGAGATCAGGTCGGTCCTCCGAGACCCGCCGCCGCGGCCGAAGATCCGCATGTAGACGTCGCTTCCCGGGTTCCCGTCGTTCCCGCTGAGCCGCGCGAATGACTCGAACGCGACCGCCCAGAGGCCGTGCTCCTCGTCGGAGACCACCGGCGATGCGCCCGCAGCCGTGACCGTCGACGTCTTCCCCCGGCGCCGCAACGCAACTCCGCCCCCGCGTTCCCAGACGACCGCCGAGCCATCCATCGAAAGGTCCGGGTCGCCGCCCGGGCCGAGCGAGCGCGGCCGCCCGCCGCGAACGGGCGCGAGGTAGGCCTGGCCGCCGGCCTGGAATGCGACGGTCGAGCAATCGCCATCGATCGACGGCTCGGTGGCCGGTACCGCGATGCCGTCGGAGACGAGCAGCGTCCGCCCGGCGCGGAGGTCCCGCACGAAGACGTCGGGCACCGCGTCGCCGTCCCCCGGAGCGAGGTTCGAAGCGCTCGACTCGAACGCAACGCAGCCGGGCCGATCGCGAACCGAGCCGTCGACGGACGGGTTCAGCGAGGAACCGTTCGCCTCCTGCCCTCCGTCACCAACGCTCACGCGCTGGAGGTCGCCGGCGGGACGCGCGGGAGCATCGAGCCGAAGGCCGGCCGGGCCTTCCGGCCGCTTCCATGCGAACACGTCGGAGACTCCGTTCCCGTCTCCTCCCGTGAGGTTCGACGCCTGGGAGTGGAAGGCGACGAGGCTCGCCCTGCGGTTGTCACCCGAGATCGCAGCGCCTCCGGAGGGGCCGTTCGCGGCCTCGCCGTCCGGGCCGACGGAGATCGGGATGGGATTCGTCCCGTAGATGCCGCCTGAAGCCGGTGCGCAGATCGCCGCGAAGAGCGCGCTTCCGAGCAGCATGACGCTCGCAGTGCGAACCATTGTTCCTCCTGCGTTGTGTCGGCAGGGGCGCACGGCAGGTTGAGCCCCTTATGGACGTGCGAGAGCTACCCGCCCGGCTGAGAAGCCCAGGTCATCGACGGGCAGCGAGGGACCAGGTCGCCGTCCGCAGCTGCCGCGCCGAAGCGGCCGCTGCCCCGGCCGGGTCGCCCCCCCGGTCCAAGTCGGCGGCCACTATAGAGCGTGACGCCGACACAAGCGCCGCGGCCGGGTGCGGAGCGAACGCCGGCGCCAGCGTCTCGACCTCGCCGCCCTGCGCTCCCACCCCCGGGAGCAGGAAGATCGCCCTCGGCATCAGCTCGCGAAGACGAGCCAGGAGATCCGGCCGCGTCGCACCGGCGACCGCCCCCACGGCTGAGAGCCCCACCGTGCCCACCGAGGCGGCGCCGAGCTCGTCGACCATTGCCGCCAGCCGCTCGTGGAGGGGGCGGGTCGGCGCCGGCAGGTCCTGCACGTCCGCGGCGCCGGGGTTCGACGTGCGGACGAGCGCGAAGCATCCCGCGCCCGCCTCGACGGCCGCGTCGACGAGCGGCTCGAGCGAGTCGCGCCCGAGCAGCGGATTGGCGGTGAACGCGTCGACCCCGAGACCCTGGACCGCGCCGAAGGGCGAGGGCGTCTCCCCGACGAGCGCCTGGGCGTATGCGCGCGCGGTCACCGGCACGTCGCCCCGCTTTCCGTCGGCGATCGCGAGGAGGCCGTGCTCCCGCGCCGCAGCCACCGTGGCCGCCGCCGCAGCCCATCCCGGTGCGCCCAGGCGCTCGAAGCAGGCGAGCTGGAGCTTGACGGCCACGCACTCCGGGCCCGCGGCCTCGATCACCGCCCGGCAGTGAGCCCGTACCGCGAGTCCAGCGGCCTCGGCGGGGTCCCACGCCGCGCCGGCCTCGACCCCGACCGGCCAGAGCGCGGCGGGATCGGGGTCGAGGCCCAGCACGACCTGGCTGCGCCGCTCCTCGACGAGAGCGGCGAGCCGGTCAGCGAAGTGGCCGGGCGGCTGCAAACCTGCGCCTGGCGGCGTCATCGGCCGCTCGCGTGCGTAGCACGCGTCGCGGCCTGCTTCCTTGCCAGGCTTGGTTTTCGCTCGCCGGCCGCGGGGGTGCTAGCCGCCCTTGACGGCCTTTTTGAGAGCGGAGCCTGCGCTGAATCTCGGAACGCGACTCGCGGCGATCTGAATGCGCTCGCCCGTCTGCGGGTTCACGCCCTGACGGGCGCCGCGATCGGCGACCGAGAACTTGCCGAAGCCGGTGAAGTTCACCTCTCCACCGCGCTGCAGCGTCGACTCGATGATCTCGAGCGAGGCCTCGACGGCCTTGGTCGCGTCGCTCTTCGACAGGCCGGACCTCGATGCAACCTGGTCGGCGAATTCGGATTTCGTCACGTGCGCCTCCTTGGACAGGGGGTTCTCGAACGGCGTCGAACCTAACAGCGGTCGCGGACGATGCCGCTCTGGAAGCGGGATTCTAGGGCGATGAAGCCGCTATTTGCGAGTTTTCGAGGCTACGCGCCCGAGACCGACATCTGCTCCAGCAGCAGCGGAGCGGCCCTCACGCTGCCGCCGAACGGCACCCAGCGGCTCTCCCTGCCGACCGCGCGAACCGCGCGAAGCATGGACACGAGGTCGCTTGCGATCGTGATCTCCCGGACGGGCGCCGCCAGCTCTCCGCCCTCGATCAGGCGCCCGGTCGCGCCTACGGAGAAGGTGCCCGACACCGGATTGACGCCCGAGTGCAGGCCGACGACGTCGGTGACGTAGAGACCGTCGTCCGCCTCGCCGAGCAGCTCCTCGAGCGATCCCGCGCCGGGCTGCAGGATCAGGTTGCTCGGGCCGACCGAGGGAGCGCTGCGGTAGGAGCCGCGGCTGGCGTTGCCGGTCGTCCCACGCCCGGCCTTGCGGGCCGTGCGGGCGTCGAACAGGTAGGTGGCGAGACGGCCGTCCTCGATCAGCGTCGTGCGCCGCCGCGGGGAGCCCTCCCCGTCGAAGGGCGCGCTCGCGAGCCCCTCGGGGTCGAGCCCGTCGTCGGTGACCTGCAGGATGGGGGCGGCCACCTCGTCGCCCTCGCGACCCGCGAACAGCGACCGGCCGCGCTGGACGGCATCCGCCGAGAGCATGCCGCCGATAAAGCCGATGAAGCTGGCGGCCACGAAGGCGTCGAACACGACGGGGCAGCGCCGGCTCGCGGGCTGGCGCGCACCCACCAGCGACAGCGCCCGGCGGGCGGCCTCGTCGCCGATCGCCGCCGCGTCGAGGCCCGACGGATCGCGGCCCAGGCCCAGGCCCAGCCCGGTCATCAGGTCCTCCCCCTCGCCCGCGAAGGCTGACGCGTATGCCCAGGCCGAGGTGGACTCGTAGGAGGACGTGAAGCCGCGCGAGTTAGCGATCGCCGCGCGTCCCTCGCCGTCCGCATAGACGACGTCCTCGACCTGGGTGACACCCGCGTGAGACCGCGCGGCGCGCTCGATCTCGAGCGCGACCTCCACCTTTCGCTCGGTGCTCCAGGCGGCGAGCTCGGGCGAGTGCAGGCCCGAGACCTCGGCGGCGCCGAGCTCCTCGGGGAGGCCTGCGTACTCGTCGGGATCGGCAACCGCCGCCGCGCTGCGTGCAGACTCGGCGATCGCCTTGATCCCGGCCTCGCTCAGGTCCGTGCCATAGGCGTAGCCGTAGCGCCCGTCGTCGTACGCTCGTACCCCGACACCGCGCCCGCCGGCGTCGGTGAGGCTCTCGACCGCGCCGTCGTAGACGCGGATCTGGCGCTCGACCGACTCCTCTGCCCACGCCTCCGCGGACTCGCCTCCGGCCGCGAGCGCCGCTTCCACGGCGCGTCCGGCGACCCCCTCGAGCTCCGCCGCCCCGCTCATCCCGCGGTGCCGCCGACCGTGAGCGCGCGCAGCCGGACGTGCGGCTGGCCGACCCCCGCAGGCACGCGCTGGCCCGCCTTGCCGCAGTAGCCGGTGGCCACCTCGATGTCGCGCGCGATGCCGTCGATGGCGCGCAGCGCCTCGAGGCCGTTGCCGATCAGGGTCGCGCCGCGCACCGGGGAGGTCACGCGTCCCTCCTCGATCAGGTAGCCCTCGGACACGCCGAACACGAAGTCGCCCGTGGCGGGCTCGACCTGCCCGCCTCCGAACGAGACGGCGTAGAGCCCGCGCTCCACGCCTCCGATCAGATCTTCGGCCGACGCGTCGCCGGGCGCGAAGAAGGTGTTCGTCATCCGCGGGATCGGCAGGTGACGGAACGACTCCCTCCGACCGTTGCCGGTCGAGGGGACGCCGTCCTTGCGCGCTCGAAGGCGGTCGTAGAGGAAGGAGTTGAGCCTGCCGTCCTCGAGAATGCGCGTCGTCTGGGTGGGGGTGCCCTCGTCGTCGATGGCGTCGCTGCCCCAGTCGCCGGGACGCCGGCCGTCGTCGTAGGCGTTCACGAACGAGTCTGCCAGCTCCTCGCCGAGACGGCCCGCGTAGACGCTCGCGCGCTTCTGGACGGCGTCGGACTCGAGCCCGTGGCCGACCGCCTCGTGCAGCAGCACGCCGCCGAAGCCGTTCCCGACCACCACCGGCATCCGCCCCGTTGGGGCGTCCACGGCGTCGAGGAGAGTCAGCGCCTTGCGGGCCGCCGACTCTGCCACCTCCTCCGGGCGCTCGGCGATCAGCTCGAAGCCGGCATGGCCGCCGCGGGTCTCGGAGCCGGTCTCCACCACGCCGTCGCGGCGCGCGACGACCTGTACGCCCAGGCGCACCCGTGTCCTGTCGTCGGTGGCGACGAGGCCCTCCGAGTTGAACACGTCGACCCGCCGGCGGCTCTCGCCGTAGCTCGCCGAGACCTGCGTGACCTCCGCACCGGCGGAGCGGGCCCGCTCGTCGCAGGAGCGGAGGACCTCGGCCTTGCGCTCGGCCTCGACGAGCTCGGGCGCCTCGTCCACGCGGTAGGCGCGACGGACCTCGGGCGCGGCATCCAGCGGCCGAGGCGCCTGAGCGTCCGCCCGCAGCGCCTGCGCCACCGAGTCGGCGACCCGCGTCAGGTCGCCCTCGGCGAGGCCGTCGACGTGGCCGAAGTAACTCGAGTCTCCGAGCGTCACCCGGACCGATCCTCCGACCTCGCGGCCGGTCTGCGGCCGCTCGACCCGGCGGTCGTCCACCGAGAGGGCGAAGCCGTAGCCGTCCTGCGCGTAGAGCTCGGCGAAGTCGCCGCCCCGGGCAAGCGCACGCTCGATCACGTGCGCCGCTAGGTCCGGG
Organism: Actinomycetota bacterium; assembly: GCA_046729975.1. Taxonomy (GTDB): domain Bacteria; phylum Actinomycetota; class Thermoleophilia; order Solirubrobacterales; family Thermoleophilaceae; genus JBKPHS01. The sequence goes on from JBKPHS010000217.1 coordinate 13,651, forward strand.
GCGACGAGCGTCACTCGGCGCTTTCCGGTTCGTCCCGGACAGGCTCGGCCAGCTCGATGAGGCCTTCGGCCGCCTCGAGCAGCGACTCCCGCTCCGGCCGGTCCTCGGCGATCGCCTTGACGTTCCCCGCGGCGTCGTACAACAGGACGCGCGGCTCGCGATCCTGCTGCCGGCGCCGGACCGCCGCCGCGACGCCCTCGGCGATGCCGCCGACCGCGCCGCTGACGCGCCCGCGACGCTCCTTCACGCCGCCCGGCCCTCGAGGTCCGACAGCACGCTGCGGAGGTCGTAGAACATCAGCGACGAGAGCGCGAACCGGCTGGTGACCGCCGCGACGGTCCAGCTCCCCTGACGTACCGCGAAGACCGCGCCCGCCGGCACGGTGGCCTCGATCTGGGCGGGTGGCTCGCCGTCCGATGCCGCCTCCGCGCGCTCGAACAGCCGCCTCAGCAGCTCGGCCGCGGACTCGGAGCGGTCGGCCAGCGGGCCAGAAGCGGCGGCCACGGCTCCCTCCGAGTCGAGCAGCAGGGCCGCGCGTATATCGGTCGAGAGCTCGTCGAGGTACCGCAGTGCCAGCTCGGGGGTGAGCGCGGCGTCGGCCATCCTTAGGCCAGAATAGCGGCGTGCCTCTCCCCCGCCTCGCGTGGCTTCTGACCGTCGTCGCGTGTCTTGTCGCGGCCCTTCTGCTGCTGCTGAACGACTACGTCGGCTACTTCGGGGTGCTGCTCGCGGTGGGAGCGGCGGCGGCGATCAACCTGCGCTGAGGCCGCCTCCCGGGGGGAGTCGACGAAGCTTGCATGTTCTGCTTGTATTGCGTGCATGCAAGCATCTACTACGGCCAAGCAAGTCCGATCCCAGACCACCGAGGAGCAGCTCGCCCTCAAGATCGGCGCCTTCATGCTGCACATCCTGCGCGGCTGCGGCGGCGACTTCCTCCAGCGGGTGGACGAGCTCGAGCTGTCCCTGTCCCAGCTGAAGGCCCTCCAGCTGCTCGGTCAGAGTGGCGACACTTCACTCAAGGCTCTCGGCGACGGCCTCGGGCTTTCGCTGCCGGCCATCAGCCGAGCGGTCGACGGACTCGTGCGGCGCGAGCTCGTGACGCGGACCGAGGACGCGGACGACCGGCGCATGAAGCGCGTTGCCGTCACCCGTGCCGGCCGCGAGGTGCTCGACCAGCTCTACCGTCTCAGGGTCGACGAGCTCGCCACTTTCGTGGCGTCGCTCCCGGCCCGTGACCGGGCGCGGCTGGCCGCGGCCCTCGAGCCCATCGTCGCGCGAGAGGACGCCTGATGCCCGAGCGCCTGCGACTCACCGAGGACAACCGCAAGTGGTGGACCCTCGCCGCCATGTGCTTCGCGCTGTTCATGATCATGCTCGACAACACGGTCGTGAACGTCGCGCTGCCGTCGATCCAGGCCGATCTCGGCGCGTCGATATCCGGCCTCGAGTGGACGGTCAACGCCTACACGCTGACCTTCGCCGTGCTGCTCGTGACGGCCGGCCGCCTGGGCGACATCTTCGGGCGCCGCCGGATGTTCATCTTCGGCGTCACTCTCTTCGCCACGTCGAGCGCGGCGATCGGGTTCGCCCCGAGCCAGGCCCTGCTCGTCGCGGGGCGCGCCGTCCAGGGCGTTGGCGCGGCGTTCATGATGCCCGCGACGCTGTCGATCATCACGAACGCCTTCCCGGCACACGAGCGCGGCAAGGCGATCGGGACCTGGGCGGGAGTCTCGGGTCTCGCGCTCGCGCTCGGGCCAGTCGTCGGCGGCGCGCTCACGGAGTACGTCTCCTGGCGGGCGATCTTCTTCCTCAACGTGCCAGTGGCGGTGGGCGCAGTGGCCGTGACGCTGTTCGCGGCGCACGAGTCCCGCGACGAGACCGTCGAGCGGACGGTCGACTTCCTCGGCATCGGTACGGTCTCGCTCGGCCTGACGGCCCTCGTGCTCGCCCTCGTGGAGGGCAACTCCTGGGGCTGGGGCTCAACCGAGATCGTCGGGCTGTTCGCCGTTGCGACCGCGGCACTCGCCGCCTTCGTGCTGGTGGAGCGTCACGGCCGGGCGCCGATGGTCCAGTTCGAGTTCTTCCGCTCGCGGACGTTCTTCGCCACGAACGCGATCGCGTTCATCGTCACCTTCGCCATGCTCGCGATGTTCTTCTTCCTGGCGCTGTACCTCCAGAACATCCTCGGCTACAGCGCTCTCGAGGCGGGCATCCGCTTCCTGCCATCGACCCTGCTGGTGATCGTCGCGGCGCCGATCGCGGGAAGGCTGACCGACCGCATCGGCCCGCGGCCACTGCTCGTCACGGGCCTTCTGCTCGTGGCGCTGGCGCTCTACATGCAGACGCACATCGACGCCGACTCGAGCTACGCCGGCCTTCTGCTGCCTTCGTTCATGATCATGGGCCTCGGCATCGGAATCACGATGTCCCCCATGACAACCGCCGCGATGAACTCGGTGGTACGCGAGAAGGCGGGCGTCGCGTCCGGGATCCTCTCTATGAATCGCATGATCGGCGGGACGTTCGGAGTCGCCGTACTCGGCGCGCTGTTCCAAGCGATCACCCGCAGCCGCATGGAGGACGCGCTTGCGTCCACTCCGATCCCGGGCGGCCAGCGCGAACGCCTGGTCGAGAGCATCGGCACGGCCGCCGACAAGGCGCCCGCCGGGCTCGACCCCGCGCTCGCCGAGCAGGTCACGCGTTCCGCGCGACATGCATTCGTCGACGCGCTCGCAAGCGCGCTGACGGTCTCGATGGCCGTCGCGCTGGCCGGAGCCGTGGTGGCGGCCCTGTTCATCGGGAAGGCGAAGCACGCCGCCAGGCCCGATCCGGCGTACGAGCAGGACAAGGCTGCGGCCGAGGCCGCCGCGGCTTAGGCGGCTGGCGCGCTACCGCGCTGCCGTTCGGCGTCTAGCGACGTTGCCTCTCATCCGGCGGCGCGGGCTCCAGATGGATCAGCACGTCGGCCCCTCGCAGCCGGCCACGGATCTCGCGCTGGAGCTGATGACTGACCTCGTGTGCGCGCTCCAGCGTCGTGCCGGGCCGGAACTGCACGTGCAGGTCGAGGTAGCGGCGGCTGCCGGCCCGGCGCGCGCGCAGCTTGTGGAACCCGACCACCTCAGGTGCTCCGAAGCGCTCGACCACCTCCCGGACCGCCTCCAGCTCGTCGGCCGGCAGCGCCTCGTCGACGAGCACCCGCGACGAACGGGTCAGGATGCGGACGCCCGCGATGATGATCGCCCCGGCCACCGTCAGCGCGGCGATCGGGTCGAGCTCCTGCACGCCCGTGGTCTCCACCAGCACGAGCCCGACCAGCACGCCGAGCGACGTGAACGCATCGGTGCGCAAGTGGGCGGCATCGCCCTCGAGCGCCGGCGAGTCCGTGATCCGCGCCTGCCTGTACAGATAGGTCGAGACGACCAGGTTCGCGGCCGCGGAGAGCCCGATCACGGCGATGCCGAAGCCGAGCTCCTCGATGACCGGCACGTCCATCAGCCGGCGCACCGACTCGTAGATGATGATCCCGGCGCCCACGACGATCAGCACGCCCTCGAGCGCCGCGGCCAGGTTCTCGACCTTCGCGTGCCCGTACGGGTGCGACTCGTCCGCGGGCTCGTCGGCCTTCCGGACCGAGAAGTAGGCGACGACCGACGCCAGCAGGTCGATCGAAGAGTGCACCGCCTCGGTGATGATCGCGATCGAGCCGGTGAGCGCGCCCGCGACGACCTTGAGCACGATCAGCGTCACGTTCGAGGTGATCGAGATCGCCGCGGCGCGCCGTTTTCGCGGCGTATACAGGGCGGGGTCGATCACCCCTGCGCGGCCCGCGAGCGCCTGTCGAAGTCCGCCGACCTGCTCCCCGCGCCCGCTCACCAGGCGCCCTCGCCGGCGTCGAGCCAGGCCCGGAAGGCTCGCGCGGCCCGGCCGCGGTGGCTGATCGCGTCCTTCTGCTCCGGAGTGAGCTCGGCCATCGTCAGGCCGTCATCGCGGTCGACCGGGATGAACGCGGGGTCGTAGCCGAAGCCCCCGGTGCCGCGCGGCTCGACAGCGAGGACGCCGTCGCAGCGGCCCTCGAACAGGTGCTCCTCGCCGTCCGGCTCTGCGTACGCCAGTACGCACACGTAAGCCACGCGGCGATCGCCGCCGGGGGGCACGTCGTCCAGCAGCTTCGCCAGGTTGTCCTCGTCGCTCGCGTCCTCTCCCGCGTACCGCGCGGAGCGGACGCCCGGCGCGCCGCCGAGCGCGGCGGCCTCGATGCCCGCGTCGTCGGCGATCGCGGCGCGGCCGGTGGCCTCGGCCGCGGCGCGAGCCTTGAGTAGCGCGTTCCCGGCGAAGGTGTCGCCGGTCTCCGGCGGGAGCTCGACCCCCTCGGCGAGCGGCTCGAGCTCGAGTGGGGCGAGCAGCGGGGCGAGCTCGCGCAGCTTGTGCGGGTTGCGCGTGGCCACGACGAGCCGCATGCCGCGCTCAGGCCGCGGCCCCCGGCAGTGCCCCGGCGGCCGCCTCCTGCGCGTCGCGCAGCCGCCCGATGCCGCCCGCCGCGAGGGCGAGCAGGTCGTCGAGCGACGCACGTGAGAGAGGCGTGCGCTCGGCCGTCGCCTGGACCTCGACAAGCCCCCCATCGCCCGTCATCACAACGTTCATGTCGACCTCCGCGCTCGAGTCCTCGGAGTAGTCGAGATCGAGCAGCGGCTGGCCGTCGACCATCCCGCATGAGATCGCCGCGATCGACTGCGTGAGGGGCACGCGCTCGACCAGGCCCTGCTCGACCAGGCGACCGAGCGCGAGTTGGAGCGCGACATAGCCGCCGGTGATCGCCGCGCAGCGGGTGCCGCCGTCGGCCTCGAGCACGTCGCAGTCCACGTAGACGCTGCGCTCGCCGAGCGCCTCGAAGTCCACGACGCCCCGCAGCGAGCGGCCGATCAGCCGCTGGATCTCGACGGTCCGGCCGTCCGGGCGACCCTTCGAGACGTCGCGCTGCTTCCGCTCGCCGGTCGAGGCGGGCAGCATCCCGTACTCGGCCGTGACCCAGCCGCGCCTCTGCCCGGCGAGCCAGCGCGGGACGTCCTCCACCGCCGAAGCAGTGCAGATCACCCGCGTGCCGCCCATCGCGATCAGCGCCGACCCCGTGGCCGTCCGCACGAACCCGGGCTCGATCGACACCGGCCGCAGCTCGTCGGCCGCGCGCCCGTCGCTCCTCATGCCGCGGCCCGCGGAGCGCTGGGCGGCGCGACGTCCACCCGCTGGACGGCGCCTATCGGCAGCTGGAGGAAGCGGGTTCCGAGGCGCCGGAACTCCTCCGGATCGCCCGAGCAGAGGAAGCCGTAGCGGCCCCGGCGAACAGGATCGTTCTCGAGACCTCGCTGACGGAGCACCGACTCGACCTCGTCGGCGATCGCCTGGCCAGAGCTGACGATCTCGACGCCGCGCCCGAGCGTGCGCTGGAGCAGCGGGCGCACCAGCGGATAGTGCGTGCAGCCG
>JBKPHS010000218.1:0-32738 GCA_046729975.1 Actinomycetota bacterium
GTGATGAACTCGCTCTGATCCTCGAGCGCCGCGGTCACGCCTCCGATCTCGGCGGTGATGCCAGAGCCGCCGAGCTCGTCGGGGACGACGTCCCCGCGCAGCCGGTGGACCAGCTCCTCCGTCTCCTCGTCCTGCGGGGAGCCCCTCGGGATCACCGTGACGATCGCCGCGTTCCCCTCCGCGTTTATCTGCGGCGCCGGCACGAACGCGACGCCGGACTCGCCGCGAAGCCTCTCCGCCAAGGAGTCGATCCTCGCCTTTGCGGCAGGGTCGGGCAGCTCGGCGGCGATCACCAGTGGCCCGTTCGTGCCCGGTCCGAATCCCTCGGTATTCAGGTCGTAGGACTGGCGCGTCATGGTGTCCGGCGGATCGTTGCCGGCGTCCGGGAAGCCGAGGCGCATGCCGAGCGCGGGTGCCGCCAGCGCGAGCAAGACGGCGGTGGCGGCGATGGCGGCGGTCCAGGGCCGCCGCTGGACCGCGTGGCTCCAGCGCGCCGCCGGCGACTCCCCGTTGCCCTCGGCCTTCAGCGTCCGGCCGAGGAATGGGATCCGGAGGCGGTCGACCTTCGGTCCCAGGTATGAGAGGAGCGCCGGCAACAGCGTGACCGCCGCGAGCATCACGACCAGGACGGCGAGGGAGGCAGAGATCGCGACGCCGTACATGTAGGGCAGGCCGGTCAGGAAGAGGCCGAGGACGGCGATCACCACCGTGCTTCCGGCAATGATCACGCTGCGTCCGGCAGTGGTGACGGCCTCGACAACGGCGTCGTGGCGATCCTTGCCCTGATTCATCGCCGAACGGAACCGGGTCAGGACGAGCAGCGAGTAGTCGATGCCGACCCCGATTCCGATCAACCCCGACACCGCCGTGGTCCAGTCGGGGACGTCGATGACGTTGGCGAGCAGGACGATCAGGCCTCCCGACGTGATGCCGAGACCGACGAGGGCGATCGCGAGCGGGAGGCCCGCAGCGACCACCGAGCCGAAGGCGATCAACAGCACGATCGCGGCGCCGACGAACCCGATCCCCTCAGGGCTAGTCTCCTCCTGAGCCTGGTAGATCGGATCCCCGCCGAGCTTGATCTCGAGTCCACCGCGACTGTTGTCCTCGGCGGCGGCGATCAGCTTCTCGCCGTCCTCCTTGGAGACGTCCCAGCCCGCGACCGTCAGCGGGAGCGTGGTCGATCCGATCGTGCCGTCCCGCGAGAACCGGATCGGGGTGTGCTCGGCGATGTGGTCGACCCGCTCGGCCTCGGCGAGGAAGGCGTCGACGCGCTCCCGCGCGCCGGGCGTGTTGGCGCCGGCCGGATCCTTCCAGACGGCATAGACCTCCTGGCCAGAGTAGCCCTGGAAGCGCTTCTCGGTGAGATCGCTCGCCGCCTTCGACTCCGATCCGGGGGTGTTGTAGTCCGCGTTGTACTCACCCGCCAGCGAGGAGCCGACCCCGATGATCACGATCGCCGCTGCGATCCACGCGAGGACCACGCGCCCGCGACGGCGGTAGGCAATGTCGGCGAGGCGGGCTAGACCACGGGTCATCGTTTGAGCGTCCCTTCTGTCGTCATCTGGTCTTGACTCCCGTTTAGACCGTGGACGGGAGCGAAATTAATCGGCCGTGCATTTTGGTCAGCCCGCTTGTCCGGCCAATGGGGCTTCCCGGTCAATCGATGTGCGGTTAGCCGAACTGCGGCTCTATCGGGCTCAACCTCAGACCTCGAGCGAGTAGTCCAACCACTCCTCGCGCCTCCCGCCCATGCGCTCGTACACTCGCTGCGCGCGCACGTTGTCCTTCGCCGTCTGCCAGCAGAGCTCGCGCGCGCCTCGCTCGGCGCTCCGCTCCCGGCACGCCTCGATCAGCGCCTCGGCGAGGCCGGAGCCACGGGCCGCGGGCGACACGTATAGGTCGTTCATCACCGCGACTCGTGCCGCGGAGAGCGTCGACCAGGTCCAGAACACCGTCGCGAACCCGAGCGCGCTGCCGTTGCCGTCGCGGGCGATCAGCTGCACGCCCTCTCGCTCGGGGTCCGCGATCAGCGCTTCGGACAGAGCGAGCAGGGCCTCGTCCGGCGGGTCGACGCCGTAGAAGTCACAGTAGGCGCGCATGAGCGGCAGCAGATCGGCCAGGTCCCGCTCGCTGACCGTCTCGATCCGGTGCATGCGCGACGCAAGGTAGCGCGCTTCCGGTCATGTGGCCGAGGTGGGCGCACATCGTGACTGTTGCCGGCAGAGGTACCGGTAACGGCAGTGCGGACGACGCTCGTGAGCCCATTGCGCCGGCAGCGATAGCGAGCAGCCTTCGCGTGGCCCTTTCCGGTTTTCGTCCAGGGCAGGCGTCTGACCGACGTCGCCGCGCGTGACGCGATCGTCTTGCGCTCGTACCTCGAACAGTGGTCGGCCAAGTGGCGACCCCTGACGGATTGACGGAAGCGGTCGTGGACGTATAGCGTCGCGACGGCCTTGCGACGAGGAGGTAGGCGCGTGACTGCATCGGAGGAGTTTGACCGAGCAATTGAGGCGAGTCACCGAGCGCTGGATGAGATCGCAAAGGGGGATCCGGCTGCCTTCTTAGAGCTGTTCAGTCAGCGCGAGGACGCCACCCTTGCGAACCCCTTTGGCCCGCCCGGCCGCGGTCGGAGTCAGGTCGAGGAGGCCGCACGGCGAGCCGCATCGCACTACAGCGACGGCAGGGCCGTCGAGTTCGAGAACTTCGCAAAGTACGTAACCGCGGACCTCGGGTACATCCTGGAAATCGAGCGGTTCGAGGCGAAGGTCGGCGGGAGCGAGGAGGTCACTCCTGTCGCCCTGCGCGTCACGAGCATCTTCCGTCCTGAAGATGGCACTTGGAAGCTCGTGCATCGCCACGCGGATCCGATAACGACGCGCCGGCCAGCGCAATCCGTGATGCAGACGTGATCCGTCTGGTCCATTCCGGGATCGCCGCGAACGTCTGATTTGGTCCCCGGGGACGCTCGCATTCGCGATCTTGCGAGCGTGTCCCAGATTGATTCGAGACGCCCCGTTCGGACGAGCAGCGGGAGGCCCGGCCGACGTTCCAAGCGTGGGGCTGCCACGCGCCCTGCCGGTTTTGAAGGCCCGGCGGGGCGTCACTGTATTTACCGATCTTGCAGGGATTTCCGCAGCACCTGTACCGCTGCGCGACAGTCGGCGCGACAGTCCGGGTGAAGGCCTCAGCTGAAAGCTGAAGCCGCGGGCTGTTGAGGCGAACGCGGCCACAGGTCCCCTCTGGCGAGTCGCCGACGCGTTCCCTTGCCGCGCTTCTGCTTCGCGCGAAGAGCAGTAGCCCGCGCGATACTGGGCGGGCGATGTCGCAGGAGAACGTGGAGACCGTCCAGCGCGCCGTCGAGGCGTGGAATGCCGATGATCTGGACGCTTTTTTGGCCGAGCTCGATGCCGACGTCGAGTGGCACCCTGCGATCCAGCCGGGCCTTGAGGGAAAGGCAACCACCTACCGAGGTCATGACGGCGCGCGAAAGATTTGGAGGCAGGACCGCGGCGAGGCGTGGGAACGCCTCACCAATCGGCCCCAGGAGTTCCGCGACCTCGGCCAGTCGGTCCTCGCGCTCGGTCACATGGACTTGACCGCCCGGGCGACCGGCATCGAGTTCAGTCAGGAGCTTGGAGAGGTCTTTGACTTTCGAGCGGGGACGATCGTTCGCATCCGCGACTTTCTGACTCACGCGGAAGCCCTCGAAGCCGCCGGGCTGCGGGAGTAGTTCGTCGGCTGCTGCTTTGCGCGATTTACGCAAGCGGCGTCCGCAGGACTTGAGACGCCTGCTGCTCATCCAACCCGGACGTCTGGGGACATGCCTCCTTTCACGCGAAGCGCATGGGCGTCGAGTCGGTACCGGCAGAATGTCGCTTCCTTCATGGGGCGGGCTTGGCGCCGGGCCCCTGGCCCTGGCTGAACGGTGCCATCCCGGCCAGCTTTCCTCCGTCGATCGGGAGCGTGACGCCAGTGATGTAGGAGGCTTGGTCGGAGCACAGCCACACCACCGCAGCGGCGATCTCTTGGACCTGTCCGATCCGGCGCATCGGCATCGCCATCCCGGCCCGCTTCTGCATCTCCTCCCCCGCCTCGGCGAGCCGGTCGGTCAGGATCGGCCCGGGCGCGAGCGCGTTGACCCGCACCCCGCGCTCGGCGTAGTCGAGCGCGGCCACCTTGGTCAGCCCGATGACGCCGTGCTTGCTGGACACATAGCCGGCGAGGCCGCCGACGCCTTCGAGGCCTGCGGTCGAGGACATGTTGACGATGGCACCGCCGCCCGTCTCCAGCATTGGGGGGATCTCGTACTTCATCGAGAGGAAGACGCCCCGAAGCGTGATCGCCACGGCACTGTCGTAGGCGTCGACCGGGAGCTCTGCGAGTGGCGTCGGGGCCTGGCCGCCCCCGGCCGCGTTGTTGAACGCCAGGTCGAGGCGGCCGAAGGCGTCGACCGTCTGGTCAACGAGGCGTTCGACCGAGGCTCGGTCGGCGACGTCGGTCGGCACTGCGATCGCGCGTCCGCCGTCGAACGAGAGCCCTTCGGCGAGCGCCGCCAGTGCGGCTCCATCGCGTGCGGCCAGCGCGACGGCCGCGCCAGCCGCGACGAACGCTCGCGCGGTTGCGGCGCCGATACCGTGACTGGCGCCGGTGATGATGCCCGCTCGGCCCTCGAGCGTGGGTCGTGATCCCGCCATTGATGTTGCTGTCGAATCCACACCGTTCATCGCCATCTCCGTTGCGTCGGGTGCGCTGGAACTGTTCCACGCGAGCCGGGCACAGGCTCGGTCAACGGTCTCCGTTCCGCGCGAACTCAGTGCCCTTCCGACGCGAAGGAGCCGTCGCTGCTCGCGTGCTGCTTTGAAAAACAGAACCGACGGCACCGCCTGCGGGGACGATCGCTTCGGCGCGAAGCGATAGCGGATGCGCCACCACCCCTCGACCGCTCTAGAAGTTCGCAGGTTCCATGAATCCGCTGCGTCTGCCCGCCGTCACCGGCGTGCCTCGTACCCGCCCGCGCGCCCGCCGTCGCAGGTCGACCGTCGGGCCGACCCTTGACTAGACCTCGCTGCAAGCCGGGCCGCTTCAGCCCGAGCTACGCGCCCGCTTCGGGGCGTGCTTTGCGAGGTAGTCGATGTAGAGCGGCCTCAGCGCTTCGCCCAGCTTCCCCTCCCCCGCATCGCGTAAGTCGTTCAGCCGCGCGATCCCGCTACGGACGTCCGCCTGGGCTTCCTCGACCTCGCCCGCGGCAGCTTCGGCCGCGGGGATGCTTCTGAGCAGAGTCCAGAAGAAGCGGACATCGAGACGCCTCGCCGCGCGACGACGCGCGCGCAAATAGACCTCCTTGGTGGGCAGCGCCTCCAGCTCTGCGCGGTAGGAGCTGTCGTCCACGAGTGGCGGCTACTCTCCCGCCTCGACGGCGGCCTTCAGCCGCTCGAGCGAGGTCGCCCAGCGGTTCCTGACGTCGCGCGAGGCGATGGGCGCGGCGAGCCTGCCGAGGCCCTTGAACACGATGTTGTCCTCCAGCCGCAGGAGCGTCCCGCCGGGAGCTGGGCTCAGGCTGTAGCGCATCCTGCGGGCAAAGGTCCTGCCCTCCTGGGTCTCCTCGAGCAGAGTGGGCGCCTCGGAGCGAGTGACCCGCACCTCCACCTCCTCCTTAATGCGCGTGCGGTAGAGGTGGTCGTTCCGCGTGTCCGGCGCCGGGTATTCCGGCGAGCGAGAACGGGTCTCGAGGTACCCCTCGAACCAGCGCTCCGGCTGGCCGAGCACCCTCCAGACTTCCTCAGGGGACCGCTTGATATCGACCGTCTCGCTGAACCGGGCCATGCCTTCCTCCTTACCGGGCCGACGTTACTCCTCGCCAGAGAGCGGGTCCGCCGAGACCAGGGCCCTAGATGACCTGCCCCCGCCGGGCCCCCGGGCGGAGCCGAACAACGTGATCGGGTCTTACAACTAGTTCGGTGTGAACGCCGCAGCCGGGGCGGCGAGCCGCGCCGGCCCCGCCGCCCCAGCTGGCGAGGCCTCTATGCGTGCGCCGGCTCGAGTACCTCCGCCAGCGCCCGGCTCACCATCACCTTGCCGCCGAGCACCTCGGTGCGCTCGATGTCGAAGGCGGCGAGCTTCTCCCTCATGAAGCTGAGCGCCAGCTCATTCCGACTCCTCCTAGCACCCGACCCCGCGTAAAGCTCGGCATGCAAGCGGAGCCTGCTTCGCGCCGAATTGCGGCAGCGCACGATCGGCGCAGCGCACTACCGCAACGGAACGAGGAGCGGAAGCCAGGTCGGGGACGATGCCGCTTGTGCTTTGCGCGACAAGCGAAAGCGCCGTGCCGGCAAGAGCAGGGCTCGCGCACTAGGCCTTCGGGTGTGAAGTCAGCGTCCGGCGCAATCCGTCGATGGCCTGTTCTGCCCAGCGCTTCATGAACCAGCGCCCGACCATCTTGTCGAATAGTCCGTATCGGAATGTGGGCCCGTCGATTCCCATCTCCATGTCTACGAAAGTTCCGCCCTGAGCGTCGGTTAGCGGCACTCTGCGTTGGTGGCGACCCGCCGCGCCATGCTGCCCAACCTGCTGTAGGAGACGCCTCCGAGAAGTATCGTCGCGTCGATGGATGTTGTGATCGTCGGCGCGGGTACGTTTGGCGCGTCGGCGGCCTGGTGGTTCGCCCGCGCGGGGGAGCAAGTCACGCTGGTCGACCAGTTCGAGCCCGGCGACCGACGCTCCAGTTCGGGCGGCGAGACGCGGCTCTTCCGCTGCTCGCACGGCGCCGACGCCGACTACACGGTTATGGCGCGCCGCGCGCGAACCCTGTGGCGCGAACTCGAGGACGAGTCGGGCGAGGAGTTGCTCGTGGAGTGCGGCCTGTCGTGGTTCGCGCACCGAGAGGACGGCTGGGAGGCGGCCTCCGAGCGCACGCTGGCCGCGCAGGGCATCCCGGCGAAGCGCCTCGACGTGGCGAGCGCCGCAGCCCTGTACCCGAGCTTTCGGGGCGAGGACCTCGCCTTCGTGCTGCTCGAGCCGGAGGCCGGGGTCCTGCGGGCCCAGCGGGCGGTGCGCGCGCTGGCCTCGGCGGCGGCCGCCCAGGGCGCGCGGATCGTGCGCGGGCGAGCACGGCCCGAGGGCGAGAACGTGGTGCTCGAGGACTCCACGCGATTGGAGGGCGACGTCGTCGTGTGGGCCTGCGGCCCGTGGCTCGCGCACCTGTTCGACGACCTGATCTCGCTCGCGGTGACCCACCAGGAGCTGCTGTTCCTCGACGGCGGTCCGGCATGGCGCAGGTCCGGGCTGCCCGCCTGGTGCGACTACGACCGGGCGATGTACGGCACCGCGGATGTCGACGCCCTCGGCGTCAAGGCGGCACTCGACCTGGAGGGACCGCCGCTCGAGCCCGACGCGGAGCTACCGGACACAGCGACCACCGAGTCGGAGGTGCGCGCCTACCTCAGCCACCGCTTCCCGGCCCTCGAGCGCGCGCCGCTCGTCGAGGCGCGCTCGTGCCGCTACGAGCTCACACCCGACACGCACTTCATCGCGGCGGTACATCCGGCGCATCCCACCGTCTGGCTCGTTGGCGGCGGCTCGGGTCACGGCTTCAAGCATGGCCCGGCCATGGCCGAGCGGCTAGCCGCGGCCATAGTCGCCGACGCTCCGCTACCGAATCACTTCGCGCTGGGTGAGCGCTCCCGCGCGCGGAGCCTGCGCACGGCGGGCTCGGGCATCGCGACCTGAACACCGCTCAGTTCGTCACGGAGCGTGAGCTGGTCGCGTCTCGCGCCGAGCGCAGATGGCATGGAAGACGGCGGGGCTCGAGCCGATCACGCTGCACGAGGCCCGGCACACCTTCGCGAGCCTGATGATCGCGGCGGGCGTCAACGCGAAGGCGCTCGCCACGTACATGGGCCACGCGAGTGCACGATTACGCTCGATCGCTATGACCATCTCATGCCGGGCAACGAGGAGCGCGCCGCAGGCGAACCCTCTGTTCACGCGGAATTCGGCTCTATCGGAGCGGCGAAGGAATCGAACCTTCCAAGCGTGGGGCTGCCACGCCCTGCCGGTTTTGAAGACCGGATGGGCCACCAGACCCATGCCACTCCACGATCGAGTCTAGATCCGCTGCCTTGACATCTCCCTCCCTCGGCGGATACGGATAGGTCAAGTCGGGAGCCGTCGATTCCTACCTCCAGGAGGTAACCAATGAGGTTCGTCAAGCGTCTCCGGCCTTCGCCGGCGATGGTAGTCGCCATGCTGTCTCTGATCGTCGCCCTCGGCGGCGTCGGCTACGCGGCGTCGCTGCCGCGAAACAGCGTCGGCAAGAGTCAGCTGAAGAGCAGGGCCGTGACGAGCGCGAAGCTCGCGAACAACGCCGTGACCCGCAGCAAGATCCGCAACGACGCCGTCAACGGCGACAAGGTCGCAGCGGACTCCCTGACGGGCGCGGACATCCTGGAGTCTTCGCTCGGGACGGTCCCGTCGGCCACGAACGCCACCAACGCCACGAACGCTGCGAACGCCACCAACGCCACCCATGCCGCGAACGCGAGCACTCTCGACGGCATCGGCTCTGGCGGTTTCGTGCACGTGAAGACGCGGGTGTTCGAGGCCGCCAGCATCCTGAGCGTCGCGAACTACGCGGACGACGCGACCCTGTTGCAGGTCTCGGACCTGCCGGGTGGCCAGTATGTGATCTCGGCGAAGCTCCAGGTGGACAATGACACGGCCGCGACTGACGAACTGGTCGACTGCGACCTCCTCGCCGGGGGCGTCCAGCTCGACACGCAGGACCAGCGTCTCGGCGGGGCGAACGACCCCGCGGACGAGCTCGGGTACGCGCTCATCGGCACGTTCACGGCCAGCAGCGCGGGCACCGACGACGTGTTGATCCGCTGCGGTCAGGTTGGCGCAGACAACGACACCGACAACATGCACATCATCGCGACGCTGATCAACAACTGAGGCGGCCCCGCCCTTCCCGACGGCTAGGAGAGCCCATGCTCTAGAACGCCCTTGACGCCTGCGTCGAGGGCGTTCAGCCGGTAGAGCGCGAGTGCCTCGGGCGAGCCGAAGCGCCGGCCCGGCACGCCGTCGGCGCCGTGGTGCGCGAGCACGCAGTGCTCGAGCGCCAGCGCCTGGTCGCGAGGCAGGCCGTCCGCGCGACTGCCGATGAGGTCCCGTCCAATCGCGAGGTGCCCGATCAGGCGTCCCTCGTCGCTCAAGGCGATCTCTGCCCCGAGCTCGAACTCGCGCGTCTTCCCGATGTCGTGGAGCAGTGCCGCGGTCAGCAGGAGGTCGGAGTTGAGCCGCGGGTGAAGCGTGCAGAGCTCCTGAGCGAGCGTCGCGACGGCGACCGTGTGCTCGAGCAGGCCGCCGAGGTAGGCGTGGTGGCCTGAGCGAGTGCACGGGGCACGCCGCAGCTCGCTCCGGAAGGCCGCGTCTCCGATGAATGCGGCGAGCAGGCGCCGGTAGCCGGGATCGTAGACCTCGCGCGAGAGGTGCTCGACGAAGCCGTCGAGCTCCTCCATGTCGCGGTAGGCGACAGGCAGGAAGTCGGCCGGATCGGCGGCGCCGCGCTCGGCGCGCCGGATAGAGCGCAGGTCCAGCTGGAGCTGGTCCCGGAAGCGCTCGGCGCGGCCCGAGACCTCCACCAAGTCGCCCCGCTCGAACCGTCCGGCAAGGAAGTCAGCATCGCGGAAGGCCCGGGCCTCGACCGCGCCTGTCCGGTCCCGCAGCTCGACCGCCAGGTAGGGCGTGCCCGTCCTGGCCACGAGGCGATCCTTGCGGGTGCAGGCGAAAACGCCCTCGAGCTCAGCTCCGGCGCGGAGCTCGGCGATCGTGACCCGGGGACGCAGGGCAGCCTCCATGAGGCGCATGTTGCGCTCCCGGTCGGACGCGGAGCCCACCGGGTGTGGCCCCTTCGCCCCTTCGGTACCGTGCGAACAGTGGAGAGCGTCAACTGGAGCGATCAGCCGCGTCTGCGGGACCCCGTCCTGGTCTGCGCCTTCAAGGGCTGGAACGACGCGGGGGAGGCCGCCTCCTCGGGACTCGACTTCCTGGCCGAGAGCTTCGAGGCGACCGAGGTCGCGCGCATCGACCCGGAGGACTTCTACGACTTCACCGCGGTGCGCCCCACCGTGCGCCTGAGCGAGGGGCGCTCGCGCGTGATCGAGTGGCCCGAGAACGTCTTCTCCGCCGCCGCGATCCCCGGCGCCGAGGGCGACCTCGTGATGCTCCGCGGCGTCGAGCCGTCACTGCGCTGGCGCGCCTTCACGCGGCAGATCGTGGATGTTGCCCGCCGCCTCGGCGTGCGCATGGTCATCACACTCGGAGCGCTGCTCGCGGACGTGCCACACACGCGCCCCGTCTCCATCACCGGCCTGGCGACCGACGACGACCTGATCGAACGCCTGGGCTTCGAGCGTGCGACCTACGAGGGCCCGACCGGGATCGTGGGCGTGCTTCATGCGGCCTGCGCCGAGGCGGACCTGGCCTCGGCGAGCCTCTGGGCGTCGGTTCCGCACTACGTGGCGGCCGCTCCCAACCCGAAGGCCGCGCTCGCCCTGCTCCGGCGCTTCGAGGGGCTTGCGGGCGTCGCTGTCGAGGCGAGCGCGCTCGAGGACGCGGCCGACGACTACGACCGCCAGGTGACCGCCGCCGTGGCGAGCGACCCGGAGGTCAAGGCCTTCGTCGAGAAGCTCGAGGAGGCCATGGACGAGGCTGGGGACGAAATGCCGTCGCCGGAGCGGCTCCCGTCGGCCGACGCCATCGCCCGGGAGTTCCAGCGATTTTTGCGGCAGCGAGGCCCAGATGAAGGGGCGGACTGAGTAGTCGGTCGTCGGTAGTCGGTAGTCGGTCTGATTACCGATTACCGATTACCGACTACTTTTCTGCGGCCGGACAGATGATCCGGTAGTCACAGAACGAGCAGAGCTCGCGCGACGGCCGCGGCTCGAACTCCTGGGCCAGGATGCCGTCGGCGATCTCTCCGACGGTCTCCCGCACGCGCTCGAGCTCCTCGTCGGAGTGCGCGACCGGCACCTTCTCGTTCGCCAGCACGTAGTAGTAGCTCTGGGCCGCGGTATCGACCTGCCACGACTTGCGCGCAGCCATCTGGTAGAGCGAGAGCTGCATGTCGCGGCCGAGCTCCGACGCCGACTTCGCCTTTCCCGTCTTGTAGTCGATCAACTCGTAGCGGCCGTCCGGCAGCCGGTCCACGCGGTCGACTCGCCCGCGAAGGAGGTGCGGACCGAGCTTGAACGAGAAGCTGCGCTCGAACCAGACCGGCTCGCCCTCGCGCTCGCGGTCGAGCTCCCAGTAGCGCCGGAGCGCCGCCACAGCCTTGTCGCGGAACTGGAGGTCGTCGTTCGAGTGTCCGAACCCGGCGCGCCGCCAGGAGGCCTCGAACAGGTCCATCAGCGCCTCGAGCGAGCCGCCACCCCCTGCGTGGAAGCGCTCGAGCACCTGGTGGACGACGATCCCGAAGCGCTGATTGATCGTCGGCTCCTGCGGGATGCGGAAGACGCGCGCGAACTTGTACTTGAGCGGGCAGAGGCGGTAGGTCTCGATGTCGGAGGCCGACAGCATCAGGCCGTCGCCGCGACGCGGGATGAACGGCTCGAGCGAGGGCTCCGCGCGTCCGGCGAAGGCGCCTACGCGCCGGCGCTCGGAGCGCTCGGTGTCGCGCAGGTAGTCGTCGAGCGCAGAGGTGAGGAAGTGCTCACGCTGCTCAGGCGTCATGCCCTGCAGCAGCAGATCGTTGACCTCGGGCAGCGCATCGCCCACCGACTCGCCCTCCTTCGAGCGCTCAATCAGCGCCGCCACCTTGATGAGCTCGAGGTAGCGCGCCACCGCCTGCGCCACGTCGAGGTAGGTGTCGAGGCGCATCTCGCGCAGCCGTCCACCGACCCGCGAGACCGTGTCGAGCACCTCGTCCCGCAGCATGCGGAACGTCGAGTGGAGACCCTCGGCGGGTCCGAACAGCTCCTCCTCGAGCAGCTTCTCCTCCGCCCCGAGCGCCGACCTCGCGTCCTGGTAGAACGGCGATGGCCGGGAGCGCTCGCCGGTCTCCGGCCAGGCGAGGACCAGGCCCTTCCGCGCGCGCGTCATGGCGACGTGCAGCAGGCGCCGCATCTCGTCCTCGTGAGCCCGCCTGCCGTCCTCGGGCACCGACTCCTTCAGGAGCTCGTCCGGGATTTCGTCGGCCCTCCGCCGCCGCGCGCCCGGCATACACCCCGACGTCAGGCCGACGACGAATACGTGGTCGAACTCGAGGCCCTTCGAGGAACGCATCGTCATCACCTGCACGGCCGTCGGCAGGTTCGGAGCGAGCGCCTCGTCCTCCCGCAGCCCAGCCTCGGCAACGCCGGCCATGTAGCGGACGAAGTCGCGCGAGCTCGCATCCGGCTGGCGGCGCGCATAGGCCGCGGCCAGCTCGCCGATCTTCGCGATGTTCACGAGTCGCTCCACCGTGTCGGCCTGAGCCGCGAAGGCCTGCTGTCGGCGCAGGCCGATGCGCTCGATCAGCCGGTGCACGAAGGCGTCCGGACGCATCTCCTCGAAGGCGCGGGACGCGCTGCGGTAGAGCTTCAGGAACGCGTGCGCGCGTTCGCGGCCCTCGGGCGAGAGCTGAGGGCCCTCGCAGGCCACGGAGACGCCGGTGACCATGTCCACCTTGCGCCGGCGAGCGAGCTGGGTGAGGCGCGCGATGTCCACCGAGCGCAACTCGACCGGTGGGCGGGACAGAGCGCGGACCACCGCGCCCGAGTCGCCGGGGTCGGCAAGGAGCCGCAGCCATGCCAGCACGTCGCGGACCTCCGCCCGCTGGAAGTAGGCGGCCGCGCCGGTGAGCCGGAACGGGACGGCGCGCTCCTCGAACGCCTGACCGAGCACGTCACCTTCGGCCTTCACCGAGCGGACAAGCACGCAGATCTCGGACGCCGGCACGCCCTGGCGGGCTATAAGGCGTTCGCACTCCGCCGCGACCGCCTGCGCTTGCGCGCTCTCCGAGCGGCAGTGCCAGAAGCGCACCTGGCCGCCGCGGCGGCCGCGCACAGGCTTCTCGATCCGATCGTGCTGGCCGGCTGCGACGGCCTGCGCGGCATCGAGGATGCGCTTGCCCGAGCGGTGGCTTCGCTCGAGCCGCACGACCTTCGCGTCGGCGTACTCGCGCTCGAAGTCGAGGATGTTCTTGCGCGCGGCGCCCCGGAAGCGGTAGATCGCCTGGTCATCGTCGGCGGCGGCCGCGACGTTCCGGTGCTCCTGGCACAGGAGGCGCAGCAGCGCTCCCTGGGCGAAGTTCGTGTCCTGGTACTCGTCGACCAGCACCTGCCGGAAGCGCTCCGCCAGCCGTCCGCGCACGTGCGGCTTCTCGTGCAGGAGCCTGAACGAGTGGAGGATCAGGTCACCGAAGTCGAGCGCTCCCGATTCCGCCAGGAGCTTGTCGTGGTCCGAGTACACCTGCGCGAACTCGCGCTCGCGCGACGCGTGCGCATGTTCGGCGTCGGAGCGTGCGCGTTCCGCGAGCCCCTCGGCCCAGGAGCGGTAGTCGCCGCTCGCGACCATGCCGTCCTTGAGCCGGTCGATCCGGGCGATGAAACTCGCGAGCAGCGGCGCAGGGTTGCCCCGGATCTCGTGGTGGCGCAGCGTGAGGTCGTCGATCCGGTCGAGCAGCAGCGCGAGCCTGTCCGCAGGGGTAACGGGCTCGAAGAAGGGATCGACGCCTGCCTCGATCGCCTCCTCCTGGAGCAGGCCGGCGCAGAAGGAGTGGAATGTCGAGACCGAGAGCTCCTCCCACGGCGCCTCGAGCGCGGCTTCGAGGCGCTCGCGCATCTCCGCGGCCGCGGCTGGTGAGAACGTGAGCGCGAGGATCGAGTCCGGCTGGGTGCCCTGCTCGACCAGCCAGAGAAAGCGGAGTACGAGGGTCGTGGTCTTTCCGGTGCCGGCCCCCCCGACCACCAGCAGCGGCCCGCCGGAGTGGGTGACGACCTCGCGCTGGGACTCGTCGAGGTCGGCCGGGGCGGCGAGCATCGCGCCTAGGATACGCCGCTCATGCAGGCCCGAGAGGCCGCTCTTCAGGTTGACTGGCTCGCAATCTCGCGGCGCGCGGCAGGCCGCGTCCGGTCGGCCCTCGAGCGCTATCCGCTCACGTCCGACCGCGCCCGGGAGACCGGTCGCGGCGAGGGTGGAGACATCGCGCTCGCGATCGACCGAGCGGCTGAGGACGAGGTGCTCGCCGAGCTGCGCGACACCGGCCTGGGACTCACCGTCGTGTCCGAGGAGCGGGGTCGAGTCGAGCTCGCGGGCGGAGGGCCGGCGCACGTCGTGGTCGACCCGATCGACGGGTCGCTCAACGCCAAGCGCGGCCTTCCGTTCTACGCGCTCTCGATCGCGGTTGCCGATGGCCCGGCCATGGCAGACGTGGGCTTCGGCTACGTCTGCGACCTCGCGGGCGGAGAGGAATGGTGGGCGCGCTCGGGCGAGGGCGCCGTTCTCGATGGTGAGCCGCTGGCGCCGCTCCGCCCAGACGCGCCGCTCGAGGTGCTCGGAGTCGAGACCGCGCGACCCGAGCGGCTGGCTGCCGCCGCGCCCGCCCACGAGCGGACGGGCGCGAGGCGCGTGCGGACCCTTGGCTCGGTGGCGCTCGCCCTGTGCTTCGTGGCAGCGGCGCGAATGGACGCGATGGCCACATTGCGGCCGGTGCGCTCCGTCGACGTCGCAGCGGCGCAGCTGCTGGTGCGCGAGGCCGGTGGCGCGGTCGCCTTCCCGGGCGCCAGTGAGGACCCGTCGCTCGGCCTCGAGATGCGGGCGCCGATCGTCGCCGCGGCGAGCCCGCTGCTCGCCGACCGCGCGGCCGTGCTGGTTGAGACCGGCGCGGTGCGGGCAGTACAGCCTCCGTGGCGAGGCTGAGACGAGCCGACTGCTCGGGCCCGGGCATAACCCGCAGGCGCCGTGGGCGCGGGTTCGAGTACCTGGACGAGGACGGCGACCGGATCGACGACCCGGAGGCGCTCGCGCGCATCCGCGAGCTGGCGATCCCGCCCGCCTGGAAGGACGTTTGGGTCTGTCCTCACCCGATGGGGCACCTACAGGCCACGGGCGTCGACGACGCCGGCCGCAAGCAGTACCTCTACCACCCGAGGTGGCGGGAGCGCCGCGATCAGGAGAAGTTCGACGAGATGATCGAGTTCGCCCGCGCGTTGCCGGCGATGCGCGCGCGCGTTGATCGCGACCTGGCCGGCGACGGCCTCGGCCGCGACCGCGTGCTGGCGTGCGCGGTGCGCCTCCTCGACATCGGCTTCTTCCGCGTCGGCGGCGAGGACTACGCCGCGGAGAACGAGAGCTACGGGCTCGCCACGATGAAGAAGGAGCACGTGACCCTCATCAACGGAGCGATCGGCTTCGACTACCCCGCCAAGGGCGGTCAGCGGCGCATTCAGTCCGTTGTCGATCCCGACATCCACGACATCCTCGCCGCGCTGAAGCGGCGCCGCGGCGGCAGCGATGACCTGCTCGCGTACAAGGACGGCCCCCGCTGGCGCGACGTCAAGTCGGTGGACATCAACGAGTACGTCAAAGAGGCGAGCGGCGGCGACTACTCGGCCAAGGATTTCCGGACCTGGAACGCCACCGTGCTGGCGGCGGTTGCGCTCGCGGTCTCGGGCGGCGCGGCGGGCTCGAAGACCTCCCGCAAGCGAGCCGTCACACGCGCGATCAAGGAGGTGGCCCGCTACCTCGGCAACACACCGGCCGTTTGCCGCACGGCCTACATCGACCCCCGCGTGTTCGACCGCTACCGGTCCGGGCTGACAATCGGTGGCGCGTTGCCTGACATAGGGGACGAGACCGAGACGACGGTGATCCAGGGCTCCGTCGAGGAGGCGGTGCTCGACCTGATCGCCGAGGACGTCTCGAGCCCGGCGATCGAGGAGGTCCCGGAGGTCTAACCCTCGACGCTTGTCGCGTCGTGCGGGGCGCCGACGGGCTTGGAGTGCGGCGAGCCGCGCTGGCGCAGGTAGATCGTGAACGCCGCGAAGGAGCCGACTGCCAGGAACTCCGATTGCCAGTTCTGGAGCGTCGTCTCCCAGAACTCGGAGGTCCCGAGGTACTGGAACCAGGACACGGTGGACTCGTGGTGGTCGATCTGATCAGCGTTGAAGCTGCTCCAGCCGGTGACAGATTGAGCGACCCAAGTGCCGATCCAGATCGTCGCCATCAGGATGAGCAGCGAGTTCGAGTAGATCGCAGTGCGTAGCCCGCCGGCGCGCGCCCACAGCGGCGACCGCGAGCGCGCGTGCTCGCCGACGAGCTGATCCTCGTCCGACTCGAGGCCCGCCTTCCGGAGCTCCTTGGATTCCGGCGATCCGCGCTGGAGCAGCCAGATCGTAGTCACGAGCAGCAGCGTGAACTGGAGGTACTCCGACTGCCAGTTCTCCATCACGGCCTGGCCGAACTCCGACGAGGTCACGTAGCGCCCGAGCGAGATCGTCTCGCCGTCGTGAGCCAGCTGCTGCTCGTTGTAGAGGTTGTGACCGGCGATCGCCTGCGCCGCGATCGCGGCGGCGAAGATGACGAGGAAGAACAGGCAGAGGCTGTTCTCCTTGACGATACGACGCATGCGCGGCATCAGTGGTGGGTAAGGCCGATCACGGTGAAGTACGCGATGCCGGCCACCACGAGGGTCAGGTAGATGAGGAAGACCGCCCGCACGCGCCGCCGAAGCTAACACCCGCTCAGGACGCCGACCGTTGCCCAACGCCGCCATCCTCGACATCGACGGGACGCTCGTCGACACGAACTACCACCACGCGATCGCGTGGTACCGGGCGTTCCGCCGCCACGACGTGCGCCTGCCCGTTTGGCGCATCCACCGGCACATCGGGATGGGCGGCGACCAGCTGGTGGCGGCGCTCGCCGGCGAGGCGGTGGAGGAGGAGCGTGGCGACGGCATCCGCGAGGCCGAAGGCGATGAGTACTCGAAGCTGATCGGCGAGGTGGAGCCGGTGGCCGGCGCGCGTGAGCTGATCGTCGACCTCAAGGACCGCGGGCATCCCGTCGTCCTCGCGAGCTCGGCCAAGAAGGACGAGGTGGAGCACTACCTCGACCTGCTGGACGCACGCCCGCTCGCGGACGGATGGACGACGTCCGCCGACGTGGAGGCCACGAAGCCGGCGCCGGACCTCGTGAAGGCCGCGCTCGAGAAGGTGGGCGGGAGCAAAGGCGTGATGGTCGGCGACACGACCTGGGACTGCGAGGCCGCCGAGCGAGCCGGCGTCGAGACGATCGCCGTGCTGACCGGCGGTTTCTCGGAAGCCGAGCTGCGCGACGCTGGAGCCGTCGCCGTGTTCGAGTCGGTCCAGGCGCTACGTGCCGGACTCGGCCGAACGCCGCTCGGCCGCTGAGGCGCGCTCCGCTGCCTTCGGCAGCAGGGCGTGGCCCTCGGTGACGGCGTGCGCCACCTCGATCACCTTGCGGTTGTTGCGCCGCGCGTGCGCGCGCATGACCTCGAACGCCTCCGCCTCGCCGAGCGAGTGCCGCTCCATGATGATGCCCTTGGCCCGCTCGATGACGGCGCGCCGGTCCAGCGCGCCCTCGAGCTGGTTTACCGCCTCCCTGAAGTGCTCGAGCTCGGAATGGCGGCGGATGGCGATTTCGATCGCACCCTGGACGTCTTCCGGCGACAGCGACTCCACGTAGGCGTAGATGCCCCGGTCAGCCGCCTTCCCAACGAAGTCGAGGCTCTCGACCTCCATGAGGGCAAGCACCGGACAATCGGCCTCTTCCACGATCGTCTCGATCAGCTCCAGCGCGTGCTCGGTGTCCTCGTGGAGCTTGACCATCGCCGCCTCCGGCTCCTCCTCGGCGATCTCGTGCTCGACCTCGTCGATCCGCACCGCCTTAGCGATCACCTCGTGCCCGAGCTCCTGTAGCACCTGGGCAAGGGACTCGAGCGCCTGCTTGTCCTCGTCCGCGATCAGGATGCGGAGCCCTCGCTGGCGCGGCTGGCGGGTGTTGAGCGACGCCTTGCGCTTGACCTTCGTCACGCGCTCACCTCGCTGCTAGTCTTCCCGACGGGCCAGGCCAAGCAGGTCGCCGGTCCCCTCTCGCGCCCCAGACTCGCGGCGCACTTCCATAAGCCGTCGTCGACGTGTCCCCAGACGGTCGGAGGTCAGCCGAACGGAGGTAGCGCGATGCGAGAAGGGGCCAGCTCAATTGGTGGTAGACCATACCGCGGGACCGACGAACCGTCCCCGGTCGCGATCGCGCTCGCCGCGATGAACGGCGAGGTCAGCCGGGCCGACCGCGACCGCGAGCTCTTGCTCCGCTATCGCGATGCCGGGGATCTGCGCGCCCGGGACGAGCTTGTGGAGCGCTTCCTGCCGCTCGCCCGCCAGCTCGCGCGCCGCTACCAGCGCGCGAACGAGCCGCTGGACGACCTCGTCCAAGTGGCGAGCATCGGGCTCATCAAGGCGGTCGACCGCTTCGATCCCGACCGCGGAACGGCGTTCTCGAGTTACGCCGTACCGACAATCCTTGGGGAGCTCAAGCGCTACTTCCGCGACGCCGGCTGGGCCGTCCACGTGCCCCGCGGAATGCAGGAGCGCGTGATTGCCCTGAACCAAGCGGTTTCCAAGCTCTCGCGCGAGCTCGGGCGCTCACCCAGCCCGGCCGAGCTCGCCGAGTCGCTGCAGGTGCCTCGCGAGGAGGTGCTCGAGTCGATGGAGGCCGCCATCGCGTACGACGCGACCTCGCTCGAGGCGCCGCGCGGAGACGCCGAGGGCGACAGCTACGCGGAGAGCCTCGGCGCCGAGGACGAGCGCTTCGAGCTGATCGAGTACACCGCGGCGATCGCTCCGACGCTGCAGGCGCTGCCCGAACGCGACCGGGTGGTGCTGCACCTGCGCTTCGTCGAGGACCTCACACAGACCGAGATCGCGGACCGGATCGGCGTGTCGCAGATGCACGTGTCACGGCTGATTCGCCGCGCGCTCACGCGACTCCGAACCGTGGCGGACGCAAGCTGAAAAAAAGTCGTCGGTCATCGGTCTTCAGTCTTCAGGGTGAAGTCCTGACGACTGACGACTGACGACTGACGACTGACGACTGATTACTCGAGAATTGCTGCGCGATCGACCCGCCGGTGATAGCGCTCTCCAATCTTGCCGCCGAGCAGCGCCGCGACCAGCGTGCCGACCACGACCGCCGCCAGGGCGATGGCGCCACCGGTGGTCAGCGTGCCCTCGTCCACCGGGATGCGGGGCAGGTCGAGCCTCTCGAAGACGTTGTACTCCGAGCCCGCTACAGCGCCCAACACGGCCAGGACGATGGCGACCAGCAACCCGAAGACCCAGACGGCGAAGCCCTGCCGCGCCCCGTCGAAGCGGGACATGCGGCCGGCGACGTAGCCGCCCGCGAAATACGCGAGCATCACGATGGCGACAAGGGTGGCCCCGCCGGCCAGACTGATCGTCTCGGCGTCGCCGGACTCTCCGTCTGAGCCGACCTCGGTCAACCCGAGTGCCGCGCCGGCGGCGGCGAGGATCCCGGTGAGAAGGGCGGCCAGGCCGAGTGCCACCAGCCAGCCGAAGAACGCGGCACCCCAGTTGTAGCCGCCGAACCTCTCCCGCTGCCGGGCGCGTGCTTCGCGCACCGCGTCGCGGGTCGCGAGCCCGCCCACCGCGGTCGTCTCCGGCGCGCCGTTGCCCGAACGGTCCCGCACGGCGGTGGCCGTCGAGGCGCGGTCGCCCGATTCATCCTGACCTGGACTGCGCCTGAAGCGCTCGAACATCTGACTTCCTCCTTCCGCCGGTTCGCCTACCCGGGCCGGTCCCGGCCAAACGGGCCCGCAAGGTCTCGTGCCGCTGATAGCGGTCCTCGGTAGGCTCAGGCGCAAGCCCGTCATGCAGATCAGCCAGCTCGACCGCGAGAAGCTACGACGGCTAGCCGGGCTCCGGGCCGACGGGGCCAAGATCCTGAGCCTCTACCTCAATCTGGATCCCTCCGAGTTCGCGACTCCGCAGGCGCGCAGCACCGAGATCCGCTCGCTGCTCGACGAGGCCGACCGGCGGTTGCGCGAGTTCCAGAACAGCCACGCCCAAAAGGTCGCGCTGCGTGGCGACCTGGAGCGGGTGGAGGAGTTCTTCAAGACCGGCGACTTCAAGGGCGCCCACGGCCTGGCGCTGTTCTGCTCAGGACCGGCCAACCTGTTCGAGGCGATCAAGCTTCCGCGCCCGGTCGACTCCGGTGTCTCGATCGGCGACGTGCCCTTCGTCGAGCCGCTCGCCGAGATCGCCCTGGACGGGAGCTGGTGCGTCGTCCTCGTCAGCCGCAGGATGGGTCGGATCCTGCGTGGCTCACGCGAGGGCCTGCGCGAGGTCGCGCGCGTGACCGACGACGTGCACGGCTGGCACGACCAGGGTGGGTGGTCCCAGGCGCGCTACCAGCGCGGCATCGAGAAGGAGACCCACGACCACCTCAAACGAACCGCGGACGAGCTCTTCAGGCGCTTCCAGCGCAATCCGTTCGACCGGCTGCTGCTGGGTGCCCCGGACGAGTTGATAGGCAGCGTCGAGAAGGCCCTGCACCCCTACCTCCGCGACCGGCTGGCCGGCCGCCTGGACGTGGACGTGGAGAACTCATCGCCGGACGACGTGTCCCGCGCCGCGGCGCCGTTGATCGAGCGGGAGGACGAGCGGCGGGAGCGTGAGGCGCTCGACCGGCTCGCCGAGGGCCTGGCGACCGGCACCCGCGCCGCGGCGGGCCTCGAGGACGTGCTCGAGGCGCTCAACGAGCAGCGCGTCGAGACGCTGCTCGTGGAGGACAGCTTCACTTCACCCGGCGTCCTCTGCCCGCACTGCGGCTGGCTCGGGGTGACGGGCTCCACCTGCCCTGCCGACGGCACCGAGCTCCTCGAGCGCGAGGACGTGGTGGAGCTCGCCGTTCAGAAGGCGATCAACCAGTCGGCCGAGGTCATCGTGGTGCGCCGCTACGACGACCTCGAGCAGAAGGGGTCTATCGCCGCTCTGCTGCGGTTCTGACGAAAAAGCGCCGGCTCCGGGCCGGCGCTTTCGCTCGTTCGCTCTGCTTTCGGGTCAGTAGCGCCTGGCTCCGAAGCGGTCCCCGAAGCCGTACCCGCCGGTCGGGATTCCCGCAAGGAGCACGAGGATCGCGGCGATGATGCCGACGATCGAAGGCAGGCCGAGGACGACGCAGAGCCAGTACACGAGTGCGGCCACCAGAATCGCGATGAGGATGCCTATCACTTGGTTCATTCCTCCCTTCGAGCGGGGGCGAGTTCCACCTCCGCCCCGAAGAGCATTTCCCGAACCAGGTCGGGGCAAACGCTTAGACGTCGAGGGACGTCTGACCCGCCGGGTAGGTCACGCGCCCGTCCTCGACCCTTGCGAAGGGCGTCAGCCGGTGCCCCTCCAGTGCTCCCCGCGGGTCGATGTGAAGCACCCGCCAGCCTCGCACCTCCAGCACATCGGCGAGCAGCCGCCGGTGGCAGCGCCTCCACTGTCCTTCCGCGCACATGACGGCCGTCGGGCGTGCTCGCGCCAGCTCCTCGAGTCGGTCGAGGCCGGCGGCGAACTCGTGCGTTGCCATGTGGTCCGCGTAGCCGCGGAAGCCGGCGTTCTCCCACCCGGCGCCGGCGCCCGAGCCGCGGTGTGGCCTGCGGCGACCGCCGAGCTCCTCGAGGTGCTCGTAGCCGATGCCTTCGGCGGAGAGCGCCTCGGCGAGCGCCTCGGCCCCGAACCGCGGCATCCGGCGCGAGCCCGGAAAGCGGCGGACGTCGGCCACGAGCAGCACGCCGTGGCGCTCGAGCAGCCCGGTGAAGTCCGGGAGCTCGTGCGTCGAATGCCCGATCGTGAAAATGTCGTTAGGCAATGGCGCAGAAGCTAGACAGCTACCGCCGCAAGCGCGACTTCGGCGACACCCCGGAACCCGAGGGAGCCGAGGCGGCCGCGCCCGAGGACCTGCCGCGTTTCGTGGTCCACGAGCACCACGCGCGCAGGCTTCACTGGGACCTCCGCCTCGAGCGCGACGGCGTGCTCGCGTCGTGGGCCGTGCCGAAGGGCATCCCGGACGATCCGAAGCGCAACCACCTCGCCGTGCACGTCGAGGACCACCCGCTCGACTACATCGACTTCGAGGGCGAGATCCCCGAGGGCAACTACGGCGCAGGCAAGGTGCTGATCTGGGACCGCGGCACCTACGAGCCCGAGAAGTTTCGGGACGACGAGGTGATTGCCGTCTTCCACGGAGAGCGCCTTAAGGGCAAGTACGCGCTCTTCCGGACGCGCGGGGACGACTGGATGATCCACCGCATGGACCCGCCGCTCGATCCCGAGCGCGAGCCCATGCCGGAGAGCATCGAGCCGATGAAGGCGCGCGTCGGGAAGCTCCCACGGGACGACCAGAACTGGGGCTACGAGATCAAGTGGGACGGGATCCGCGCGATCGCCTACGTCGAGACGGGGCGCGCCCGCTTCCAGAACCGCAACCGGCGCGACGTCACGGGGCAGTACCCGGAGCTGCGCGCGCTCGGCCCGGGACTTGGCTCGACGCCTGTCGTGCTGGACGGCGAAATCGTCGCCTTCGACGAGCAGGGGCGGCCGAGCTTCCAGAGCCTCCAGGGGCGCATGCACCTGACCTCGGACAGCGTCATCCGCCGGCGCGCGAGGGAAGCGCCCGTCAGCTATGTGATCTTCGACCTGCTCTACCTCGACGGGCGCACGACCGTGAAGCTGCCCTACACCGACCGACGACGGCTGCTCGAACAGCTCGACCTGAACGGCGAGCGATGGCGAACGCCGGCCTATCACCCGGGTGACGGCGCGGCGCTCGTGGCCGCGAGCCGGGAGCAGGGCCTCGAGGGCGTCATGGCCAAGAAGCTCGACTCCGTCTATGAGCCCGGCCGCCGCAGCCCGAACTGGCTGAAGATCAAGAACCACCTCCGCCAGGAGGTTGTGATCGGCGGCTGGATGCCGGGCGAGGGCCGCCGCAAGGAGCGAATCGGCTCCCTGCTGGCCGGCTACCACGACGAGGAGGGCAAGCTCCGCTACGCGGGCAACGTCGGCACCGGATTCAAGGAGGCCGATCTCGTCAAGCTCGGCCAGCTGCTCGCGCCACTCGAGCGCAAGGACTCGCCGTTCACGGGCAGGCAGCCGAAGAAGGGCGCAGTCTTCGCCGACCCGCAGCTCGTGGCCGAGGTCGAATTCTCCGAGTGGACGCGCACGAACACGATGCGCGCCCCCTCGTACAAGGGACTGCGCGACGACAAAGATCCGCGCGAGGTGGTGCGGGAACCGGTCGCGTAGCGGCAATTTTCCGCCCGCTTGAAGGTGCCGAGGATGCCGATCGGGTACAAGTAGGTCCATGGCCAGGTCGATCTGGAGCGGCGCGATCAGCTTCGGGCTCGTGAACGTGCCCGTGAAGCTGTACAGCGCCGTCTCCAAGAAGAACGTGCGCTTCCACCAGCTGCACGGGAAGGACGGCGTCCGGATCCAGATGAAGCGCATCTGCCCGGCGGACGACGAGGAGGTCCCATTCGAGGACATCGTCAAGGGCTACGAGCTGAGCCCGGACCGCTACGTCGTGATCACGCCGGAGGAGCTCGAGTCGCTCGACCCGAAGAAGACCCGCTCGATCGACATCGAGGAGTTCGTGGATCTCGAGGACATTGACCCGATCTTCTACGACCACCCCTACTACCTTGCGCCCGACCGCGGCGCCGGAAAGGCGTACAACCTGCTCGTAAGCGCCATGCGCGAGGCGAACAAGGTGGCCATCGCGCGCGTCGTGATCCGCCAGAAGGAACACTTGACCGCGATCCGCGCCACCGGGGACGTGCTGACCATGGCGACGATGGTCTTCCACGACGAGGTCGTTCCGCCGGACACGATCGAAGAGGTCGAGGCCGCGGCCGAAACCGAGACGACCAAGCGCGAGCTCGAGATGGCGCAGCAGCTGATCGAGTCGCTCTCGACCGACTTCGATCCCACGCGCTACCGCGACGAGTACCGCGAGCGCGTGCTCGAGCTGATCGAGGCGAAGGCCGAGGGGCAGGAGATCACGCTGCAGCCGCCGGAGGAACCCGAGAAGGTGCCGGACCTGATGGCCGCCCTCGAGGCCAGCGTGGCGGCCGCGCGCGAGGGCGCGGGCGACGGCACCGCACGCCGCCGCCGCGGAGCGAAGGAGCCCGCGGAGAGCAAGCCCGCTCCTCGTAGGCGCACCCGCGAGAAGACCAAGAAGTAACCGGTGGCGACTGCCACCGTCGAGGTCGAGGTCGAGGGCAAGACGCTCCGCCTCTCGAACCTCGACAAGGTCCTCTACCCGGGCGTGGGCTTCACGAAGGGCCAGGTCATCGACTACTACACGCGCGTCTCGCCGGCGCTGCTGCCCCACCTGCGCGACCGGCCGCTCACGCTGAAGCGCTACCCCAACGGCGTCGACGGCGGCCACTTCTACGAGAAGAACTGCCCCTCGCACAGGCCGGACTGGGTGCGGACGGTCCCCGTCGTGGCGCGCTCCAGGACGATCAACTACTGCGTCGTCGACGATCTCGCGACGCTCGTCTGGGCCGCGAACCTGGCGGACCTCGAGCTGCACCCGTCGCTGTCGCTGGCCGACGACATCGAGCGGCCGACCACGCTCGCGTTCGACCTCGATCCAGGCCCTCCCGCGACGATCGTGGAGTGCTGCGACGTCGCGCTCCTGTTGCGCGGCGTCTTCGGGGACCTCGGCCTCGAGTGCTTCCCCAAGACGTCCGGGTCCAAGGGCATGCAGGTGTACGTGCCGCTCAACACGCCTGTCACCTACGACGACACCAAGCCGTTCGCGCGGGCCCTGGCCGGGCTGCTCGAGAAGCAGCACCCGAAGCTCGTCGTGTCGAGCATGAGCAAGGACCTGCGTCCCCGCAAGGTGTTCGTCGACTGGAGCCAGAACGACGAGCACAAGACCACGATCTGCGTCTACTCGCTGCGGGCCCGTGAGCGTCCGACGGTCTCCGCCCCGCTCGAGTGGAGCGAGGTCGAGGACTGCGCCGAGCAGCGCGATCCGGACCTGCTCGTGTACGACTCAGACCAGGTCCTCGAGCGCACGGGCGGGCGCCGTGACCTCTTCGGGCCAGTGCTCGAGTTGGAGCAGGAGCTGCCGGAGCTGCGGTGAGGATCAGCGAGCTCCGGCTGCCCGCCGGTCAGATCGAGGCTCTGCGCTTCTTCTACGCGGGGAGGCTCGGCTTGCCTCTGCTCGCGCGGCGCGAGGACGCCTTCTGCGTGGAGGCGGGGTCCACGCGGCTGTGGTTCGAGGCCGGCGAGCCCGCTCGCTCGCACTTCGCCGTCAACGTGCCGCCAAACCGCTTCGACGAGGCGAAGCGTTGGGCCGCCGAGCGCGCCGAGCTGCTCACGGTCGAGGGGAGCGACGAGCTCGACTTCTCCGACTGGGACGCGCGCGCCACATACTTCATCGACCCGGGCGGCAACGTCGTCGAGCTGATCGCGCGCAACCGTCTGCGCGAGTCGCCGGCCACGGAACCCTTCGGCGCAAGCGAGCTGATCGAGGTAAGCGAGGTCGGACTGCCCGTGCCGGACGTCGGCGCGGCGGTCGGGCAGCTCGAGGGCGAGCTCGGCCTGGCGCACTTCGACGGCAACCGTCAGACGTTCAGCGCCGTCGGCGACGATCACGGGCTGTTCATCGTGGTGCCGATCGGGCGCCGCTGGTTCCCGACGGAGACCGTCGCCACGGGAATCCCGATCGAAGTGGAGATCCGGGGCGACGCGCCGCGGGAGCTGCGAGTGGCGGGCCACCGCGTCGCTGTGGCGGCCTAGTACTAGCGCTTCTCGGCCAGCACCGGCAGCTCGCGCTGCTCGACGAGGCCGGTGAGCGCCTCGACCACGCGAGCGTCGAACTGCGTGCCGGCGGCGCTCCGGAGCTCGGCGACTGCGTCGGCGATGCGCATGCCGTCGCGATATGGCCGCTGCGAGGTCATGGCCTCGAAGCAGGCGGCCACGCAGAGGATCCGCGCCTCGAGCGGGATCTCGTCGCCGGCAAGCCCGTCGGGGTAGCCCGTGCCGTCGATGCGCTCGTGGTGATGGCGCACCCATGCCGCCTCCTCGTCGAAGCCGGCGTGGGCGAGCATCGCGGCGCCGATCGCGGGATGGCGGCGCACCTGCTCCCACTCCTCCTGCGTGAGCGGGCCCGGCTTCGCCAGGATCTCCGCCGGCACGCTCGTCTTGCCGATGTCGTGGAGAAGCGCCGCGCGACGGAGCCTGGCGACGCGCTCCCGGTCGAGGCCCAGCAGCTGGCCGAGCGCAACCGAGTACGACGCGACGTTCGCGGAGTGAGCTCCCGGGTGCAGTCCGTGCGCATCGATCGTCTCGACCACGCCGTAGAGATGAGCGAGCGACCTCTCGCGCTCGTCGTCCCCGCTCGCCGCGATCACCTCGCTCGCGACCGCGCAGAGGTTCTTGCCGTTGCGCTTGGACCAGTAGAGCGCCGTGTCGGCCTTCTGCTCGAGCTCCTCGAGCGTGCGGCCATCCTCGGGACAGCTGCTGATGCCGGCGCTGACGGTCACACGCCTCCCGGGCAGGATCTCCAGCCGGGCGACCGCGCTCCGGAGTCGCTCGGCCGCGAGCAGCGCGTCAAGCTGCTTCGTCTCCGGCAGCAGCAGCCCGAACTCCTCCCCGCCCACGCGCGCGAAGCTGTCGGACGGGCGAATCAGCTCTTCGGCCGTCTCGGCTATCCGGCGCAGGACGTCGTCTCCGGCCCCATGCCCCAGCGCGTCGTTGATCTGCTTGAAGCCGTCGATGTCGACCAGGACCAGCGAGACGGGAGCTCCGTAGCGCTCGCTCCGCCGAACCTCCTTCTCGAGCGCCTCGTAGAAGTAGCGGCGGTTGTAGAGCCCGGTGAGCGGGTCGCGGATCGACAGCTCCAGCTTCTCGCGGTAGTCGCGCGCGTTCTGGAGCGCGATGGCGAGCTGATCGGCAAGCAGCTTGAGCAGCGGCAGCTCGTCGTCCCGTAGCGGATCGGAGTCGGGCCGGATCAGGGTGACCGCACCGAGCCGCGAGCCGCGGGTGGCAAGCGGAAGCCGCACGATCTGGCGGCGACCGCGGCTCTCGACGGGCGGCGGCTCGCCGGTGCCGCCGGCACGCTTGGCCCACGCCTGCTCGGCCTGCCATGCGCCGCTCGCGGCGAGCAGGTCGAGCGTGCCGTTGCTGCCCGAGTGGAGCGCCGAGCTCGTGGCGCGCGCGGCGAGATGCAGCACCCCGAGGCCCCGCTCCAGGATCGGCGCTTCCTCCAGCGTCTGCGTCATCGTGGTGGCAAGGCTCGTGAGCGCCTCGAGCTCTTCGTTGCGTCGCATGACCTGTCCGCGCAGGCGCCGTTCACGCGCTACCGCGCGCTGGTTGTCGATCAGCAGGTAGGCCTGACGTCCGAAGGCGAGGACGAGCACCAGTGCGAAGACGACACCGAAGTACGCCAGCGTCCAGGCGTCCGGCCCCTGCATCAGCCAGAGCGCAGCGGCGATTCCCGGCACGATCAGGACCGCGGCCAGAGGCAGCAGCACGCGCCCATACACGAGCCCGTCCCTCTCGGGCTCGCCCGCCTGGCGGTCGTCGCCCGCCGAACCCGAGAGCTCGGCGCCGGCCGCGGCCGCGAGTGCGCCGCCAACGGCGGCCCACAGCAGGGCTACGACGATTGCCGACACCGCCAGCTGCCCCGCGGCGGCGGCGGAGACGAGCCCGTCGCCGACCGTCACGACCAAGCACGCCACCGCGATCCAACCGGCGACCCGGCGGTCGCCTGGGCTGTGCCGCGCAACGACGGTCCCAACCGCGAGCACGGCCGCAGCCAGGTCGATCACGAAAACGAGCGTCAGCAGTGGATCGCCGTGGAGGAAGCCGGGCGCTGCGACGAAGTAGGTGCCGATCGACGCGATCAGCAGGCCGGTCAGGATCGCGTCGACGAGCGGCGACAGGCCGGCGTCGCGGACCGTCCCGCGCACGAGCCGGAGCGCCGCGAAGAGCACGAACACGGACGCCGTCAGGCCGAGGTAGAAACCCGCCGCGTCGTTCCCGCCGAAGATCGCGATAGCGACGGCAAGGATCGATGCCGCGCCGACGACCAGATTGGCGAGCGCGAAGGCGCCCCACATCAAACGCCTGTCGGGGCTGCGCTTGGCGGCCGCCGCACAGCGAGCTGCCGCGTAGGGCAGTACCAGGGCGGGTATCGCGAACGCCAGGTCCTCGAGGCCGACCCCGAGGAGTGGCAGCAGGAGTGGACCCGCGGCGAACCAGACGAAAACCTTCGTCACGTCCATGCCGCGGTCCTGAGCATTCCAGCTCTCGCGCGTGCGCCCACCCATTTGGGGGTCATATCGGCTCGCACGAGGCCATTCGTGAGCCTTAAAGCGGCCCGACCGGGCCGCCGATACGGACACATGGGGTACGTCCATCACTGCCTCTTCTGCGAGCTGGAGCGAGCGGGCGAGTCGGCGACCGTGATCGAGCCGCACTGCGACCGCTGTGGCTGCTCCCTCGTCGCGACGCCGGCGGACGAGCACCGGCGGCGGCAGCGCACCCCCGGCGCCGTTCCCGCGCTTGTGCCTCCCTCGCTGGCGGCGCCACTCCTGCGGGCCGCGCGGCTCACTCTGCTCGCGTTGATGCTGGCCGGCGCCGCCAGGATCGGAGCGGCCCACGGGGGACTCGCCCTGGCGGCCGCGGCGGTGGGCCTCGCGGGCCTCTTCAGCTTGCCGCTCGTGACGGGCGAGTAACCGTCACGCAAACGCCCCCACGCCGGTGATGTCGCGGCCGACGATCAGGGTCTGGATGGTCTCGGTGCCCTCGTAGGTGTGGATCGCCTCGATGTCGGCCATGTGGCGGATCACGTGGTAGTCGAGCAGCAGGCCGTTGCCGCCCAGCAGGTCGCGTGCCTCGGCGATGACCTGGCGGGCCTTACGCGTGTTGTTGAGCTTGGCGAGCCCGGCGATCGTGTCGGTCAGCCGACCCTGCTCGGCGAGACGGCCGATCTGCATGCAGTAGAGCTGCATGGCGGTGACCTCGGCGAGCATCTTGACCAGGCGGTCCTGCACGATCTGGAAACTGCACAGCGGACGGCCGAATTGCGTCCGGCGCCGCGTGTAGACGAGCGCGGCGTCGTAGGCGGCCACGGCGTGGCCGAGCGCCGCCCAGGCACAGGTCGCGCGAGTCGTCGCGAGTACGTGTCCGGTGTCCTTGAAGTCGCGGCCCCCGGGGAGGCGGCTCTCGACCGGCACGCGAACGGACTCGAGCCGGACGTCGGCCTGCCAGACCGCGCGAGCGGAGCCCTTCCCCTCGATCACCGAGGCCTCGTACCCGGGCGTGCCCTTCTCGACGAGGAAGCCGTTGACCTGACCGTTCTCGCCGCGCGCCCACACGACGATCACGTCGGCGATGGTGCCGTTGCCGATCCAGCGCTTGGCCCCGTTGAGCACGTACTCGTCGCCCATCCGACGCGCCGTGGTCTCGAGCGCGACCGCGTCCGACCCGTGCTCGGGCTCGGTCAGCGCGAACGCCCCGATCTTCTCCAGGCGCGCCATGGGCGGCAGCCAGCGCTCCTTCTGCTCGTCGGAGCCGAGCATCGCTATCGACTTCATGGCCAGCCCGGACTGCACGCCCAGGAACGTCCCAAGGCTGCCGTCACCGCGATTCAGCTCCATGTGGACGAGCCCGCACGCGATCGGGCTCATCCCGGGACAGCCATAGCCCTCGATGTCGTCGCCGGCGATACCGAGCCCGGCCAGCTTCCCGATCAGGGGCCACGGGAGCTCGGCGCGCTCCCAGTACCGCGCGATCACCGGCAGCACCTCGCGGTCCACGAACCGCCGCGTCTCCATGAAGCGCGCCCACTGCTCGTCCGTGAACTGGTCGCGAATGAGGAAATAGTCCGTGGGGAGCGCCGCACCGACTTCCCGCGTGTAGGTGATGTCGGTCATGAGCGCTCCGGCGCCGCGAGCGCCGCTGCGATCGCCCGGTAGACGTCGCGGTTGAAGACCAGGCCGACATGACTTCCCCGCACCTCCACGGCCCGCGCGTAGGGAACGACGCAGCCCTCCCAGCGCACCACGCCGTCACCCTTCGAGTAGATGGACGTGAGGCGGACCTTGCGCTCGGGGAACGGGTTGCCGTAGTCGCGCGTGAACGGACAGCTGCACTGCATCGTGAAGCAGTCGTCCGCCCCGGCACGGCGGCTCCACTGCAGGCCCGCCCGCGCCCCCGTCACGGCAATGCGGGTCGGCAGGCTGATGCCGAGCATGCGGCACAGGTCGGCGCCCAGGGAGATCCCGTGGGAGACCCGGTCCGGCCGCCGCGCCGCCAGCGCACGGACGAAGTGGCCGCCGCGGCTATGCCCGATGAGAGCGACCCTGCGGCGGTGGCGTCGATGGACGCCTTCGACGCGCCGCTCGACGCGCTCCAGCGCGCGATTCGAGCAGTCCACGTTCGCGACGAAGCCGCACGTGTACGGGCGGTAGCCGATCCGCCGCAGCCAGGTCGCCAGGACAAGCAGCGTGTAGTCGCCGGCGAGGAACCCGGGAGCGAGCACCACGGGACGGCCGTCGCCTCGGGGCACGCCTCGGCCGTAGAACACGGGGTCTACGACCAGGCGCGTGAGCTCGAGCTGCCAGCGCAGCTCGGCCAGTGGCCGGCCCAGCCACCAGCGGTCGGCGGGGACCTCAGGTGGCAGCAGCCCCTCGCTGCCGCTTCCCGGGTCGCGAGCCGTCTCAGTGGGCATGGACGTAGCTCCCGGGCGCTGCGGCAAGAGGCTTGTAGCGGCGGTTGCCGAGCGTCCGGGGTGCGCGGCGGAGCTCGCCCGAGCGCTCGCCCAGCCAGCCGGCGTAGTCGGGCCACCAGCTGCCCTGCTGCGTCGTCGCGTGGTCGAGCCACTCCTCCGGCTCCTGTTGGCCCGCCGCCGCCACGCGGTAGCGGCGCCGGCTCTCGGGGCCGGGCGGGTTCACGAGCGCCTGGATGTGCCCGCTGTCCGACAGCACAAACCGCACGTGACCGCCGAGCAGCTGTGCGCTGCGGTACGCCTGCTCCCACGGGATGATGTGGTCGCTCGCTCCCGCGACGACGTAGGCGTCGACGTCCACGCTCCCGAGATCGACCCCGCTGCCCAGCACCCGCAGAGCGCCCGGTCTCGTGAGCGGGTTCTCGAGGGCGACCTTCACGAAGTCGCGGTGCAGGCCCGCGGCGAGCCGAACCGTGTCCTGATTCCAGTAGAGGATGTCGAACGCCGGCGGCTCCTTGCCGAGCAGGTAGTTGTTGACCACGTAGCTCCAGATCAGGTCGTTCGGGCGCAACCAGGCGAACACGCCCGCCAGCGCCTTGCCGTCCAGGGAGCCCTTGCGCGCCGACTCGGCGACGGCGGCGGCCGCCAGCTGGCGGCTGGTCAGCGCGGCCACCGTGCCGGCGCGCGCGTTGTCGAGCGCGCATACCAGCAGCGTGAGGCTCGCGGCCCCGGCGAGCTCGCCGCCGTCCGCGAGGTGACCGAGGGCCCCCGCGGCCATGATGCCGCCAGAGCACGCGGCCAGGAGGTGCACGGCGGGCTGCCGCGCGATGGCGGCCGCCGCCGCGCGGGCCTCGAGAATCGCCTGCGCGTAGGTGTCGAGGTCGAAGTGACCCTGCAGCTGGTCGGGGTTGCGCCACGAGATCGTGAAGACCTGCTGGCCCTCGCGCACCAGATGCTCGACGAGGCTGCGGCCCGGCGCGAGGTCGAGCGCGTAGTACTTGTTGATCGTCGGCGGGACGACCAGCAGCGGGGCCTCGCGCACCTCGGCGGTCTGCGGCCGATAGTGGATCAGCTCGAGCACGTCGGTTCGCAGCACGACCGCGCCGGGCGTGCAGGCGAGATTGCTACCGACCTCGAACTTCGTCGTGTCCACGCTCGCCGGCAGTCGCGGCGAGCGCGACAGGTCCGCCGCCAGCCGGCGCGCGCCGTCGGCCAGGTTCACGCCCCCGCGGTCGACCGTCTCTCTCAGCACAACGGGATTCGTCAGCGGGAAGTTGCTCGGGGCCACGGCATCGAGCACGTTCGCGGCGGCGAAGCGCGCCAGGCGCTCGGTGCGCCAGTCCACCTGCGCATCGGAGATCAGCTCGTCGACTGTCTCGCCGACCGCGAGGTAGCCCTGCAACAGGCGGCGCAGCAGCCAGTTCTCGCGCCAGCCGCGGTCGGCGAAGCGGCGGTCGCCCTTGGCGGCCTCGCGGACAGAGCGGCCGGCCGCAACGCGGGCGAGATCCGCTGCAAGCCCGCCGGCGCGGCGAGCCACGACGTCCGGGCGCCGCGCGAGCCCACCGATGACCCTCGTCGCCGCCCGCGGCTGCAGGAGACGTGTGCGGCCGCCCACGGCGGCATCCGTGAGCAACACCTCGAGCGCAGCCGACGCGGCGGCGCGCGGGCCGGTGCCGACGCTCGGCTCCGCTGTGCCGGTAGACGTCACCGCGTCGCTGCCATCAGATGCTCGGGCGCCTCGATCTCCCGCTTGACGATCTTGCCCGTCGGACCTTTCGGAAGCTCCTCGACGAACCAGACGAGCCGTGGGTACTTGTACGCCGCGACCTGTCCCTTGATGTAGTCGACGATGTCCGCCTCCTCCACGCTCGCACCGGGCATCAGCGCGATTGCAGCGGCCACCTCTTCGCCGAGCTCCGGATGCGGTACGCCGATTACGGCCGCCTCGCGGACCGCCGGGTGCTCGTAGAGGACCTCCTCGA
>JBKPHS010000219.1:0-4215 GCA_046729975.1 Actinomycetota bacterium
CATGAACAGGATGACCTGTCCCTGGGCCTCGGCGATCTCCTTCAGCACGGCCTTCAGCCGGTCCTCGAACTCGCCGCGGTACTTCGACCCCGCGATCAGCGCGCCGATGTCCAGCGCGATCACGCGCCGGTCGCGCAGCGACTCCGGCACGTCGCCCGAGACGATGCGCTGCGCGAGCCCCTCGACGATCGCCGTCTTGCCGACGCCCGGGTCGCCGATCAGCACGGGGTTGTTCTTGGTCCGGCGTGAAAGCACCTGGACCACGCGCCGGATCTCGTCGTCGCGGCCGATGACCGGGTCGAGCTTGCCCTGCTCGGCGGCCTCGGTCAGGTCGCGGCCGAACTTCTCTAGCGCCTGGTACTTGTCCTCGGGGCTCTGGTCGGTCACCCGGTGCGGCCCCCGGACCTGGCTCACGGCCTCCGCCAGTTGGTCGCGCGTCGCGCCAAGGTCAACGACAGGATCGGCCGCGAGCGCGAGCAGCAGGTGCTCGGTGGACACGTATTCGTCGCCGAACGCTCGAGCCTCCTCGTCCGCGCGCTCGAGCAGCTTCGCCATCTCGCGCGAGAGCGCGGGCGACTGCGTGGCGTCACCCGTGACGGTCGGCAGCTTGTCGAGCGCCTCGTTCGCGCGGCGGCGGACGGCATCGGCCTCCGCGCCCGCGCGGCGCAGGACCGGCACGACGATGCCGCCGTCCTGTTCCAGCAGCGCGACCAGGAGGTGCAGGGGAGCCACCTCCGGGTTTCGCCGCGCACCCGCGAGCTTCTGGGCCGCTGAGAGCGCCTCTTGGGATTTGATGGTAAAGCGATCTGGATGCATAAAATCTAAGTGCGTTTATAGCAACCTGTGTGTGCTTCGTCCACCGTCGGGGCCAACCGGCGATGCCGCAGCGCCCTGGCGGCGATACTGACACCTGGATGCGAGCCTCCGCGCTGATCGCAGTCGCCGTGACATTCGGCATGGCCGCGCCGGCGGAGGCTTCGCAGGGATTCGGGGCGGATACGAGCCAGCCGGCCGTCGACGGCTGCGGGATGCTGAACCAGACCTGCGCCGCCTTCACCGAGGCGCACGCCTCGCCGCAGACCGGGGTCCTCACGTCCGTGCGGCTCCGCTACGGCGGTACGGCCGAGTCGGTCAGGTTCCTCGTCCTCCGACAGTCGGGTGACAACTGGCTCAACACCGAGCCGCTCATCGATGCGGCGGCCACCGCGGGCGACGGAAACCTGCTCGTCCCGGTGCGCCGGCCGATCCAGCAGGGCGACCGGCTCGGGCTCCAGGTGCTCGGCTCGCCTTCGGACTTCCAGTTCAAGGCCTCGGGCGGAACGTGCCTGTTCTCGAGCGGCGAGCACGCGGCGGGACAGGTGAAGAGCTACGACGCCTGCAACGGGATCACCGAGCCGCAAGGTGAGGTACTCGTCTTCGGCACCGTCGAGACGGACGCCGACGGCGACGGCTTCGGCGACGACACGCAGGACACGGACGACGACAACGACGGGGTCGAGGACGGCAGCGATGCCTTTCCGCTCGATCCGGCCGAGCAGGCCGACCTCGACCATGACGGGATCGGCGACAACGCCGACCCCGACGACGACAACGACGGCGCGCCGGACGCCGTCGACCTCTATCCGCTCAACGCGGCCGAGCAGCTCGACTCCGACCACGACGGGATCGGCAACAACGCCGACCCCGACGACGACAACGACGGCTTCCCCGACACGATCGACGCCTTCCCGCTCGACCCGACGCGCTCGGTCGGCCCGGGCCGCGCCGCCGGCGCGTCGCTCGTGAGCACCTCGCTCACGCTCGCGAAGAGCGGCGCCGTCGCGGTGCGGCTGCGCTGTGCGTCCGCGTGCGACGGAACCGTCGTGCTCACCACGGCGTCGCGGGTCGAGGTGAGCGCGAAGCGCCGCGTGCGCCTCGGCAGCGGCAGCTTCAGGAGGGGCTCGGCCGGGATCGCGACCGCGCGCGTCCGCCTCTCGAAGCGCAACCAGCGGCTCGTACGGCGACTGCGGCGCCTGCGCGTCCGGGCCGCGATCGCCACAGCCCAAGGTCGCTCGACCGCGACCCTCGCGCTACGGGCCGGCCGGCGCTAGCCGCTGGAGCGCCGAATCGGGATCTTCACGCCCTTGCCGTCCCCCGCGCGCGCCGGCACTAGGGCCTGGCCCGGCGGCTCGTAGGGCACGATCTCGGCGCGGAACGAGCGCCGCACTCGCTCGAGCTCCTCGCGAAAGTCCTGCTCGAGTCGTTCGGCCTGGCGCTGCAGGCTGGCCATG
Source organism: Actinomycetota bacterium (assembly GCA_046729975.1). Lineage (GTDB taxonomy): Bacteria > Actinomycetota > Thermoleophilia > Solirubrobacterales > Thermoleophilaceae > JBKPHS01. Next base: position 2,271 of record JBKPHS010000219.1, read on the forward strand.
CGCCTCCGCATCCGATCGAGCTCCTGCTCGAGCTCGAACACCCGCTCGACGCCCGCCAGGTTCATGCCCATCTCGGTGGTCAGCGCCTGGATCCGGCGCAGCCGCTCGACATCACGCTGCGAGTAGAGACGGGTGTTCTTCGGCGAGCGCTGCGGCGTGATCAGGCCGCGCGCCTCGTAGATCCGCAGCGTCTGCGGATGCATGCCCGCGAGTTGCGCGGCCACGGAGATCATGTAGACGCCGCGGTCGTGTCCGGGTGCGGTGCCCTCGTCGCTGCGCTCGGCCATCAACCATCCCTCCCCGCGAACAGCCGCTCACGCGGATTCCCGTCCATCACCTGCGCCAGCTCGTCGACCGCGTCCTTCTGCTCGCGGCTGAGCGAGCGCGGCACGTCGATCGCGAGGCGGTAGTGGATGTCTCCCCGGCCCTTGCCCTGGAGCTTCGGCGGGCCCTCGCCGCGAAGCCGCTGGACCGTGCCGTGCTGGGTGCCGGCCGGCACGCGGATGCGCTTGGAGCCCGACAGAGTGGGCACGTCGACCGTGGCGCCGCGGATCGCCTCGACGATCGTGACGGGGACCTCGACCTCGAGGTTGTCGCCCCTGCGCTTGAAGATCGGCGAGTCGGGCACGCGCGTGACGACGTAGAGGTCGCCCTGCGGGCCGCCCTGCGGCCCGGCCTCGCCCTTGCCCGCGAGCCGCACCCGGCTGCCGTCGCGCACGCCGGCCGGGATGTTCACGCGATAGCGCTTGACCTGGCGCGTCTGGCCGGAGCCGTGACACGTCGGGCACGGGTCCTCGATTCGCGTGCCGGTGCCGCCGCACAGCGAGCATGGCTGGGAGATCGAGAAGAGCCCCTGCCCCTGCGACTCGATGCCGCGGCCCTGGCAGCGTGGACAGACGGTCGGGCTCGTGCCGGGCTTCGCACCGGTGCCGTGGCAGGTCGGACAGGGAGCGGCGAGCGGCACGGTGACAGGGATCTGAGCCCCCTCCATCGCCTGCTCGAACGAGATGTGCACCTCGGCCTCGAGGTCGCGTCCGCGCTGAGGCTGCCGGCGTGTGCCGGCTCCGCCGGCGGCGCCGCCGAAGAGGTCGGAGAGGATGTCGCCGAACCCGCCGAACCCGCCGCCTCCGCCGGTGCGGAACGCGCCAGGATCGAAGCCGGTGCCGAAGATCCCGCCGCCCTGGACGTACTGCTTGCGCTTCTCCTCGTCGGACAGGATCGCGTACGCCTCCTGTACGTCCTTGAAGCGCTCCTCCGCGGAGGTGTCACCGGGGTTCTTGTCCGGGTGGTACTTGCGGGCGAGCTTGCGGTAGGCCTTCTTGATGTCCTCGGCCGAGGCCTTCTTGTCGACGCCGAGCGCCTTGTACGGGTCCTTGACTGCAGGCATGACTCAGGCTGAGACGATCACCCGGGCCGGACGCAGGACGGCCTCGTTCAGACGGTAGCCCTTCTCGACGACCTCGAGGACCAGCCCGGAAGCCGCCCCGTCGGACTGACGGGTCGAGAGCGCCTCGTGCAGCGTGGGATCGAACTGCTCGCCGCTCGGGTCGAAGCTCTCGACCCCCTCGCGCTCGAGCGCGGCCACGAGCCCGGCATGCACCAGGCGAACGCCCTCGAGCAGCGGATCGCCCTCGGGCGCCGAGGCGAGCGCCCGCTCGAGGTTGTCCACGACCGGCAGCAGCTCGCGGACGAGGCCGGCCTTCGCTCGCTCGCCTGCGGCCGCCGCCTCCTTGGCCGCGCGCTTTCGGTAGTTCTCGAAGTCCGCCTGCGTCCGCTGAGCAAGCTCGAGGTACGCGTCGCGCTCCGCCTCCACGTCCTGGGGGCTGGGGGCTGGGGGCTGGGGGCTCTCCGCCGGCTCGCCGGGGGGGGGCGCCCGCGGGGGGCCGCGCCCCCCCCCCGGGGCGCGGGGCAGAGCAACCCCCCGCCCCGCGCCCGCCCCCCGCTC
>JBKPHS010000220.1:0-5239 GCA_046729975.1 Actinomycetota bacterium
GCTGACGAGACCGGCCCAGTCGATCCGAGTGGCGTTCGGATCTCGCGTCTCCCGCACCCTGAGCTGCGTGATCGCGATCGCGGCCGCGCCGATCGGGACGTTCAGGAAGAAGATCGACTCCCACCCGAGCGAGTCGACGAGCGCGCCGCCGACGAGCGGCCCGATCGCGACCGAGACGCCGATCGTCGCGCCGTAGACGCCCATCGCGGCGCCGCGCTCGCGTCCCGGTGCGAACTCCTGCGCGATCAGCGCGAGCGAGACGGCGAACATAATGGCCCCGCCGACGCCCTGGAGCGCGCGCGCGAGGTTCAGCGCCAGAGGGTCGCCCGCCAGTCCGGCGAGCAGCGAGGCGAGCGAGAAGATCGCCAGGCCGGCGACGAACACGCGTCGCCTTCCGAGCCGGTCGGCGAGCACGCCGGCCGTCAGCACCAGCGCGGCGAGCGCGAGCGTGTAGGCGTCTATCACCCACTGAAGCTCGGTAAAGGTCGCGCCGAGGTCCTCCTGGATCGCCGGCAGCGCGGTGTTGACCACCGTGATGTCGAGCAGGAGCATGAACGTCGCGACGCTTACCGCGATCAATGTCCACCATTTGCGAGCCATTGCCAGTCTCCGTCGGTCGGGATACACTTGGTCAAGAAACCTTGTAAGGCGACTTTATAAAGCAACCTGACCAAATGAACAGTGCGGGTAGCCACACTCCTGACCACGTGCTGGCGCTCCTCTATCGGGCCGCGGACGGGGTAGCGGACGAGCTGCACGCGGGTCTCTCTCGGGCCGGCTTCGGCGAGGTGCGGCCCGGACACGGCTGCGTGTTCGGGCACGTCGGACCGGAGGGATCGCGCGTGACCGACGTCGCCATCGCGACCGGGTTGACCAAGCAGGCCGTCGGCGAGGTGGCGACCGACCTCGAGCAGCTCGGCTACCTCGAGCGACGCCCCGACCCCGACGACCGCCGCGCGAAGATCCTCTACCTGACCGAGCGCGGCCGCGCCGCGCAGGCGGAGGGGTTCCGCCTCATCGAGGCGATCGAGAAGCGGCTGGTCCGGCGCTACGGCAGGCAGCGCTTCGAGGATTTGAGGACGATGCTCGCGGAGCTCGACAGCCGCTTCGCGGAGCAGCGCCGCGCCGCCTGAGAGCTACTGCTCGCGGCCGGCTACTGCGCCGCGGATGAAGTCGATGATCTCCTGGGTCGATGCGCCGGGGGTGAAGACCTCCGCCCCGCCGAGCTTCTTCAGCTCCGGGACGTCCTCCGAGGGGATCGTCCCGCCCACCGTGACGACCACCTCGTCAGCGCCCTGCTCCTTGAGGAGGCCCACCACGCGCGGGACGAGGGTCATGTGCGCGCCCGACAGGATCGAGAGGCCGACGGCGTCGGCGTCCTCCTGGAGCACGGTCTCGGCGATCTGCTCCGGCGTCTGGTGCAAGCCGGTGTAGATCACCTCCATGCCGGCGTCGCGCAGCGCCCGCGCGATGATCTTCGCGCCGCGGTCGTGACCGTCCAGCCCGGGCTTTGCAACGACCACGCGGATCTTCCTGGTCCCCGCTTCCACGGCGGGCAGTCTAGTTACGTACGCTGCCCCGCCGTGAAGCGGCAGCGCCTGTTGCTAGCGGGGATCGTGGCCGCCGGCCTCGCCGTCCGCCTCGCCGGCATGGGCGACCGGCTGTCGGCCGACGAGGGCTACTCCTGGCTCGTCGCCTCCGCTCCGTCGTGGGGCGCTTTCCTCGAGCGGCTCGCGGACTACGAGAACACCCCTCCCCTCTTCTACCTGCTGCTCACTCCGCTGCCCCTCGATCACGAGTGGTGGCTGCGGCTGCCGTCGCTGCTGGCCTCGCTGGCGGCCATCCCGGTGCTGTACGCGATCGTGCGCGACCTGTTCGCGAGCACGCGGGCGGGGCTGCTGGCGGCGCTCGGTCTCGCGGTCGCCCCGTACGCCGTGTCGTTCTCGAACTACTCGCGGGCGTTCACGCTCGCCGCTCTCGGGCTGCTGCTCGCGCTCTGGGCGGCGGTGCGACTCGCGCAGGGCGCGCCCCGCCGCTGGTGGTGGCTGTACGCGGGCGGGGCGCTCATCGCTCTCTACTCGGAGTACGACGCCGGCCTGTTCCTGCTCGCGCTGCTCGGCGTGCTGCTCGTGCTGGGCGCGCCGCGACGGCGGGAGGTGCTGGCCTTCGGCGCGCTGCCCGCGCTCGCGCTGCTTCCCTGGGTCGGCGAGCTCGACCGCTCGCTCGACCAGCTCGACGTGACGAAGGTCGCTCCCACCTACCCGGCACCGAGCCCGGCGGCCCTGCGCGACGTGATCCTGCCGCTCTTCTTCGGCGAGCACGGCGCGGCCGACTCGGTCGGGCTGCGCTGGGGCCAGCTCCTCCTCGTCGCGGCCGCGCTTGGCGCCGCCGTACTCCTGATCCGGCGCCGGGTCGAGCCACGCCGTGGCCGCCTTGCGCTCTGGCTGCTCGGCGGCACGGCGGTGGCCGTCGTGGTGCTCCAGGCGGTCGTGGCCTGGATCGGCCCCGACGTCTTCCAGCAGCGCTACCTGACGATCCTGATCCCGCTCGGCATCGGCCTGCTCGCCGGCGGCCTGGCCGTCGCGCCTATTCCCGCGGCCGTCCCGGTGGCCGCGGTCGGTGCGCTGGCGCTCGGCGTGGCCGTTTTCGTGCAGCGGGAGGGCCGCGAGCTCGAGCCCGACGCGACCGTCACTGGCGACGTGGCTCCCTCCGCCGTCTATCCCAGCGTGCTCACGAACAGCGCCGTCGTGGCGTACTACCTACGCGACCGCCACGTGACCGTCGACCGCCCGTTCGGCCTCGGGCCCGGGCTCGAGAGTCGGGGTGGCTGCCGCCGGAGCTGCGCGATCGTCGACGACGTGAGGGTCGCCGGCGGCGCGCGGCCCGGCCCCGGCGTCAGGCGCGCGGCCGGGCCGTACGTGATCCGCATGCGCTGAGGACCTATCCCGCTTCACGCACGCCCGAATTGCGTCCCAGTTGCGCACTGACCGATTCTGTGGTTGCAGAGCAACCACTAGATCGATCAGTGCCGCTCTTCCGGCAAGGCTGAGCGGCCGAGCGTGACGCGGCGACGGCTTGGGTATGAACTCGGCCGAGGAGGCTGTGGACGCACTGGCATGCACGCTCGCGATGCTGCTCGCGGGCATCGGGGGCGGGGGCGGCGCGCCCGCCGCGCCTGTGGCGCGCCCGCTGGAGGTGACGATCCAGGACGACGCCCTGCTGCTCGGCGAGCGCGCGCCGGACGCGGTCAGGCGGCTGGTCGCGGCGGGCGCCGACCGGGTCCGCATCACCGCGAGCTGGTCGCACCTTGCGCCGGAGCCGCGCAGCCGACGCCGCCCCGCGTTCGAGGCAACTGACCCGCGCGCCTATCCGCAGGGCCGCTTCGAGGAGCTGGACCGGGCCGTGCGGCTGGTGACCGATGCCGGGCTCGGCGTGCAGATCGACGTCGCGTTCTGGGCTCCTCGCTGGGCGGTCCGGCGCAGCGTGGCGGGGGCGCCGGGACGCCAGCGCTGGCGGCCGGACGCGCGCGAGTACGGACACTTCGTCGAGGCGGTGGCGCGACGCTACAACGGCGGCTTCGAAGATCCCGTCCGCCGCGGGCGCAGCCTCCCGGCCGTGCGCCTCTGGACCACCTGGAACGAGCCGAACCAAGCGAACTTCCTGCTGCCGCAGTTCGAGCGCACGCGCCGGGGGCGCTGGCGCGCGGTATCTCCGCACATCTACCGAGCCATGCACGAGGCGGGCTACGACGCGCTCAAGCGCGTCAGCGACGACAATCAGGTGCTGCTCGGCGGACTGGCGCCGCATGGCGCGCGCTCACCCGGAACGGCGCGAAGCATGGACCCGCTCGTGTTCGTTCGCGCGCTCGCGTGCGTCGATCCGAGCCTGCGTCCGCTACGCACGCGGGAGTGCCGTCGCTTCCGGCCGCTGAGGGCCGACGGCTTCGCCCACCATCCGTACTCGGGAGAGCGGCCCGACACTCCGAGCGCCGACCCCGATGCCGTGACGCTCGCCGACCTCGACCGCCTGTCCGCGCTGCTCGACGAGCTGCACCGGCGCGGCCGGATCTCGAGTCCGCTGCCGCTCTACCTGACCGAGTACGGCTACGAGACCAACCCACCCGATGCGCTTCGCGGCGTTTCTCCCGAGGAGCAGGCCAGCTTCATCGGGCTCTCGACCTATCTGGCCTGGCGGCGACCCGACACGCGGATGTTCAGCCACTTCCTGCTGGACGACCAGGGGCCGGACGGGCGCTACCCCGCCGACTCGCCGCGCCGCTGGCGCGGGTACCAGACCGGCCTGTACTTCCAGGACGGCGCCGAGAAGCCGGCGCTGCGCGCATTCAAGCTCCCCTTCTGGGCCGAAGTCGAGGAGCGCGACGGAGGCCCGTTCGTCGTGCTGTTCGGCCAGGTGCGGCCTGGCCAGGGACCGCAGCGGGTCGCGATCGAGCAACAGGACCCGAGCGGCACCTGGCGCGTGGTCGATAGCGTCGCCCGCGCCGAGACGCCCGACCCGCCGCCCGGACCCTGCGACCGCGCAGGCGAGTTCCAGACCGACACGGCCGGCTTCTACCTGCGCGCCGTCCCCTTCGACGGCGAGCGCGCGTACCGGCCGCGCTGGGTCCGCCCCGACGGCGGTGTTGAGCACGGGCTGCCGGTAACGGCGCAGCCCTGACGCGCGAGGGCTCTTAACGCCGGCGACGGGCCCCGGGGGGCCCGTCGCTCGACCTCATCCCTGAGCCTTTTCGAGCCCTCAGTTCGTGGTGACCCTCAGCCGCATCGAGTTCGGGTGGATCGTGCAGATGACGGTCCGCGAGCGGAAGAAGCGGACCGACTTCGAGCCGCTGCGCCGAGTCGACACGAGCGTCCGGCCGGTCGTCGTCGTGACGTTGTGACGGTTGCTGCCGACCCACCTGAACGTGATTAGGGAGCCCCTGCTGATCGTCTTCCTGGAGGGCGAGTAGAAGTTGTCGCCGACCCTGACGGTCGTCGCGGCGGCGTCAGCTCGTTGTCCCCCGGAACCGGATGCGAGCGTCGCGCCAAACGCCGCTGCGCTGGCAAGCACGGCGGCCACGGCGAGGATTGCGAGGAGCTTACGCACGCTTCGGTCCTTTCGGTCGAGATCCCTAGAAGTTGCAGACCCGCGGCGCACGGGTCTTATTCCGTGGGCTCCCGGAGACTCAAATGTCCCCGGGAGCCCGAAGTTGCGCTAGAAGCGCCAGCCCGAGATGGCGATGTAC